>JBAUCK010000148.1:0-11325 GCA_049677525.1 Xanthobacteraceae bacterium
ACGGCTGTGAGCCCGTGATCCTCCGACCCGAAAGCACCCCGCAGCCTACGATCCTGTCGCCTCCAAGGCACGCAATCTGATCGAGCGGATGTTCTGTCGCCTCAAGGATTTCCGGAGGATCGCAACAGCTACGACAAGCGCGTTGATGTCTATCTCTCGTCAATCCTCTTGGCAGCCGCAGTTACCTGGTGGATCAATTGAGTCCGGACCCTAGCCCTCGACCCACTTCTTATCGCACTGCTAAAGAAAATTTCGACTTCGGAAAAAGAGTGGCCTGCGGCTGCGCGGGTGCGCTGGTTTCGAACGTTCGCAATGAACGTTTCGCAAATCTATGACACCGAGACGGAGCCGGTCGAAATGAAGATTGAACTAGAGAAGTGTGAGGCCGCCAACTGAGGCGGCCTACGCTTTCCCAATCGCGGTTTGGATGTGATGGCAAGACGGACATTCGAAAGACAGCAATTCGAAGCCGGGTTCCTCGGGCTCTATGCCAAAGAGCCGCGTCAAAGTTCCACATTCCGCGCAGTCTGGGCGCTTGAGCGAATCCGAATGCGGGGTGCGCGGCTTATAAGTGGTCATGGGCTCCTCCTATTCCTGTAGGCGGGAGCACGACAACTCTCAGCCACCGACGCCTAACCAAGGGGCGTTGCCGGTGATGCTTATATTTAAGGCAGCGACGGCCGAAGCTCTAGCGTCAAAAGAGGTACTAAGCGAATGGACAGTCCGAAAATCAAATTGGGACAAAGGGCTTGGAATTAGGACAGCACCCCAAATTTCTGTGAGAACATATTGCGAACATAGAACAGATCATGTACAGTGCTGCCTTAGCCAAAGAGCTAGCGGGCCATGGGGGCCAGCCGGCGGGTCCGGGTCGGCCGGGTGGGGCTGAAATGGCCTTTAAACCGGACGGAAACGGGCAAAAAACGGCGGTAAAGAAGGGTGCGGGCCGCTTCCGTGTCCTCCGAATCCCGGCCATAAGGAGCACGCGAAATGAGTGGTGCAGCGCTTCGTCTCGTCGAAGGATCGTCCATGGATAAATCGAAGGCTCTTGATGCCGCGCTTTCCCAGATCGAGCGCAGCTTCGGCAAGGGTTCGATCATGCGGCTCGGCAAGAACATGCATTCGATGGACATCGAGACCGTGTCCACCGGCTCGCTGGGCCTCGATATTGCGCTCGGCATCGGCGGCTTGCCGCGCGGCCGGGTGGTGGAAATCTATGGGCCGGAATCGTCCGGCAAAACCACGCTGGCGCTGCATGTTCTCGCCGAGGCGCAGAAGAATGGCGGCATTTGCGCCTTCATCGATGCCGAACATGCGCTCGATCCGATCTATGCGCGCAAGCTCGGCGTCAATGTCGACGATCTTCTGATCTCGCAGCCCGATGCCGGCGAGCAGGCGCTCGAAATCGCCGATACTTTGGTGCGTTCCGGCGCGGTCGATGTGCTGGTCATCGATTCGGTCGCGGCTTTGGTGCCGCGCGCCGAGCTCGAAGGCGAGATGGGCGATAGCATGCCCGGCTTGCAGGCGCGGCTGATGAGCCAGGCGCTGCGCAAGCTCACCGCCTCGATCAACCGTTCCAATACGATGGTGATCTTCATCAACCAGATCCGTATGAAGATCGGCGTCATGTATGGCTCGCCGGAAACCACGACCGGCGGGCATGCGCTCAAATTCTACGCTTCCGTGCGCCTCGATATCCGCCGCATCGGCGCCATCAAGGAGCGCGAGGAAGTGGTCGGCAATCAGACCCGCGTCAAAGTCGTCAAGAACAAGCTCGCGCCGCCGTTCAAGCAGGTCGAATTCGACATCATGTACGGCGAGGGCGTCTCGAAAGTGGGCGAACTGGTCGATCTCGGCGTCAAGGCCGGCGTCGTGGAAAAATCCGGCTCCTGGTTCTCTTACGACAGCCAGCGCATCGGCCAGGGCCGCGAGAACGCCAAAACCTTCCTCAAGGCCAATCCCGATATCGCGGCCAAGATCGAGGCGGCGGTCCGGCAGAATTCCGGTCTGATCGCGGAAAAGATTCTCATGGGCGACGATGCCAAGGCCGACGACGACGAAGAGGCGGCCGAAGGGTAAGGCGTAGGCCGCCTGCTCAACGCGACACGGCTCTCAATCCGCAAAACGAAATGCCCGGCCAAGGTTACCCTGGCCGGGCATTTCGCAGTAATCAGCTCAGAGCAGAACTCGCTTATTTGACATGCCCGCTTACGCGCCACGGCGCTCGGCGGTCCAGCTACCGGAGCAGGCGCCGCCGGTCCAATGTCCGCCGCCGGCATTGGCGGTCAGGCGGCCCGAACCCGTGGCGCTCTTGCCGGCCGCCGCCACCGTCACGGTGACGGAGCCGGTGTCGCCAACCTTGCCGGAGATGTTGAAATTGGTGTCGGCGGCATTGGCCAGCTGGCCGTTGGAAATGCGGATCGGATAGCGATAGCCGCGGTCGCAATCGCCCTTTTCGGTGACGATCGAGACGCTCCACAGTCCGTCATAGCGCGGCGCTGCAAAGGTCGTGGTGGTGCTGGCTAACGTGGTCGCGGCGACGAGCGCACCGAAAACGCCACCGAAAACGCCCATGCCGAGGAGCTTTCTCAAATTGGTCATAGCGGCCGTCCCTGTTTGCGGGTTGAAATGCCCCGCCGTTTGATTTGAAGCGAAGAACCCGAGCAAGCGTCGCCGCCTGCACCCCAGTTAGTCGTTACGAACTGGATAAGGGTTCTAAGGGTCAAAAGTTCAAATCCAGTTGATATTTGCCTCCAATTTGCCGCAATACCACCGCCTCGCGGTCAGGACGCGAAAATTTCATCAGTGATGAAAACGACTTAGGTCGTTCGTCCCGAGTTCCAAATTCTCTGGAACCGGGCAGTCCTCTGCGCCCGCCGGCGCCTGGGTCGCCCGCTACAACGTAGCTTTTGGTGCTTTACGCGGCTGAAAATCCGGACGGTATGTCGGGGGTTTCTTGCGGTCCTTGGCTACCCGGTTGGCTACCATGAGCCCCTTGTTGCGTCGCAGCCGCCGGCGGATCGGACATCACCAGCCGGTAGCCGACACCGAGCTCGGTCAGAAGGATTGTCGGCTGGGTCGGATCGGCCTCGATCTTGCGGCGCAGCTTGCGCACGAAGATGCGCAGGTAATGGGTGTCGTCGATATGTTCGTTGCCCCAGACTTCGCGGAGCAGGAATTGATGGGTGACGACATTGCCGGAATGCTGGGCCAGGATCTGCAGGAGCCGATATTCCTTCGGCGTCAGCGTCACGCGCTGGTCGTTGATGAACACCGCACGCGCGGCGAAATCGATCGACAGCGGGCCGAATTTGACCACGGGCTCCCCGCGCGAGGCGCGCAATTGCCGGCGCATCGCCGAATGCGCGCGCGCCAGAAGCTCCGCCATGCCGAACGGCTTGACGACATAATCGTCGGCGCCGAGCTCAAGAAGCCGCACCTTTTCCGCTTCATTGGCGCGTACCGAAAGCACGATCAGCGGCACCGTGGACCAGGCCCGCAGCCGCTCGAGCACATCAGCACCGTCCATGTCCGGCAGATTGAGATCGAGGATGACGAGGTCCGAGGGCTTCAAGGTCGCCGAACGCAGCGCTTCGGCGCCGGTCTCGGCCTCCTGGACGGTAAAGCCATCGAGCTCGAACCCGGTGCGCAGAAAGCGCCGGATCTGCACTTCGTCGTCGATCACCAGCACTGTGGACGGAATCTCAGTCATCAACGGTAACCTCCATTGGCGCCGTCTCGCCCGATGACGGCAGATAAATCGAAACAGTGGTGCCGAGGTCGACGCCGTCGCTCTCGACTTCGACCTTGCCGCCGTTCGCCGAGATAAAGGCGTGCGCGATCCAAAGCCCAAGGCCCGAGCCCGACGTGGTCGCGGCGTGGCGCCGTCCGCGGAAGAAGCGTCCGCCGACCAGACGCTTTTCCTCGCTGCTCAGGCCGGCGCCGCTGTCGTGGACCGACAGCACGACGGCGTGGCCGCTGGGCCGCGCGGCGACGCGGATCGGCGCGCCTTCGTTGGAATATTTCGCGGCATTGTCGAGGATCTGCACCAGCGCCTGGCCGACTTGCGCCGGATCGGCGCGCACGATCGGCAAATTCGAATCGAGATCGAGCGTGACCGAATGGCCGGCGAGCCTGCGCTTCCTGTGCTCGACCGCGGCATTGACGATGTCGACCGGCTCGATCCATTGCAGTTTCGGCCGCACCTGCTGGCTCGAAATCGTGGTGGCGTCGAGCAGGTTCTGGATGTCGTTGTTGAGGCGTTCGGCTTCGTCGCGCAGCACGCCGGTGAGCGCATGAAGCCGCGCATCCCGCATCAGCAGCGGCGCATTGGAAAGAATAGTCGCGGCGCCGAGGATCGAGGCGAGGGGGGTGCGCAATTCGTGCGACACCGAGCCGATCAGCGCCTCGCGGAGGAGCTCGCTCTCCGAGCGCATTTTCGCCTCGTTGAGCGCGCGCGCGATATCGAGCTGCTCAAGCGTCGCCGCGGCGTCGGCGAGCGCGTCGTCGATGCGCTGGCGCAGGTCGGCCAGCGCCGGGCCCGACACCGCGCCGAGATCGACGGCGACGCTGCCGAAATCCAGTGTCTTCGGCGACACCCGCCGCACCAGCCAGAGATTGCCGTTGCCGTCGTCGATGGTGCGCTCGCCGCATTCACCCTGCTCGACGCGCTTGACCTCGTCGCGCACCCGCTCGGGCACGCTCTCGGTCGCGCCGGTTTCGGAGGCGCCGAGCAGCACGACCTTGCGCTGCACCAGATTGGCCAGATGGTCCTGGATGGCGACGAAAATGTCGGCGGCGCTCGGGGCCGCGGCAAGCCGGCGCGAAAAGGCGTAGAGATCGCTCATCTCGCGCTCGCGCTTGCGGGCGATCGTGGTGTGGCGCTTGGCCTGGGCGGCGAGACGCGACACAAACACCGCGACGACCAGAAACAAGATGAGATTGAGAATTTCCTGCGGCTCGGCGACCTTGAAACGGTAGAGCTGCGCGAAATAGACGTAGCCCGATATCAGCACGCCGGCGACCGCGGCCGCCATCGACGGAATGACGCCGTACTGATAGCCGGCGATCATCACCGGGACGAGATAGAGCACGGCGCCGCGCAGAATGCCGAGATATTGACGCAGCACCAGCGCCACGACCGTCGTCGCCAGCACCAGCACCAGCGCCACGGCAATGCCGCGCAATTCGCGGCGCAGCGCGGTCAAATTGCTGTTCGCGGGCCTGCTGAATCCGGCTTGCAAATCGTCAGGCTCCTCGGCGCTCAGCTGTTCGAGAAGCTGGCCCGCCGCGAGCCTTGTGGCGGCAAATGCCGCGCTCATTTTGTCTGCGTTGAGCACTGCCAAAATGTCGCTTCGCCTATCTCCGGGCGTTCATGCCCGGCGCCTATGCCGAGGTGAACATGTCCGGCTATGATCGCGGCGGACCATAAGGGGCTGCCTGCAGCGAGGCCATTGTTTTCATGCTACACCCTGCCTTTTAGGCAGCCCGCCCGTACAATTCTTCGTAATTGACCGGTCGCGTTTATCTGAAATTTATGTGGCCTACTGGCCGGCGCGGCGGCGCTCGCCAGATGCGGCAACCTGTCTCGCTGATAACGCGCTGTTGATCGCCATGAGTGTTGCAGCGCACAAGTTTCTGCCGCATTTTCGTGGCTCAGGTGCAGTGACCGGCAGCGGGAAGTCTATCACCATCTTCAGCTTCCCGATGCTGGCTATAGCGAGCATGGCCCCCGGTGACTTTCCCCGCCGGGGGCTTTGCTTTTTTGCCCGGTTTTTTTGAGCTCAGGTTTTTTGAGCCCGGTTTTTGGGCTTAAGTGGGACCGGGCAAGTCTTATTTGCTGCGCACGACCTCGTTATAGACCGGCGCCTGCTCCAGGAAGCCGCGGTCGAGCATCCAATCGACCTTTTCCTGAAATTCGCCCGCCTCATAGCTTTGCACGCCGACGAGCTCCGGCATCAGCCCGTTTCGGCGTTGCTCGGGAGAAAGATCGCGCAACACCTGCTCGCGCGAGCGTTCGTCGTTCTCGCGCAGCCAGGCGATGGCGCGGTTGAGCGCGCGGCGCAGCTTCCCCGCGGTCTCCTCGTCGATGTCATTGCCGGCGACGATGCCGCCGCGCCAGCGCAGATCGGCGATCTTGCGCGCGCCTTTCGCCAGCGCCCGGCTGACCAGCGGCTCCATCAAAGCGGCCGCCTGCGTCGTTCCGTTCAACAGCGCTTCAAGCCGGTCATTGGCATGCACAAGCTTGATGTCCTCGAACGGCACGCCGGCCGCTTCGAGCACTTCGATCGCGGCATAGAATGTGCCGGCATGCCAGGTCACCGCGATCGGCACATTGCGCAATTCGCCGGCCGATTGGATTTTCGAATCCTTGCTCACCATCAGCGCGCCGGTGCGCACGGTGGTGTCGAGCCCGATGATCTTGCCGCCGCCGAGCGCCTGCACGCGCTCGATCGCACCCCATTCGCAGACCGGATAGACTTCGAGCGCGCCGTTCTGCAGCTGCGACTCCTTCCAGCGCTTGGAAAAATCTTCCACGCGGCCGGCCACACCGTTCGGATTGTCCTCGAAATATTCGACGTTAAGGCCTTCGGCGGCGAAGAAGCCTTGCTCGACCGCGACCCGCCACGGCCGGTCGTGGGCGTTGCTGTCGCTCTGTAACCGGATGGTTCGCGTCATAAAGCACTCCCCCACTTGCGCCGGATGTCTTCAAAGGATCCGGAATTGGCAGGGAGGCTAGACAAATGCCGGCGCCGATTCAACGCCGCACCGGCGTTCAAGTGTGCCGGTCTTCGTCGCGCGGCACGGGCAGGGCGTCGCGGCTCGCCTCGTCATAGCCGTAACGGTTCGAATAGAAGACCAGGGCCATCAGCCCGCAACCGAGCGCGACCGAGAAGACGACGCCAAGCGTCATAGCGACGTAGCCTGAGGTCGACATAGCCGGACCTTCGACCGACATCCATGTGTGGATCGCAAACCAGCCTGTCGCGGCGAGCAGGCCGAGCAATGCGACGACGAGCGCGATCGTTCCGATCTTGCTTCCAGGCTTACTCATGGGCGCAACCCCACAGGTTTTGTCGTTCGTGGTAGATAGGTCCTTCGGCATGGCTTTGCCAGCCGCGCCGATACAACGGAATTCGTCACTTCATGCGGTGTTTTATCCGGGTATGATCGGGCCGGGCTGCGGCCTTCGCGTTTGCAGGTCGTGCCCGAATGAATTGCGTCAACCGCCCACGAGGGCTCAACAAGGGGGAGTAACAAATGTCCATTGCCGGGAACACAACGGGACAGATTGACAGATCGAGATTGATCTTTCCGGGGCTTGCGGGCCTCTACGAGTCCGTCGCGCCCTATAGTTATTCCATCATCCGCTTCGTCGCCGGGGCGATCCTCGTCTATCACGGCTATGGCAAGCTATTCGGGGGCAATATCCAAGGCGTGGCCGATCACGTCGTGACGCCGCTCGGGCTGCCGATGCCGCTCGCCTTCGCCTACTTCCTCGGCCTGCTCGAGTTCGCCGGTGGCATAGCGCTCGCTATCGGCGTCTTGACGCGCCCGATCGCGCTGATGCTCACGGTCGAATTCCTCATCATCACCTTCTGGCACTACCCCAACGGCTACAGCTTCTCGAGCCCCAAGGGTGGCTTCGAATATCCGCTGGTGCTGTTGGTGCTCTACGCCGCGATCTTCTTCCGTGGCGGCGGACGGCTGTCGGTCGACCGGATGCTCGGCAGAGAGTTTTGATCCCGGTATCGCCGAAGCACGGCGTTTTCGGCGATCCGCGCCGCTGATTTATATCGATCAAACGAAAACGAGCGCAGTGCAGTGATGCAATGCGCTCGTTGAACTGTTGCGGCAGCGACGACTAGGCCATCGCGGCTTTCAGGTTGGCGTCGATCTTGTCGAGGAAGCCGGTCGTGGTGAGCCACTTCTGATCCGGGCCGACCAAGAGCGCCAGGTCCTTGGTCATGAAACCGGACTCGACGGTGCCGACCGTCACCTTCTCGAGCGTGGAAGCGAATTTTGCCAGTTCCGCATTGTTGTCGAGCTTGGCGCGATGGGTCAGCCCGCGCGTCCAGGCAAAAATCGAGGCGATCGAATTGGTCGAGGTCTCGCGGCCCTTCTGATGCTCGCGGTAATGCCGCGTCACCGTGCCGTGCGCGGCTTCGGCTTCGACCACTTTGCCGTCCGGCGTCGTCAGCACCGACGTCATCAGGCCGAGCGAGCCATAGCCTTGCGCCACAGTGTCGGACTGCACGTCGCCGTCGTAATTCTTGCAAGCCCAGACATAGCCGCCCGACCATTTCAGCGCCGCGGCCACCATATCGTCGATCAGCCGGTGCTCATAGGTGATCTTCTTCTCGGCGAACTTGTCCTTGAACTCGGCGTCGAACACTTCCTGGAAAATGTCCTGGAAGCGGCCGTCATAGACTTTGACGATGGTGTTCTTGGTCGAGAGATAGAGCGGATAGCCGCGGTTATAGGCGAAATTCATCGAGGCGCGGGCGAAGTCGCGGATCGAGTCGTCGAGATTGTACATCGCCATGGCGACGCCCGATCCCGGGAATTGGAACACTTCGCGCTTGATCTCCTTGCCGTCATCGCCGACGAAGGTGAGATAAAGCTTGCCCTTGCCGGGCACCTTGAAATCGGTGGCGCGATATTGGTCGCCATAGGCATGGCGGCCGATAATGATCGGCTGGGTCCAGCCCGGCACCAGCCGCGGCACGTTCTTGCAGAGGATCGGCTCGCGAAAAATGACGCCGCCGAGGATGTTGCGGATGGTGCCGTTCGGCGAGCGATACATCTCGTGCAGATTGAATTCCTTCACGCGCGCTTCATCCGGCGTGATGGTGGCGCATTTCACCGCGACGCCGACCTTCTTGGTGGCCTCGGCCGCATCGATGGTGATCTGGTCGCGTGTCTCGTCGCGCTTTTGCATGCCGAGATCGAAATACATCAGGTTGATGTCGAGATAGGGGAAGATCAGCTTATCCTTGATGTACCGCCAGATGATCCGGGTCATCTCGTCCCCGTCCATCTCGACGACGGGGTTGGTAACCTTGATTTTCGCCATGGAGCTTCGATCCCCTTGGAGCGCGGTCGGTTGGAGTTTGAATCGTCAGCGATCAGGCGCGCGCTCCGGCGACGCTACCCCTGCAGCTGCGACCGGCTCTATAACAAGAATCAGGTCACGGCGAGAAGGGCGGCGTTGCCGCCCGGAATAGGGACTCGCTCGACGAGTTCGCCATCGAGCGAGTCATGGCCTCGAGTCATGGCCTCGAGTCGTGACCTCGGAAACGCCCGCCGCCGGACTCCGCGTCAGAGCGCGGCCAGCGCGGCGTTCAGCGTGGCGCTCGGCCGCATCGCGGCCGATGTCTTGGCGGAATCTGGCAGGTAGTAACCGCCCGTGTCGACCGGCTTGCCTTGCGCGCCGATCAGCTCGGCATTGATCTTGGCCTCGTTCTTGGCGAGCGTCTCGGCCAGCGGTTTGAAGCGGGCTTGCAGCTCTGCGTCCTTGGTCTGCGCGGCCAGCGCCTGAGCCCAGTACAAAGCGAGGTAGAAATGGCTGCCGCGATTGTCGAGCTCGCCGATTTTGCGCGCAGGAGAGCGGTTGAACTCGAGGATCTTGCCGATGGCCGTGTCGAGCGTCTCGGCGAGAACCTGCGCCTTGGCGTTCTTGTAGGTCTGCGCCAGATGCTCGAGCGACGCGCCGAGGGCAAGAAACTCGCCGAGTGAATCCCAGCGGAGATAGTCCTCGTGTTGGAACTGCTCCACGTGCTTGGGCGCCGAGCCGCCGGCACCGGTCTCGAAAAGGCCGCCGCCCGCCATCAGCGGAACGATCGACAGCATCTTGGCCGAGGTGCCGAGCTCCATGATCGGGAACAGGTCGGTCAGATAGTCGCGCAACACGTTGCCGGTGACGGAAATCGTGTCCTGCCCCTTGCGGATGCGCTCGAGTGAAAACTTGATCGCTTCGACCGGCGGCAGAATGCGGATGTCGAGCCCCGTGGTGTCCTGATCCTTCAGATATTTCTCGACCTTGGCGATGACCTGGGCGTCGTGCGCGCGCTTGGCGTCCAGCCAGAACACCGCAGGGGTGCCGGTGAGGCGCGCGCGGCGCATCCCGAGCTTGACCCAGTCCTGGATCGGGGCGTCCCTGAGCTCGCACATGCGGAAGATGTCGCCGGTCTCGACCGGACGCTCCAGCAGCACCTTGCCGTCATCGGCGACGACGCGAACCGTTCCGTCCGCGGGAATTTCGAACGTCTTGTCGTGCGAGCCATATTCCTCGGCTTTCTGCGCCATCAATCCCACGTTGGGAACCGAGCCCATGGTCTTGGGGTCGAACGCGCCGTGGGCCTTACAGTCCTCGATGACCGCCTGATACATCCTGGCGTAGCTGCGGTCCGGGATCGCCGCGATGACGTCGTGCAGCTTGCCGTCCGGGCCCCAGATACGGCCGGACTCGCGGATCATCGCCGGCATCGAAGCGTCGATGATCACGTCGCTGGGCACGTGCAGGCCCGTGATTCCCTTGTCGGAATTGACCATGGCGAGGCCCGGTCGTTGCGCGTATTCGGCCTTGATGTCGGCCTTGATCGCTGCTTTTTCAGCTTCCGGCAGCGTCTCGATCTTCGTCAGCAGATCGCCGAAGCCGTTGTCGAGATTGACGCCAAGACGTTTCAGCGTGGCGGAGTGCTTCTCGATCACATCGGCGAAGTAAACGGAAACGGCATGGCCGAACACGATAGGATCGGCGATCTTCATCATGGTCGCCTTCACTTGCAGTGAGAACAGCACGCCATCCTTCTTGGCGGCTTCGATCTGCTCGGCAAAGAAGGCGCGCAGCGCCTTGCGGCTCATCACCGCCGCGTCGATGATCTCGCCGGCTTGAAGCAGCGTCTTCGCCTTCAGCACCGTGACGGCGCCGCCGGCGCCGACAAGTTCGATGCGGGCGTTGGTCGCCGCCGCGACGGTGGTCGAGATTTCCGAGCCGAAGTAATCGCCGCCCGACATGTACGCCACATGCGATTTGGAATCGGCGCTCCAGGCGCCCATCTTGTGCGGATTGTTGCGGGCGTATTGCTTGACCGCGCCGGCCGCGCGGCGGTCGGAATTGCCCTCGCGCAATACCGGGTTGACGACGCTGCCGAACACCTTGTCATAGCGAGACTTGATGTCCTTCTGGGCTTCCGTCGTCGCGTTGTCCGGATAGTCGGGAACGTTGTAGCCCTTGCCTTGCAGTTCCTTGATCGCGGCCTTGAGCTGCGGGATCGAGGCGGAGATGTTGGGCAGCTTGATGATGTTGGCCTCGGGCCTCGT
>JBAUCK010000149.1:0-2919 GCA_049677525.1 Xanthobacteraceae bacterium
TGTATGAGACGCCGGGCGGCACGATTCTGCTTGCCGCGCATCGCGGCATCGAATCGATCACGCTCGACCGCGGCGCGGCGCATCTCAAGGACGAGCTGATGCCGAAATATGCCGAACTGATCTATAACGGCTTCTGGTTCGCGCCGGAGCGCGAAATGCTGCAGGCGGCGATCGACAAGAGCCAGGAATTCGTCACCGGCACTGTGCGGCTCAAGCTCTACAAGGGCCATGCCGGCGTCGTCGGCCGCGAGAGCAAATATTCGCTCTACGATCAGGACCTCGTCACCTTCGAGGACGGCAAGGTCGCCTACGACCAGCGCGACGCCGAGGGCTTCATCCGGCTGAACGCGCTGCGGCTGCGCACGCTCGGGCAGCGGAAGCGAAAGCTGAAATTGTAGCGCGTCGCATACGGCTTGACCGAATGTGACGGTCGGGAACATGACCTTTGATATTGGTGCTGTTCTGAAGTGATATTGGTGCTGTTCTGAAGCCGTTCGGGACCAGCGCACTGAACCCATGCCGGGGTCTCCGGCAGCCTTGGCGATGGGCGGTGTGCCAGCAGCGCTGGATCGCACACTCGTTGGGAGGCGCCGCTTCGAACCGTTCTCCGCGACGCGAGCTGACGAAAAAGGCTAGATTAAACCGTACACTAACCTCATATTTGAACGCTAACAATAGCAATGTTATTGTGCATTTCAAAGTTAGGATGGGTGACGGATGGGCGAGATATTTTTGGCGGATCTCGAGCGTTATCTCTCCGCGACGGCATCATCGTATCCGTGTCAGACCGTTCGATGGGTCGAAGCGCCTGCCCGCATTTATTGAGCGCACCTATAATCTTTTCGAGGCTCGTATTGTCGGGAAACGCTGCGTCATTCTCGCTGCGCGCGAAACTCCGGCAACACCGTCCGAAATCGCCAGACATGTATCGTTGGTACGTTCGACTGCCAACACGACTGTCGTTTTCGCAGCCATGACAATGACTGCCCACAATCGGTCGCGCCTGATCGGCCAAGGGATTAGCTTTATCGTGCCTGGCAAACAGCTTCATATTCCGGTGCTATCGACCTGCGAGAGCATTTTCGCACATCGTACTCTCGACGCGCCGAGGGCCTTTCACCAGCGGGTCAAGCGGTCTTATTTCATCACATGCTGCATCTCGATGCTCACGCAACAACGCCATCGGCAATCGCGGAGCGCCTGCATTACTCCGCGATGTCGGTTGGACGCGCATTCGAGGATCTTGTGGCGTTGAAGCTCGCTAACACAGAACGGCACGGCAAGGAAAGACACCTAACATTCAAGGCTGAAGGCCGGCGGCTTTTGGAACTGGCTCGTGCCCTGTTGCGGAGTCCTGTGCGGACGGTGAAATATATTCGAGACTTGCCACTCACGTCGAATTTGAAGCGCGCCGGCGAAACGGCACTCGCTGAATTGACGGACCTCTCTCGATCCAAGACGGCCACATACGCGGTGGCAGCAAACGACTGGCAGTCAACTAAAAGAGCCTTCAGTCTTGTCGAGGTGCAAGAAAACGAGTCGGACATTGCGGTGGAAACGTGGTCCTACGATCCTGCCGGACTATCCGACGGATCGGTCGTCGATCGCCTGTCGCTTTACGCCCAATTCTATCATCATCACGATGAGCGAGTTTCGATGGCGGTCGAGAAACTCCTGGAGGGATTCGTGTGGTAGTGGGTCTCGAAAAATTTCGCGAGTACTTCGCTGGGCATGAGGATCAATATGCCGTCATCGGCGGGGCGGCATGCGACTTGTTGTTTGATGCCGCTGGTCTCCCATTCAGGGCAACCAAACACATCGACATGGTGCTCTGCGTCGAAGTAGTCGATGCTGCATTCGGAGAAAAGTTTAAGACCTTTCTCGGTGCAGGAAGATACGAGGCGCGCGAGCATAGCGATGGGAAAAAGGAATTCTACCGCTTCCATCGACCCAAAGATAAGGGCTTTCCGTTTATGATCGAATTATTCTCGCGCAAGCCGGAAACACTGACGCTTCGTAATGACGCCGGGCTCACGCCTATTCCGGTCGACGAGGACGTGGTGAGCCTCTCTGCCATCTTACTTGATGATAGTTATTACGAGGCGATACAGTCGGCGAAACGCGTAGTCGAAGGCGTGACCGTCGTGGACGAGACGCTACTCATTCCCTTCAAAGCGCGAGCTTTCCTCGACTTATCCGAGCGGGTGGCGAAGGGCGAGAAGATCGACAGCAAGAACATCAAGAAACACCGCGCCGATGTCTTCCGCCTTGCGCAACTCTTGCCGCGTGATGCGACTATCAAGCTCGGTGAACCGATCGTAGCGGACCTCAAGCACTTTCTCGATCTTGCGGCGAAGGACGACACACTAGATCTAAAATCGTTTGGCGTGCCATTCCAGCGGGACGAAGCCGTCGCGCTTCTTCGTTCAGTTTACGGCTTAGGTTAGCTTGTAAGCAGCGGCTAAGCCTGCCGTTCCACCATCATCTTCTTGATCTCGGCAATGGCCTGCGCCGGATTGAGATGCTTCGGGCACGCCTTGGCGCAATTCATGATGGTGTGGCAGCGGTAGAGGCGGAACGGATCTTCGAGATTGTCGAGCCTCTCGCCGGTCGCCTCGTCGCGGGAATCGACCAGCCAGCGCCGCGCTTGCAGCAGCGCCGCCGGACCGAGATAGCGTTCGGAATTCCACCAATAGCTCGGGCATGACGTCGAGCAGCAGGCGCAGAGAATGCACTCGTAGAGTCCGTCGAGCTTCTGCCGGTCGTCGTGGCTCTGCCGCCATTCGGTGCGCGGCGTCGGCGACACGGTCTTGAGCCAGGGTTCGATGGAGGCGTGCTGGGCGTAGAAATTGGTGAGATCCGGCACCAGGTCTTTCACCACCGCCATGTGCGGCAGCGGATAGAGCCGCACCGGGCTGG
>JBAUCK010000150.1:0-11476 GCA_049677525.1 Xanthobacteraceae bacterium
GGCGGGCGGGTGCGGGACCGCGATCGGCGCGGGCGTCGATCAGAGTGGCGGCTTCCTCGAGCGTAATTGTCTCCGGCGTCTTGTCGGACGGCAGCGTCGCATTAACGCCGTCATGGCTGACATAGGGCCCATAGCGGCCCTTCTTGGCGGTGATCGGCCCGCCGCGGGTCGGATGGTCGCCCAGCGCACGACCCGGATCGGCGCCAAAGCGCTTGCGCGGGCCCTTGGCCTTCTTCTCGGCGATCAGCGTCACCGCGTGATTGAGGCCGATGGTGAAAACGTCCTCGGGCGATTCCAGGTTCGCGTAGATCTTGCCGTGCTGCACGTAAGGCCCGTAGCGGCCGATGCCGGCCTTGATCATCTCGCCGTCTTCGGGATGCGCGCCGACATCGCGCGGCAATGACAGAAGTTTGAGCGCCTGCTCGAACGTGACCTCATCGGGCACCACGCCTTTGGGCAGGCCGGCGCGCTTGGGCTTCTCGCCGTCTTTGGTCGCTTCGCCGAGCTGCAGATAGGGGCCGAAGCGGCCGGAGCGCACCGTCACGTCGAGGCCGGTTTCCGGGTCCTCGCCGAGCTTCTTGGTGCCGATATCGCCGCCTTCGCCCGATTGCGACAGCGAGCGGACATAGCGGCATTCCGGATAATTCGAACAGCCGATGAAGGCGCCGAACTTGGACAGCTTCAACGACAGTTGGCCATTGCCGCAGGTCGGGCAGACGCGCGGATCGGGGCCGCTAGCCTGCGCCGGGAACAGGTGCGGCGACAAAAGGTCATTGAGGGTATCGATGACCTGCGAGATTTTCAGGTCCTTGGTGCCGTCGATGGCGCCGATGAAGTCGCGCCAGAAATCGCGCAGCACGTCGCGCCAGGCGATCTCGCTGTTGGAGACCTGGTCGAGCTTGTCCTCGAGCCCCGCGGTGAAATCGTATTCGACATAGCGGGCGAAAAAGCTTTCGAGGAACGCGACGACGATGCGGCCGCGGTCCTCGGGCACGAGGCGCCGCTTATCGAGCCGCACATATTTGCGGTCCTTGAGCACCTGCAGGATCGAGGCATAGGTCGAGGGCCGGCCGATGCCGAGCTCTTCCAGGCGCTTGACGAGCGAGGCTTCCGAATAGCGCGGCGGCGGCTCGGTGAAATGCTGGTCGGCGGCGATCGAACGCTTGGCGAGGCGTTCGCCATGGCTCATCTGCGGCAAGCGGCGCGAGTCTTCGTCCTCGGCGTCTTCGTCGCGGGCTTCATTATAGAGCGTGAGGAAGCCGTCGAACTTCACCACCGTGCCGGTGGCGCGCAGGTCGAGAATGTGGCTGCCGACCTTGGCCTCGATATCGGCCGTGGTGCGCTCGAGCTCGGCGGACTCCATCTGGCTCGCCACCGTGCGCAGCCAAATGAGTTCGTAGAGCTTGGCCTGATCGGCATCGAGGAAGTTCTTGGTCTCGCGCGGCCGGCGCGTCAATTCGGTCGGGCGGATGGCTTCGTGCGCTTCTTGCGCGTTCTTCGCCTTGGTCTCGTAGCGACGCGGCGCGCCGGGCACGTAGTTCTTGCCGTAGTCGGATTCGATGAGGCTGCGCACCGCGCCGATCGCTTCCTCGGCGATCTGCACGCCGTCGGTGCGCATATAAGTAATGAGACCGATGGCCTCGCCGCCGATATCGATGCCTTCATAGAGGCGCTGCGCCACCCGCATCGTATGTGCCGGCGCGAAGCCGAGCTTGCGGCTCGCCTCCTGCTGCAAGGTCGACGTGGTGAAGGGCGGATAGGGGTGCCGCCTGACCGGCTTGGCTTCGACCGATGAAACCGCGAAAGCCGCGGTCTCGAGCGCCTGCTTGAACGCTTCGGCTTGCGCGCCGCCGCCGATGTCGAGGCGCTGCAGCTTCTTGCCGTCGGCGCCGACCAGGCGCGCTTCGAAGGTTTCGTCGCGCGGCGTCGCCAGCGTCGCCAGGAGCGACCAATATTCCTGGCTGACGAATTTCTCGATGTCGAGCTCGCGGTCGGCGACGAGCCGCAGCGCCACGGATTGCACGCGGCCGGCCGAACGCGCGCCCGGCAGTTTGCGCCACAGCACCGGCGACAACGTGAAGCCGACCAGATAATCGAGCGCACGGCGGGCGAGATAGGCATCCACCAGCGCCTGGTCGATGGCGCGCGGATGCTTCATCGCCTCCGTCACCGCCTGTTTGGTGATGGCATTGAACACCACGCGCTCGACCGTTTGGGACGTCAGCGCCTTCTTTTCCTTGAGCACCTGCAACACGTGCCAGGAGATCGCTTCGCCTTCGCGGTCGGGGTCGGTGGCGAGAATGAGCTTGTCGGCATCTTTGACGGCGCGGGCGATATCGTTCAGCCGCTTCGCCGCCTTGGGATCGACCTCCCAGAGCATGCGGAAATCGTGGTCGGGATCGACGGAACCGCTCTTCGGCGGCAAATCGCGCACATGGCCAAACGAGGCCATGACTTCGTAGTCCTTGCCCAGATATTTATTGATTGTCTTCGCCTTGGCAGGCGATTCCACCAGTACAAGATTCATGTATAACCCGATGATTCTAGGGCCTTTTCGCCCGTTCGCGGCTTAGGGAAGGGCAGGCTGGCCGCCGGGAACATGGGTAATGACGGCCTGCCTGTCAAATGTGCCCGGTAAAATCCGTCAGAGATCTAACGGCAAATGATGAAATAAACGCGCACCATCTGCACTGCCCTTGAATACATCCAAGGGTTGTTTATATGCCAAGCTCAACGTGTACGTATAAGGCAAAAGTCGGGACCCAAAAGCCGGGACTTTGGGAAGAAAAACCACAACTGCGCAGTCAACATCGACATGGCAAGCGGGCGTCGTCGCTAAAGCAACCCGCTGGCCATGCGACCAAAAAATGCCGAACAAGGACGACAGCAACGGTCCGGCGGACGCAGAAACTCCCGAATCTGTGGCACATTATATAGCGGCGCTCACCGGAGAGCTTGCCAAAATCGCCAGGCGCAACGGTCTCGATACGCTGAGCGAAATCCTGGAAATGGCGCGGCTCGAAGCCCGACCAGTCGGCCAAGCCATAAAACGCGCGCACGCTGCCCAAAAATTTGCAGGCGGCCCTGAGCCTTCATTTTGTGCACAACAATTTCGTGCGCCTTCACAAGACCACGCGTGTCACGCCAGCTATGGCGGCGAACGTGACTGATCGGTATGGTCGCTAGAGGAATTGGTGGAGCGAACGAGTAATTAGGATGCCAGCCCCAATGAAAATAAAGGTCTTCATGGACGAGAAGGCCAGCGAAATCGAAAAGCAGGTCAATGCGTGGCTGGACAATATCGGCTCAGCAGCGATCATAAAGAGTGAAACTGTCCTTACGGCCGTAGCTGAAAAGCCCAACGCTGGAACCTACCCGTGTATCGTTGTGACAGTGTGGTACGAGCCGCCAGAGTCAAATTAGGACACTACGACGGCGGTCAGCGCGGCTTGCTGGCGGCGCGGCGCTAGCGCATCATGGACGGCGTATCCACGCCGGAGCATTTGGCTATGCGCATTCCGCTCGTGATCGCCGCCCTTGCTTTGCTCGGGCTTTCGGTTTCCACCCTCGGCGCCCAGGCGCAGGGCGCGGCAACCGCGCGGCAACAAATGCAGGCGCGAGATGCGAAATCCAGGCCGCCGAAGGCTGACGAGCAGGCCTACAGAGATGCGCTCAAGCAGATTCCGGTGAAGAAGGCCGATCCTTGGGGAAACATGCGTTAGAGCATGATCCGGAAAAGCATGCCCATGGACTTGATCCGAGGGCGGAAGCCGGTTTTCCGAAAAGATCATGCTCAATCAAAATCCTAGAGCGACAAACGCTTCAACCTGAAACAGTCACGCTCTAGGGTCTGTACTCAATAAGGATTCCCATTCGTCGCGAGTTGTGATTCAAGGCTTCCCAATTGTGGGAGAGCTTGATGAGGAAGCCGCTTGCCGTGGCGCTCCAGGCGTCCGGCGATTTCAAGCTCGAGCAGAGCCATCCGCACCACGCGCGGCGATGATTGCGACAGCCGGATAAGATCGTCAATCGAGACCGGAGTAGGGCTCAGCAATCCGACGATGCGCGCGCATTCGTCCGCTTCCGGCTCCGCGCCGGGTTCAGGCTCGCGCAATTCGCCGTCGGACGAAGGCGATGGCGGCGGCTGACCCATAATAGGCTGCGGCACGCTGATAATGCGGTGGCTTTAAGCCCGGCCAGCAGACTCAGAAGTAATCGTCGATATCACGCATAGAATGCGGAAAACCCGGCCTCAAGCCGGGTTTTTTGTCGCGTGGTCATAAGAACACTTCGCACCTTGGGCAGCGAAGTGTCTTTCGTGAACCGCGGCAAATTACTTATCTCTAGGCTGCTTCCGCTTGCTGATTGACCACAGATTCCGCAATCTTCGTCAGCGTCGCGTCGGTCTTCTTTTCTTCCTCGAGCGTTTGCTCAAGCAGCCCCACCGCGTCATTCAGGCCAAGCTCCTGCGCCCATGTCCTGAGCGTGCCGTAGCGCGACATCTCATAGTGCTCGACCGCCTGTGCCGCCGCCAATAAGCCCGCATCAAGCGCCGGCGAACCCTTATACTCCTTCATGATCTCGGCACCTTCCTCGGTGATCCCGACAATGGCGTCGCAAGTCTTAGCCTGCGGCTTCTTGTCGATCGAGGCGAAGACCTTTTCCAGCCGCGTAACATGGCCTTCCGTCTCACCCCTATGCTTTTCGAAAGCCCGTTTTAGATCCGCGGACTGCGCCGCCTTTGCCATCTTGGGCAGCGTTGCAAGAATTTTCCTTTCGGCAAAATAGATGTCTTTTAACGTATCGTGGAACAAGTCGCTCAGCTTCTTGGGTTCTTTCGTCATGATTAACTCCGAAATGATGCCCGTGCACCAGCCGACTGGCTGATGATGATGACGGCCCTGTGGGGAGCCGACGGGACGAACAGTGCTTCTCGATTTGTGTACCGATCTGTTAGGCGTTCCGTCAGACGGCATTTCGCCTAGGTGTGGACCAAGTGTCCCACCAAACAATCGTTCCCCTCCGTTTGGGAACATATTGGCTCCCGCGGGCTTGGTGGTTGCAGGAGCTGGCAATGGCCAGCCGTAATCCAACGACCACACTCCAAAACGCTTTTTGAGTGGCTGGCACGCTCGCCTCCACGGGAGACTTCCATGATCAAACTCGCCCCTATTGCTATCGTTACCGCGGCGATTTCTACAGCCGCATTTGCTCAATCTGCGAAGATCAACCACGCCATTCCGGCCAACTCAGCGACGGTAACCAACTGGTACAAGCAAAGCGTCTACGACCCGAAAGACAGCAAGATTGGCGACATTGCCGACGTTCTTGTCGATAAATCGGGCCGGATCGACTCTTTGATTGTCGCCGTTGGCGGCTTTCTGGGTGCCGGCGAAAAGGATGTTTCGGTTCCCTTCGATGCCGTGCGCGTCACGAGTAAAGACAACAACAAATGGTACTTGGTCATGAACACGACCAAGGATCAACTGAAAGAGGCCCCTGGCTTCACCTACGACAAAGAGTCAACGACCTGGATGCCGAACAAGAAATAACAAATCGGCTGTGCGGTTTCGTTGAATAAAAAAAACTTAGTGGAGAGTTTGATGGATGAGCATCGAGTGACAGGCACCGCCAGGAATTTAGGCGGGAAAGTCGAAGAGAGCATAGGCCGGGCAACCGGTGATACGAAGAGCCAAGTCCAAGGCGCCATGGACCGGGCTCAAGGCGCCGCCGAAAATCTGTACGGTCAAACGAAAGACGCCGCGAGCGACGCAGCCGAAGGGTTGCGAAAGAAGGCTCGCTCGTTCGAGGATATGCTTCGAAGCACGATCGAGGATAAGCCCTATACGGCTGTGGCCATTGCGCTTGGCCTCGGATGGCTCCTTGGAAGGACTCACAGGCCATTGTAGTGCACGAAGTCACGGCTGGACGCTTCTCTTGTTCTTTCAAGGATCGGCGCGTCGTAGTTTGAGTCGACGTAATGAGGGGCGCTCGAGTTTTTGAGGTGTTAATTCTGATGAGCCTTAAACTGGCCCTTCTACGTGATATTCCAGAACCTTCGGTGCGATTGTTCATGCTGCTTTACTTTTTCGCGGTCTTCGTCGTCATGAGCTTCGCAATACTCGACGGTTCTGCCCATGACAGGATCGTGCGCCATGTCCCGGCGGATACGCACGCACGGGATTGATTAGGTGCTGACCTTTTCAAGGCTCTCCGGATTGTCGCCCGGGTTGCCGTAGGGGTTAATACCTTTGGAGAGAATATAGCCAAGAAAGTTGCCGGTCTATTGAGAGCGGCGGCGGCGGTAACGACAATGACGAGTACTCAAGCCTGGCGCGAGCGACAGAACGCGCACCGCCGACAGTACGTAGATCTTCGATCGATGGAACTATTGTGGACCTTCCGCCGTTGGAATGTGTTCAATATAGAAGTGATCTGTTGGCATCTCGAAGCAATACGCAAGAAGCCCGGCCTGTGCCGGGCTTCTTGCGTACGAGATTGCAAGAAAATGGAAAATTGACGTAGACAATTGTGAAGCGCGCCTCCTTAAAAACGAACGGCGTCACATGGGGAATGAATAGGAATTCATGGCGAAGCAGCAAACAACAAACGACGGCAAGCTCACCTCCCGCGATCGCTTGGCGGAACTATTGAATGAAGACCTGTCACGCGAGTACCAGGCCATTATCTCTTATGTCGTCTATTCCCAGGTGTTGAAGGGCCGAATATATGAGCATTGCCGACCAACTTGAAATTCACGCCGGGCAACAGCTGAAGCATGCCCTTTCGAAGCGCCGCCCTGGTTGTGGGCCAGCGTTGTCGAGCTGTTTGCTTTGCACGAAGCAGCGTACCTGGATCATTGTCGGCAATTTGCGCTATCAGAGGCAATCTGAGTCACCACATCAGGAAACAACACATCTTGCCTTCTAGCTATCCAACAGTTGACGAACTTTCGCGCCTAGGGGATTTACCGATCGAATGGATCCCGTCGTCCACGCGATGCGAACTTCCTTACGAAAGTTCCATTTTCAATCACGACGAGATTTCGCGATCTCCGCTCGACGTCGTGGTAGCATGAAAAATGTCCCCATAGGGAGAACCTGTGCTGCCTGCATCATCACCAAAAAAATTCCCGGTGCTGAGCAAGCCGATTCCGCAAGCCTCAGTTACGACGATACTCGTGGGCGTCGTGGTTGTTGCTGCGCTTTATTTCGGTAGGGAAGTATTAGTACCCATCGCTCTTGCCATTCTTTTGAGTTTCATTCTTTCGCCGTTCGTGCGCTTACTGCAGCGGTGGTACTTACCCCGCGTCATTGCAGTAACCGTGGTAGGGCTGGTTGCTTTCTCAGGGATTTTCGGGCTGGGCACCTTGATGGTTTCCCAAGTTAATGGTCTCGCAAGAGACCTTCCACGATACCAAACTACTCTAGGCGAAAAAATAGATAGCTTGAGAGGTGCTGCGGCAGGCACCGGCACGCTGGAACGGGCGTCCGAGGTGTTGCGTGATCTCAGCCAAGAGATCAATAAGCCGAAAGACAACTCCGGAGTCATGTTGCGTGGCAGGGCCGCGCCAGACAAACCGATTCCCGTGGAAGTGCGACAGCCGGACCCGGGCGCACTTCAGACGCTAACGGCCCTTATTGAGCCGCTGATTCACCCCCTCACGACCACCGGAATCGTCGTTATTTTTGTTATTTTCATCTTGCTTCAGCATCAAGATCTTAGGAACCGGCTCGTCCGGCTGGCGGGCGCCAAAGATCTTCAGCGCACCACTGCGGCAATTGACGATGCGGGTGAGCGACTTAGTCGGTTGTTCTTAACCCAGCTTGGGCTGAACGCTTGTTTCGGTCTCATAATCGGAATGGGGCTGTGGTTCATTGGCGTTCCAAGCGCCCCCTTGTGGGGAATGCTGGCGATGATACTGCGTTTCGTGCCATACATCGGCGCGGTGATTTCCGCGATTTTTCCGCTGATCCTTGCAGCCGCGGTCGGATCAGGCTGGACAATGGTCCTTTCTACGGCGGCGCTCTTTCTGGTCGTCGAGGTCATTGCAGGACAGGTTATTGAGCCGCTCGTTTATGGCCGTAGCGCGGGCTTGTCACCTGTCGCGGTTATCGCCTCGGCCACTTTCTGGACGTGGCTGTGGGGTCCGGTTGGCCTAATCCTCGCGACCCCGTTGACAATCTGTTTGGTCGTTCTCGGTCGTCACGTCGAGCACTTGAAGTTTCTGGAGGTGATGTTCGGCGATGACCCCCCCTTGAAGCCGGCCGAGTTGATCTATCAGCGCATGCTTGCGCGTGACCCGATCGAGGCCGCTGAGCAGGCGCGACTTTTCTTGCAGGAAAATACTCTGAGCGCTTTCTATGACGAAATCCTCCTCGAAGGCTTGCACCTGGCGCAGGATGATGCGGAACGCGGACTGCTCGATAACGAACGAATGCAGCGGGTTCGCGACGCCGTCGCCGAAATCGTCGACGATCTTGGCACACATGTGGATAAAGATGAGGTTCTCACCGAAGATGTTGCTTCGAACACAGTAGAGTCGCCGCTCGCTCGGCTCGAGAGAGCCGAGGCTCAACCCATCGTTGGAGCTTTCCGTAAAGAGTGGCAGACCGGAACGCCCGTCTTATGTATTCCAGGTCTAGGCCTTCTCGATGAAGCGGCCGCGTTAATGATCGCCCAGCTTCTCAATCGCCGAGGCATTGGCGCTCGGGTCGAACACGCGGAGGCCCTCTCGATGTCTCGAATAATGGGCTGGGACATTAAGGGTGTTGCACTTGTCTGCCTTTGCTATGTCGGTGCTCCCTCATCCGCGCAGGTTCGGTACGCCGTGCGACGCATACGCCGTCGAACGTCTGAAATACCTACGTTAATAGCGCTCTTGGGAGCCTCAGCGGAAATGAAGACCAGCGACATCTTGGAGCGTGAAGAGTTTGTCCAGCATTCCCTGAGCGCGACAGTCGATAGAATCTTAGCGATCGCGAACGACGCTTCCGAAAAAGCTCATCCGGCTGCTTTTCTGAGCGCTTAATGAAGCTTTTGTGTCTTTACAACACTGGACGCAATAGTTCCCCCTTTGTATTCGACATCGAGTGTCCAGTAGCGTGCCGTTTGTCCACCATCGACAGCGGCTTTGTGCCAGGCGTCGACACGGGCTCGTCAATTCGGGATGTCGGCTTTGTTGGCCCCAAAAGCGGCCGGCGGCCGCCCGACGCGTCGGCTCAGGGCCGCAATCGAACAAGGCCGCTGAGCCATTCCGGCAGGTGTTGGCGCAATAATAAAGCAAACCAGAGCGGAACTTGCGATCGCTACTGGGATTGACCACAGGACGGGCGGCACCGCTGTCCCTCCTCCAACTTTTCCCACACCGATATCGTCCGTCAGCGTGTGTCTAGAAATAGACATAAACGGCATTTGCCGTTCATCAGTACCGCGTAGGAGAGAGCCATGAGCAGCTTCGATCAAGGAGCCAGCGTCGCGCGCGACAACCTACGGATGGGCGAGGCAGCAGCGCAACAAGGGTTGGATCAAATGGGACGTAGCTTTTCCGCCTCAATTGATAGTCTTCGTGACTTCAATCTCAAGATGATCAATATGATGCGCGCAAATACTGAAGCGAGCTTTGATCTTGCCGAGAGCCTTGTTACCGCAAAATCGTCGACTGACGCTTTTGAAAGCCTGAAAAGTTTCGCTGAGCAACAGGTCCAGACTTTACAAAAACAAACCCAAGAACTGACGAGCCTGACTCAGACCGTCGCGCAAGAAGCTATGCAGCCGGCCAAGGATGCCGCGGACCGGTTCACAAAGAGGGCATGAAAAGCTAAGTGACCGGGGGAAGCGACCTGCCTTTCCCCGATGGGGATTTCGTTCAGACGAGGAACCAATGCAGACATCCGTTGTTGCTCCTTTGTCCCCTTAAATTTAGCCGGAGAAACCCCATGGCTCGAGACGAGCACAATAAAGCAGCTGAACATCACGAAAACGCCGCCAAATCCCACCGCGCCGCAGCTGAACATCATGAGAAAGGTGACCACGCCAAGGGCAAAGAACACTCAGCGAGTGCCCAGCAACATTCGCAAAATGCTCGCCAACATAGCGAGCAGGCTCACTCGAAGAGCCAACAGCAGAAATAAGTCGAGAGGCCCGATGCAAATCGGGTCTTCTTCATTTTCCAGAACAGCCGCAATGCGCTCGATTCTTCGGGCCGCGCCCAACCGGACGATCGACGTTTACCATCACGACCGCGGCAGTGACCCCCATGGAGTGAAGAACGGCTGCTTTGGCTCAGAGGCTCCGGCGATAGTCGATGGAAGTCGGCAACGCGTGGCTTTTGTTCCCTTGGCGAGCCTATGTCATCCATTCCCTTCGCCATTGACCGTGCGTCCATTCCAACAACGCGCACGCGGTCTCGATGAATACATCTTTTGACAAGTCGCGGAACTTTGCGCGCGTTTGATTGGCGTGTGAGCAATCCTATATCCGCATCGAAACGTCTCGGAGCTTTCCATGCCACAACCTCTCGTCGTGTCGATTCCGCATAGCCTTGGCAAGGATGAGGCAGTCCGCCGCTTAAAATTGGGTCTGGGCGATGCGCAGTCCAATTTCGGCCAACTATTCACGGTCCGGCAGGAAACATGGACCGGCGATCACTTGCAATTTTGCATCAGCGCGCTCGGGCAAGTGGCCAGTGGCAACATAGCTGTCGCCGATGACCATATTCGCCTGGAAGTTTTGCTGCCTTGGCTCTTAGCCAAGGTGGCCGAGATGATCCAGCCACTCATCCGCAAAGAAGGTCTGTTGATGCTGGAGAAAAAATAGCGGCTTGTTCTGCAAGCATTGGGGAGGGGAGGCAAAGAGACACCTAAGTGTCTGTAGAATTATATGCTCCGCAGTTTCCGCAGTGGATTACGATGCTATGCACTCGGTTCTCCTCGGCATGCAGCAAGATCGTGCCACACTGGCCGCATATATAATCTACGGATTGGTCTATCTCGCTTGAGTATGGGTGGAGCGTTCAAGACCAAACCGCTTGGCGGAGCGGCGATTATTTTGAGACCGATCTTACGAGTGCTCATCAACGCTGATCCTTCGGCAGCCCCCGCTGTACCGAAAGGTGGACGCAATGTCTAAATACTGAAAGCTTTGTACACCGATTTGCACGTGAGGGTGGGCATCATGATCGGTAGCGTGCAGATTCTTTCGCACATTTGATCAGGACGGCTTCGGTTTGCGATCTGCAACACCGAAGCAATGCAGCTTCATCTCGATGAGATCGCCACAAACGTAACCGCCGGCGCGCACGCGATCCTCATTCTCGATCAGGCCGGCTGGCACAGCGCCCAGGACCTCAAGAGTCCCAGCAACCTATCGCTCCTGCCGCTACCGCCGCGTGCGCCGGAGCTCACTCCCCAAGAAAATATCTGGCAGTTCATGCGACAAAACTGGCTGTCGAACCGAATCTTCAAATCCTTCGACG
>JBAUCK010000151.1:0-18686 GCA_049677525.1 Xanthobacteraceae bacterium
ACAAAGATACGATCGAGACCTTCGGCTTCGGCTTGCCGCTTCACCGCGCTTGAACCCGGCGACACCATGCCGGGAACGGCGGCGCGGCGGCCTTTAAGCACCTGCGCCGCGGCGCGCAGATCCTCGATGCGACTGTTGGTGCACGAACCGATGAAGACCCGATCGATGGCGACCTGCTCAAGCGGCGTCGCCGGCGTGAGCCGCATATAATCAAGCGCGCGCTCGACGTGGCGCCGTCGCTCGGCATCAGCGATGCGTGAGGGATCGGGAACGGCGCCGTTCACCGGCGCACAATCTTCCGGACTCGTGCCCCAGCTCACCATAGGCGCCAGCCGGCCCGCGTCGAAATGCAGTTCGCGGTCGAAGACCGCGCCGTCGTCGGTCGGCAGCGTGCGCCAATGCGCCAGCGCCACGTCCCAGTCCTTGCTTTGCGGCGCATAGCGCCGCCCGGAGAGATAGTGGTAGGTCGTGTCGTCCGGCGCGATCATGCCGATGCGCGCGCCCCCTTCGATCGACATGTTGCAGATGGTCAGCCGGCCTTCCATCGACATGGCGCGAATTGCCGAACCGGCATATTCGACGGCATAGCCCGTCGCGCCGCCGACGCCGATCTTATGAATGATCGAAAGAATGACGTCTTTGGCGGTCACCGCGTCCGGCAATCCGCAGTCGATAAGGATGCGCAGCGTCTTCGGCTTTTTTAGCCACACGGTCTGTGTCGCAACGACATGACGAAGCTGATTGCCACCGCCGATCGGCACCGCGAGCGCGCCGCAGGCACCATTGGTCGCGGTGTGGGAGTCATTACAGGTGATCAGCATGCCCGGCTGCGAGATCGCAAGCTCGGGCGAGATGACGTGCGCGATGCCCTGGTCGAAATGAAACCAGCCGACATGCGGCAATTTGAATTCGGCCGAGTTCTCGTCGAGCATTTCGACGACGCGGCGGATCTCCGGATTGGTCATGCCGGCGGTGCCGAGCGACCGATTGATGGTCGGCAGATAATGGTCGGTCACGGCAAGATGCCGCTCCGGCCGGCGCGCCTTGCGGCCCTCCATGCGCAACTGGTCGAAAGCGAGAAACGACTGGCCCTCGTTGATCAGGTTGAAGTCGACACCGAGCAATTCCTCGCCCTGCGGCGACACCACGATCACATGGTCGGCCCAGATCTTCTCGAACAGCGTGCGCGGGCCGCTCACGGCGACAATCCGATCATTGCAGCAATCCGAGCTTAATCAGGATCGCGCGGTTCTCGTCGTAGTCATCCTGCATCCATTTGACGGTCGCCGGATAACGCAGCGTCTCAAGCGTCCAGAAATTGCGCTGCAAATCGAGCTTGAAGTCGGGATCTTCCAGCACCTTGTCGAGCGCCTTCACCCAAAACGCGATCTGCTCCGGCGTCAGCCCGGTGGGCACGACCACGGTATAAGGATTGGCGGTGACGACATCGAGCCCCTGCTCGCGCAAGGTCGGATATTTCGCCAGTTCGCCAGGCTGGCGCTCGGGCGCCGCAATGCCGAGCATGCGGAGCTTGCCGGCCTGAATGAGCGGCATCGGGCTGCCGATGCTGGTGACACCGACATCGATATGATTGCCGGCGGCTTGCGCCGAGACGTCGGAGCCGGAATCGAACACCACGGTGACGATCTTGTCCGGCGGCGCGCCGACCGCCTTGCCGACATTGACCACGGAAATATGCAGCGGGCTGCCGAGCCCGACGGGGAATGCGAATGTCACCGAAGTCGGATCGGCCTTCAGGCGGCTGCGGACATCCGCCATGCTTTTGTACTGCGAATCCACATTGGTGAAATAACACTGATAAGCATCGAACAGCTTGATCAGCGGCGTCAGTTGCTTGTTCAGATCGGACCCGTTGCGGGCGATGGCATTAATGAAACTGCCGGAAACGAGGCCGATCTCGTTGGCGTCGCCTTTCTTGCCGGCCAGGTAGTTCATGGCGACGATCTGGCCTGCGCCCGGCCTGTTGAGCACCGTCATCGAATCGACCATATGCTCCTTGGTGAGCACACGCTGAATGGCCCGCGCCACCCGATCGTTCTCGCCGCCGGCGCCCGCGCCGACCACGAATTCGACGTTACCCTGAGGTTTCCAGTCTGCCGTCGCCGATTGCACGCCGCCGGCTCCGGCAAGCGCCACGACAATGATTGCAAGCCCGATGATCGCAGGCCTAATGGCTTTCCTCACGCCCATGCGTTACCTCCCGTCCGGGCCGGTTTGTTCGCGCTGCGCCAGTCCCGGTTCTCATGCTCTTCGGCATGACTTATACTAAGTATAACCTCGACGGCGCGCGGCGCAAGGCGGCGCCAACGCGGGCAGAACGGCGGATGCGCAAACCAGCAAAGCCACAACGGATCGTTTTGCCGGGCGACGCCGCGGATCGCCTCGCCAAAGCGACGCTCGGCGCCGGGCTGACCATTCGCGCGCTCGAAGTTTTCGCCGTCGTTGCCAAGGCCGGAACCATGGTGGCTGCGGCAAAACAGCTCAAACTGACGCAGCCCGCGATCTCGCAGACGATCGCCGGTCTCGAACAATCGCTCGGCATTCAGCTCTTCGACCGTTCGGTGCGCCCGCCTGTTCTCACCTTGCAGGGCACGGCACTGATCAAACATGCCGCAGCGATCACTGAATCGGTGCGGCAATTCCGCAGCACGGCCCGGCTCGGCACGGCCGCACAATTGCCACTCCTGCGCATCGGCATCCTCAACAGTTTCGCGACGACGATGGGGCCGCATATCTTCAAAGAGCTGCGCAATATCGCGGCCGAATGGTCGATCGATTCAGGCTTCCACGCCACGCGCTTCCGCACCCTCGTCGACCGCGATTTCGATTTCGCCATTACGGCCGACGAGTCTCCCGTACCCGACGAAGCCAACGCAGTGCCGATCCTTACCGAGCCGTTCCTCCTGATCGTTCCGGCAAAGTACAAAATCCGCAATCTGTCGCTCGCGCAGATATCCGAGGAACTCGATCTCATCCGCTTCGGCCGCGATCCGACCCTGCATGGGCGATTCGATCGCGTTCTCGAAAAGCTCGGCGTCGTCGCCCAGCATCGCTATCATCTCGATACGACCGAAGCCGTCCTGGCGATGGTCGCGGTCGGATCGGGCTGGACCATCTTGCCGCCGCTCGCCGTCATCAAATCGGTGCAGCGTGGCGAGCCGATCTGCGCACTGCCGTTTCCCGGCAAGCCGTTTTACCGCACCATTTATGTCGCCGCGTTGAGGGGTGAAGGCGAACGTCTCGCCCAACAAATCCGCAGCGCCTCGACCGAAGCGCTGAAACAGCATTTCATGCCGCCGTTGCGGAAATTCATGCCGGAGATCGCGAAACTCACGAAGCTCCACGGCACGGCCAAAGCCAAGCCCTGAGCCCTAGCCGACAAGCGACGCGTAGGACAGAAAGCCGACCGTCTCGCCGGGCTCGACTTTGGTCACATCCTCGGGAAGCTCGACCAGCCCATCGGTTTCCGTGAGCGAGCTGAGAACGCCGGCGCCGTCTTGTGCGTATTTCTCGGCCTCAATCGCGCCGTCGGCCGCCTTGCGCAGCGCGACCCGCACATATTCCCGCCGGCCGGCCCGCTTCTTGTAGGAAAACTTCGCTCGCACCGGCAGCGCGATCAGAGGCTCCGGCAGCGCGCCCGCAAGCCGCAGCAACAGCGGCCGCACCACCCGCACGAAGGTCACAAACACCGCGACCGGATTTCCCGGTAGTCCGACAAAAGCCGCGCCCTCGCCGCTGTTCGATCCGCGCAGCACGCCCATCGCCACCGGCCGGCCGGGCTTGATGGCAACCCGCCAGAACACCAAGCGGCCGACACTTTCGACTGCCTCGCGCACGTGATCGGCCTCGCCGGTCGAGACACCGCCTGAAGTCAGAACCAGATCGTGATTGGCCGCGGCCGACGCGAGCCCACGCGCAAGCTCCTTCGCGTCATCGCTGAGAATGCCGAGATCGGTCACCTCGGCGCCGTAACGCGCCAACAGTGACGCGAGCAGATAACGATTTGAATCGTAGAGCGCCGCGCGCGGCAAAGCCGACCCGGGCTCGACGATCTCGTCACCGGTCGAGAATATCGCGACGCGAACGCGGCGGCACATATCGAGCTTGGTGAGGCCGAGCGCCGCCGCAAGCGCAAGATGCTGCACGGACAACCGCCGGCCGGCCGGCAGTGCAACAGCGCCGGCCTTCATATCCTCGCCGGCGAATCTGCGATTGGCGCCGCGCTTGAGCCCCGGCGGTACGGTCACATGATCGCCCTCGATACGGCAGTCTTCCTGCATGAAGACGGTATCGGCATCTCGCGGCATCGGCGCGCCGGTGAAGATGCGAATGGCTTCGCCCGCTCTGAGCGCACGGTCCGAAGCATGTCCCGCGGTTATGCGATCGACAATGGCGAGGCGCGTCTCGCCGTTTGCCGCCAATCCGTCGGCACGCACCGCAAAACCATCGACGGCGGAATTATCGAACGGCGGCACATTCACCGGCGCAACGACGTCGCCCGCCAGCACGCGGCCGCCTGCTGTGCGCAGCGCAACGCTTTCGTGCCCATCGATCGGCGCAATCCGCTCGGCGATCAGGCGCTCGGCCTCGTCGACCGGAAGAAGCGGGCCGTTGAAGGCGAAGCAGTCATCGGTGAGCTGCGCCATCAGGCCAAACTCCGATCCCGGTCCTGCGCCGCTTCGAGCTTGCCGATGCGATCGAGCGGCAGCGCTTCGGCCTGCAGCATCGTGGCAATGCCGGTTATATCGTCGAGCATCAGCACCGGCACTTGGGCCTGCGGCAAGGAAGCGTCAGTCGCTACCGCGACAATGCAATCGTCTTCGGGATGCAACAACGGCTTGCCGACGGCGGCACGAAAAACTTCGAGCTTCGGATGAGCGTGGCGCTTGAACCCTTCGACAATCACGAGATCCACGGCACTGAGCTTCGCCAATATGTCCATCAGCGGCGGCTCGGCTTCGTCTTTAAGCTCGTGCACGATCGCCCAGCGGCGGCTGGAGACAATGGCAACCTCGCGCGCACCGGACTGGCGGTGCAGCCAGGAATCCTTGCCGGGCTGGTCGAGATCGAAATCGTGATGGGCGTGCTTGACGGTCGCGACTTTCAGGCCGCGCTCGACCAGCACCGGGATCACGCGCGTGACCAGCGTCGTCTTGCCGGAACCGCTCCAGCCCGCAAGCCCGATAACGCGCGCAACCATCAGATCGTCCGATCCTTTCATTCGAAAACGTGATCGTCTCAGCTTAACATAGTATCTATCATGACGAGTCGCATGGCCGAGGCCTTCTATTTGATTGAAGCTGCATTTGACGGCTGTTGTGGCGCACCTTACCCTCACAACATCGCCTTCCTGACGGAGATTTTCATGCATCCCTACGCCATACCCGCTGAAGTCAAAGAGCGCGTCATGCGCCGTCAGGGCAAGCTGCCGAGCCACGACACGATCGACGCTTCCCGCACCGCGCTGGTCGTGGTCGATATGCAGAACTACTTCGTTGCCGAAGGCTTTCCGCTCGAAGTCCCGGCCGCCCGCGGCATCGTGCCGAATATCAACCGGCTGGCCCGCGCCCTTCGCGCCGCCGGCGGAACCGTGGTCTGGGTGCAGACCACCGCAGTGGGTGCGCTCGAGACCTGGGGCAATCATCACAAGCACATGTTGACGCCGGAGCGGGCCAAGACCCGTCTCGCCAATCTCGACGAAAAGGCCGAGGGCTTTGCGCTCTATCCGAAGCTCGAAGCGCTTCCGACCGATCAGCGCACGAAGAAGGTCAAGTTTAGCGCTTTCATTTCCGGCTCCTCCGACGTTGACGCCAAACTGAGAAGCCGCGGCATCGAGAGCCTGCTCATCGCCGGCACGCTCACCAACGTCTGCTGCGAGTCGACGGCGCGCGATGCCATGATGCTCGATTATCGCGTCATCATGGTCTCCGACTGCAACGCGACGCTGAGCGACGAGACCCATGCCGCATCGCTCAATAACTTCGTTGTCTATTTCGGCGACGTCATGACGACGGACGAGGCGGCCGCCCGGCTTGTCGCGGCAGAGAAGCGCCAGTCAGCCTAAACATCCGCGCACGACAGCGCTCAGCGGCGGCGCATCACCGCTTTTTCCATCGCCGCGATCGCGAGATACATCAGCGACGAGACGATGGCGAGGATGGTCACCGCCGTCATCACGATATTCATTTTGAAGATCTGGCTGCCATATTGAATGAGATAGCCGAGTCCGACATTCGACGACTCGAATTCGCCGACGACGACGCCGACCAAGGACAGGCCGGCATTGACCTTCAACGCAGCGATGAGTGTCGGAATGCTGCCCGGCAAAATCACTTTCCGCAGAATTTGCGCTTTGCTGGCGCCGAACGACTGCGCGAGCTTGATCTTGTTGGGGTCGACGCCCTGGAAGCCGCTATAGATCATCAGCACGGTGATGAAGAGCGAAATCGCAAGCGACATGCCGTAGATCGAGAGCGTCGCGCCGAGCCAGATATAAAAGATGGGCACGAAGGCGGTCTTGGGCATGGCATTGGCGACAACCAGATAGGGATCGAGCACGCGATAGAGCGTGTTCCACCACCACAGCGCGGCTGCGACCGCCGTGCCGATGATCATCGCGGCAGTGAAGCCGGCAATCGTGGCAAAGACGGTCGACAACGTATGGGTCTGGATGCTGGCCTGCTGCGGCCTCGCCTTCAGCATGTCGATGAAGGTCGGCCAGATCGCCGACGGATAGCTGGTGAACAGCGGGTTGATGATCTGAAGCCGCGGCAGCACCTCCCACAGGATCAGGCAAACGACCAGGATCGCAAGCTGCGCCGTGCGCACGATCAGCCGGTTGCGGCGTTCGCGGCGCAACCAATCGCTATATTGACGACTGAGCGCCGCGGGCATGGCAAGTTCACTGTTCGACATGATTATTGCTCGACATGGATATCGAGCTCCTGCCAGAGGGTCTTGAAATAGTCCTGGAATTCCGGCGCGTCGCGCGCCGCCATCGTCGTCGGCCGTCCGCCATTGCCCGCAGCGAAGCGGATCGCGTGATCGGACTTCACCTGGCCCGGCCGCCGCGACAGCACGATCACGCGCTCGGCCATGCTGACTGCCTCGCCGATATCGTGCGTGATCAGGATCACGGTTTTGGCTTCGCGCCGCAGGATTTCGGTGATCTCGTCCGCCAGCGCCAGCCGCGTTTGCGAATCGAGCGCCGAAAACGGCTCATCGAGCAGCACGATATCGGGCCCGGTGCACAGCGTGCGCGCCAGCGCCACGCGCTGACGCATGCCGCCGGACAACTGACGCGGCAGATGATTGAGGAATTGCCCGAGGCCATAACGGGTCAAAAGCTGCGCTGCGCGCTCGCGCGCCTTGGCCATCGGAAGACCCTGGATCTCGGCGCCGAGCAGCGTGTTCTCCAAAATTGTCCGCCACTCGAACAGGTAGTCCTGTTGCAACATATAGCCGACCTTGCGGTTCGGCCCGGTGACCGGCTTGTCGTCGATCAGCACCGCGCCTTCCGTCGGCGCGACAAGGCCGGAGATCAGCGACAACAGCGTGCTCTTGCCGCAGCCGCTCGGCCCGATAACGGCGACAAACTCGCCGGGTGCGACAGAGATCGAGATATCCTTGAGGGCTTCAGTCTCCCCATCCAAGCCGAAATAGCGCAGACCGACTTTCCGTAATTCGACCTTAGCCTCCGGCACGGCTCATTTCGCCTTGCTGGCAAATTCGGTACGGACCAGGTCCTCGAATTTGACGCGTTTGTCGGCGTCGAGCACATGACCGTTCACGAGAATGTCCTGGAATTTTCCGATCGCCGGAGGCTCGATTACCGGCGACGATTTCCAGATTTTCAGGCTCTGGTAACGCGCGGCGGCATTGGTCAGCGCCTGCGGATTGACGGCGGGAAAGAATGGCGCGACCGCCTGCGCGATGGCGTCCACTGAAGCGGAAGCCGTCCACTTCTGCGCGCGATAGATCGCGTCGGTGAAGCTTTGCACTGTCGGCGCATTGTCGGCGAGATATTTGTCGGTCGCCATGAAGGCCGTGTAGTCGGCAAAGCCGACGGTGGCACCGACGGAGGCGAGAAAAAAGCCCTTTCCGTCGAGCTCCAATTGCGATGCGTCGGGCTCGATGAAAATGGCATATTGGCCTTGGCTGGCGAGCCAGGCTCCGACCCGCGCCGGCACCGCGATATTGTTGACGAGCTTGACGTCGGTGTCAGGATTGACGCCATTCATGCGCATGGCCTCTTCGAGGAAGAGGAGCGGCGTTGAGCCCGGGCGGAAGCCGAGCACGTCCTGGCCTTTCAGCATGCTCCACGCGAACTTGTCGGGCTTGGTGCGGCCGACCAGCATGAAGCCGTCCGTCGCGGTCAGGCCGCAGAAGATGCGCGCCTTGGTCGATGAATCGCTGTTGGCGACATAGATCGTGGTCTCAGGACCGGCGAGCGCGATATCGGCGCTACCGGACAACAACGCCGCCATCGTTTTGTCGCCGCCATTGCCGGTCGCAAGCTCGATGTCGAGGCCGGCATCCTTGAAGTAGCCGTTGGTCGAGGCGACGTAATACGGCGCATAAAGCAACGAACGGACGACCTCGTTGTAGCGCACTTTGGTCAGCGGCTTGGTTTGGGCAAGTGTGACGGCCGGGCTTGCAACCGCGGCCAGCGCCGAAAAGCCACCCCGGATAACATCGCGACGATGAAGCATGTTGTTCTCCTTGCGTGGCGCATAGAAGCAAGCTTCACGCCAAGCGCAAGCTTCACGCCAAGTTCAGAAGGCTAACACCCGTCTTTCGGCATGGCCAGAACGGCACAACCGGCAGCCCATTCAGGCGGCAGGCTCCATGCCGAGCGCGCGAATCCGTGTGCGCGTCGCTCCGTCGCGCAGGGCTTGCAGGAAGGCTTGCACCGCCGGCCGTTCGCGCCGCGCCTCGACCAGGAGGAAGTCGTAGTGCTCCGGCGCAATCGGCAGGAACGACAGTCCGTACATGTGCGCCACCGGCTCGATGGCGACGCCCCAATCGGCGCGGTGCTGCGCGACGGCTGCAGCGACCGCATTGTGCGAGCGCGGCTGATTGGCGTAGCCCGCGGGCTTCGCGCCTCGCAACAGACTGTCGACCAGGACGCGCGTGCCGGAGCCGGCATTGCGGTTGACCATGAGCGCAGACGGATCGTCGAGCGCCACTTTCAGCGCGGCATCCGCCGTCTTGCCGGCAAAGCGCGCGTCGCCGTCGCGGAAGACAAAGCCCTGCATCCGCCGCCAGCCGGGCACGAGCGCAAGGCCAGGCGCGAGCAGATGCTTGTTGTAGATGCCGGTCGCCGGGTCGACCAGATGGACCGGCGCGACATCGCATTCTCCCCGGCTTGCAGCGCTGACACCGCCGAGGCTGCCGACAGCGATGGTGCGCGCGTGAAAGCCGTGGTCGGCCAGCGCCCCAACCACGACATCGAGCGCGATATCGTGGCTGCCCATGATGACGAGATCCGGCGCGCGCACCTCGTCGCCGATCAGCGTGACGTCTTTTTCCGTATCGGCGTCGAGCGCGGAGGCGAGCGCATCGATCGATAAAAATCCATCGGCTTGTGAGAAGGCCGTCACCGCACCTGAGCCTTTGCCCGTCGGGAAAGCGATCAGACCATCGTTGCTCTGAACGAGCGAGACCAGGACGAATTCCTCACGGCCGAGCTCGGAGGGGATGCGTACCGGCACGCGCGCCGCCACCGTACGCGCCGCCTCAGGCGATAGACCGGCGCGCGCACGGATCACCGGCGCGACAAAAGCGTGAAAGGTGAAAATCGCCGATGTCGGAAAGCCTGGCAGCACGGTGAGCGGTTTATCGCCGATCGCGGCAAGGCAGAGCGGCTTGCCGGGCTTGAGCGCGACGCCATGCACCAGAATGCCCGGCGCGCCGAGCTTTGAAACAATGCGATGCGACAGATCGCCCGCGCCTTTCGAGGTGCCGCCCGAGAGCACGACCGTGTCGCACGATTCAAGCGCCGCGCGCATGGCGTTGCCGAGCGCCGTCTCTTCGTCGGGAAAAGCGCCGAACGGTACCGGCTCGCCGCCCGCCTCGGTGATGGCGGCGGCAATGATGGCGCCGTTGCTGTCGTACACCCCGCCGGCACGAAGCGGTTCACCCAGCGCCACGAGCTCGTCGCCCGTCGACAGCACGGCCACGCGGGGCCGACGTACGACACCGACCGTGGCGAGACCGCAGGCTGCAAGCATGCCAATCTCGCGCGAGCCGACGCGGGTGCCTTTGCGCAACAGCGTCTCGCCGCGCGCGATGTCCGAGCCGGCGTAAGACACGAACTGACCGGCGGCGACGGCGCGGCGCAGGTCGATGGCGGGCAAAGCCCCATCTTCGATCAGCTCGGTGTGCTCGATCATCACTACGGCATCGGCGCCGCGTGGAATGACGCCGCCGGTCGCGATCGCCGTCGCCGTGCCCAGCGCGACTTCGACTGTGGGCTCGATACCGCAAGCAAGAACTTCGGCATTCAAAAAAAAGCGCTTCGGCGCACGATCGCTCGCGCCCGTGGTATCGGCGGCGCGCACGGCAAAGCCGTCGACACTGGAGCGATCGAACGGCGGCGCGTCGACGGGAGCGATCACATCGGCGGCCAGCACACGGCCGAGCGCCGCAGCAAGGCTCAGGGATTCCGCGGCAAGCGGCGAAAGATCGATATGCGCCGCAAAGCGCCGGCGCGCCTCGTCGGGCGAGACGACTTCAAGGAATTGCTCCTGTCGCGCGGCGCGCCGCACAGATGCCAAGATCGCGGTAGTACGGGCTGTATGTTTGGTCGTTATGGCCATTAGTTTCTAAGGCCACGGCCTCACAGCAACTTGCGTGCCCGCGGCAAATCCCTCGCTGTTCGCCGGAACGACGATCCAGCCGTCGCTGCCGGTCAGAGCTTCAAACGACAGATAGCCGGAGGCGAGTGGATCCGCCAGAGTGCCGTCGGCGGAATTCTGCTCATAGCGCACCGGAACGAGCTCGGTGAGCCCGATCGTCGACGTCACCTTGCGCTTGAGCGGCAGCATTTTCGGCGTGTCTTCGACGCGACAACCGCCGAGCTTGGCCATGATATGACGCCCGATCAGAAGCCAGATCGCCAGAGCGCAATCCAACCGCCCCGGCATCAGCAGAACCGGCCGCGTGCCGACGAAGCCGAACGCCGCGGTATCGCCGGGCGAAACCGCAATGCCGTGCGCCGCGACGCGGCCGAATTTCGTCAATGTGCGCACGCTCGCATCGCCGCGTCCGCTGCCGGTGCCGCCGATGACAAAGCCGGCATGCGCACGCGCCTCGCTAAGCGCCTCGTAGAGGGATTCAGGCTCAGTGCCGGCGTTGAACACCATGCCGCCTGCGGTGGTGATGGCGCGTGTCAACATATCAACAGCGGCCTGCACCACAGGTGTCTTTGTCATGCTGCCGCAGGCGATACGGATACGCGGCTCGCGCACCGTAACGTCGGTAATGCCGCCGGCGGTCATGACGGCGATGTCGCTTGCGCGCAGATTGGCGCCAGCGCGGCGCAGAATCGTCTGCGGCATGCAATCACCGCCGGCAAGCAGAACGCCGTCGCCCGGCGCGACCGCTGCCATTGCTTCGGCGCGGTCGCCTGCGAACATAACCGCGTCGAGCGGCAGCACGGCATCCGTGCCTTCCGGCATCGATTCGCCGGCATCGACCTGCTGCGGCGCCGGCGTCAACGGCGCCGGCGTATATGGACTGGCATCGGCCACCCTGCCTGCGGCAACCGCAAAACCGTCGCGCAGTGCGATTGAAACCGGCGGCAGCTTCGGCGCGGTCACATCCGCGGCCAGCACGCGGCCCTGCGCCAAGACCAAAGAACAAGCGCGCGGCGTCACCGGCTCGACGCGGGCGTCGATGCAGGCCAGGACCGCATCAAGCGGCGTCAGGCGCGAAATGCGCTGGTTGCTGGAATCGACGGCCATCGCCGATATGTTAAACAGCAGTTTCCGGATTTCTACGAGCACTGCGCCACATGACGGAAAAAACGCTGAATCTGCGCGGACTCAAATGCCCGCTCCCCGCTCTGCGCACACGCAAGGCGCTCGGCGGCATGCAAAAGGGCGACATCATTGTCGTCGAGTGTACCGATCCCCTCGCCGGTCTCGATATACCAAACCTATTGAACCAGACCGGCGACGTGCTTGAACAGACGCGCAAGGAAAAAGGGTTAATGACGTTCCGGATCCGCAAGAGTTAACGGCAGGGGCCCTTACCGGTTATGACCGGACATAGCCGTTCGAAGAACGGCGTCGCGTAGCTCGCCTATGTCCGGTCATCCCCATCTCTCGCTTTAGAGTGCCGTCAGAAATCACTCTGCCGCGACGCGGTTGGCGGCGACGCCTTTGGCCTTCACCACCACTTTGATCGCATCGTCGACGCGATCCTTGGCATAGCGGATCGCGGTCGGCAGATCGTCGAGCGCGAAAGTGTGGGTGTGAATTTTGGTGGCGTCGAAGCGCTTCTGCGACATGAAAGCCTCGGCGCGATGCGTCGCGCTCTTGCCCTCGCCGCGGATGCCATAAAGATAGATGTTGTTGCGCACGATGTGCGCGACATCGACCGGCGTCTCTTCATGCGGGAATGCGGCGAGACAAACTTTGCCGCCGCGGTTCACCATGCGCACCGCTTCGGTCACCGCATTGGTCGCACCCGAACATTCGACGACATAGTCGACGCCCTTGCCGCCGTTCAATCGCTTCACCGCTTCAACCACGTTTTCATTGCGTACATTGATGACGTGATCGGCGCCGAGTTCTTTGCCGATCTTCAGCCGGTTGTCGCGGGTGCCGGTCAGGATCACAGGCGTCGCGCCGAGCGCCTTGGCAACGGCAACACCAAGCAGCCCGATCGGGCCGGGGCCGGTCACGACCACGCTTTCGCCGGCGACGAGGCCGCCGAGCTCGGTGAGCCCATACATCGCGGTACCCGCCGTCACCACCAGCGTCGCTTCCTCATCGGACATCGTGTCAGGAATGGCGACCAGCGTGTTGATATTGTTGACCTGATATTCGCAGAAGCCGCCGTCCGTGGTGAAGCCGTTGGCGCGGTGGCCCTTGTCGACATCGCCGTAATTGAGGCCGTAGTTGTGGCACGACGTGTACATGCCCTCGCGGCATCGCCGGCATTGGCCGCAGCCGGCGTGGACCTCGACGGTGATGCGCTGGCCGATCTTGTATTCGTCGACGCCGGGGCCGAGCGCGACCACCGTGCCCATATATTCGTGGCCGGGAGTGAAATTCTTATTGAACGGCTTGCCGCCTTGGAACATGGCCGGCGAACCATAATCGATGATTTCGAGATCGGTGGCGCAGATCGCGACCGCGTCGATTCGCACCAGAACCTCGGCGCGCTTGGGAACCGGAACTGGCTTTTCCGTGAGTTTAAGCTCACCCGGGTTGCCCAGAACCCAGGCTTTCATCTTGTCCGGAATGGGAAAATCCGGGCTCGTCTTCACTCCAGGACCTGAGTAAGTCATACGGTTCCTCTGTTCCCTTAATATCAGCGCGGGATTTGGGTACGGTTCGCAACCAGCGGCCTTTTATAGATATTTTCGGTCCCGAGCAAAACCGTTCATTAGGCAGGTTCGCCGGCCGCGTCGCGGTCTAAATCGACAAAAACCTCGCCGTCCTGCAGCACAACTTTATAGGTGCGCAGCGCCACCTCGCAGGGCGGCGCTTTGACTGCACCCGTCGGCACGTGAAATGCGCCCATATGCACGGCGCATTCGATGACGTCGCCGTCCAACATCCCATCGGCAAGGCTCGCGGAAGCGTGAGTGCATTCGTCGTCCGTCACATAGAACTTGCCGCCGATATTGAAGACCGCAAGCCGCCGGTCCTCGACCTCGAAAGCTTGCACGGCATTCGGCGCGATATCGCCCCGCGCGCAAATCCGGACGATATTATCGGCCATTTCGCTCCCCTTCCCCACCACGTTGCCGCGTCAGCTTTCTTTATATAGTCATTCTGGAACTTAAACATATGCACGGGCAGCGGGTTCAGGGCGGAAGCGCGATGCAGGTTCTGGTGATCGGTGCGGGCGTGATCGGGCTTGCGGTTGCGCGCACCGCGGCGCTTGCCGGGCATGACGTCACTGTTGCCGAAGCGACCGGCGGCATCGCCAATGGCGTATCTTCGCGCAACAGCGAAGTGGTGCATGGCGGTCTTTATTATCCGACCAATTCGCTGCGTGCGCGCCACTGCGTGCGCGGCCGCCGCATGCTCTACGAGTTCTGCGCCGTGCACGGCGTCGCCTTTCGCAAATGCGGCAAACTGATCGTCGCGACCAACGAGAGCGAGCTTGCCAAAGTCGAAACAATTCAGAAACAGGGCGCGATCAACGGCGTCGAAGGCATGGAAATGCTCGGCGGCAATGCAGCACGCGCCCTCGAAGGCGAACTGTCTTGTATCGGCGCTTTGCTGTCTGCGGAAACCGGCATCGTTGATAGCCACGGCTATATGAATGCGCTGTTGGGGGAGCTTGAAGATCACGGCGGCATGATCGCGTTCGAAACGCCGGTCGAACGCATGAGCTACAAGGCGCCGCACTGGCACGTGCAATTCGGCGGCCGCGAGCCGGGCACCATCGATTTCGACGCCGTGGTCAATGCCGGCGGCCTCGGCGCGCAAGCCCTTGCTCGCCGCATTGAAGGCTATCCGGACGACAAAGTGCCCAAGCTCATTCTCGCCAAGGGCAATTATTTCAGCTTCGCCGGACGGCCAGTCTTTTCACGGCTGGTTTATCCGACGCCAGTCGACGGCGGGCTTGGCGTTCACGTCACGCTCGACCTCGCCGGCCGTATGCGTTTTGGGCCCGATGTCGAATGGATCGCGGAGGAGAGCTACACCGTCGATCCGCGCCGCGCCGACAGCTTTTACGATCGCATCCGCACTTATTGGCCCGGACTGCCGGACCATTCGCTGGTGCCGGATTATTGCGGCATCCGGCCGAAGCTCACCGGCCCCGGCGAGCCGGCCGCCGATTTTTTGATCGCGGGCCCCGCAGCGCACGGCCTGCCGCGCCTGGTCAATCTGTTCGGCATCGAATCGCCCGGACTGACGTCATCGCTGTCGATCGCCGACGACGTCACCAAGTTTCTGAACTGAAGACCTAGCGCGACACAGGGCGCTGGCCGACAGAGCCTGTGCTGGCGGGTTGCGCCTGCGCGAGCGCGCCTGAATCGTCCTCGACCGCACCGGCGGCGACCGCATTGGCTGGGCCGCGCGCGTTGAGCGCGCTTTTTGCCGGCGTGACCGAATTCGACTGCGTAGCAACACTCGACAATGTCACGGGCGTATAAGCCTGCGCAGCGTTACCGGTATAGGTCATCAGCCCGGTTTTGGTGGCGACGATGTCGCCCGGACGCAAGGTCGGATCGCTCGGCAAATCATAAGGTGCGAGCCCAAGCGCGTTCTTGCCGTTGCAGGTGCAGTTGGCAACGAGCTGCTTGCGATAGACAAAAGCGGTGTCGAGATCGGCATAGCGGGCGCCATCTTTGGCGAGGGCGTTATCGATTTCGGCGCCGTAAAACACCTTGGTCCTGCTGGCCGGGCACATCGACCGGCAGGCTTCGACCGCTGTCGCGTTCATGACGCGGGCTTCGAGCGGGAAATGCTGGCCGTCGCACAGCCGCACGCAGAAGGCGACGCCATGGCCGGTCGAGCCGGCATTCTGGCGCACGTTCTCCTCGCCGAGCGGCGGCGGGGTCACAGACGGCTCGGCATAGGACGAAACGGAAGGGTGGGGGTCTTTATCAGGACCACCAAACAGAAAGTCGAAAAAGCCAGCCTGTGCCGGGGGACCGATCAACATGGCGGCCGCGATTGCTCCGCCGACAGCCATTACCTGCAATTTTTTTTGTTTGCCGCTGCGCCCCATAGCGATCCCATGCCCTTTGCGGACATTCTCACAACCAACTTTGTTGGCGGCCGGAAAGTTCCCAGCCTTTTGCCTGCACGATGAAGGAAAAGTTCATCATCTTGTGGCGCGGTAATGCCGATCTGTTGGCTATTTGGCGCTATGGTCAAGAAATCTCGGCCCGATCCCCGAGCGATTTCCGCACCGCACCAATCGGCCGACGCGCCGAGTCTTTCAGAAATCCGCGTCTTTCAGAAATATCGTACCCAAACATAGACTTGGCAGACCAGGATCGAGACGATCGTCATCGGCAATGCATAGAGCGTGTACTTCAAGAACCCGAAGGCAATGCCGTTGCGCTCGGCAATCCCGGCAATGGTGAGGTTGGCCGAAGCCCCGACCAAGGTGCCGTTGCCGCCGAGGCAGGCGCCGAGCGACAAGCACCACCACAGCGGCTCGATCTGCTTTGGATCGACATGCCCGGAGGCCCCAAAGGCCGGCGCCGCGCTTTTGATCAGCGGGATCATGGCGGCGACGAAAGGGATGTTGTCGATCAGCGCCGACAGCAGCGCCGAGATCCAAAGAATGGCCGAGCCGGCGCGGGCGACGTCGGCGCCGGTCGCGACGACAAGCTTGTTGGCGAGGAGTTGCAACAAGCCGCTGACTTCGACCGCGTGCACCACGACGAACAGGCCGATGAAGAAGAAGATCGTGATCCACTCGATCTCGGTGAGCGTCTTGGTGACGTTGTCGGCCTGCTTATCGCGGTGATGCTCCCAATTGTCGAGCAGCATCAGCAAAGCCGCGCCTACCATCGCAACCGTCGCGGCTTCGACATGCAGCCGGTTGGCGAAAACCAGACCCGCGATCACCAGCGCCAGCACCGCAAGCGACTGCACGAGCAGCGGCTTGTCGGTGATGGCGGCAGGCGCATTCATGGCGATGACGCGCAGCCGATTCTCGACGGTCGCTGCCGTCGCGCGGCCCCAGAGCAGGTGGATCATCAGCAGTTGCGCGGCCAGCACCAGCAGCGCGGCCGGCCCGACATTGAATAGGAAATCGTTGAAGCTCAGGCCCACCAGCGAGCCGATCATGATATTGGGCGGATCGCCGATCAGGGTCGCGGCCCCGCCGATATTGGAGGCGACGATCTCGGCGAACAGGAACGGATAAGACGGGATCTGCAATTCGCGGGTGACGGCGATCGTGACCGGAGCCATAAGGAGCGCCGTGGTGACATTGTTGAGCAGCGCCGAGATCACGAAGGTCGCAAGCTGCAGCAGCAACAGCAGCGCCGCCGGATGCGCCTGCGACAGCTGCGCGGCGCGGATCGCGACATATTCGAAAATGCCGGAGCGCTGGGCGATGGCCATGATGATCATCAGGCCGGCCAGCGTGCCGATCGTGTTCCAGTCGATGCCGCGAAGCGCCTCGGCCTGGTCGAGCGCGCCGGACAAAATGACCAGGCCCGCGGCAATCAGCGCGATGATGACCCGGTTCAACTGATCCGCAATGATGGCCGCATAAGTCACGCCAAGCAGCGCCGTCGACACCCATTTGGGCTCGAGGCCGAACATGATGTGCGGGACGAATTGGTCGGTCATGGCGGCATCTCAAAGTCTTTTTGGGTAATAGCGGCCGGCACCCAACTCAACAATAATCGGCAAGGCTCTATGGCACAAAGACGAGAAAAATAAACGTCGCGAAAACAACGAGGTGCACGAGACCGGCGAGAATATTGGTGCGGCCGGAGCCGAAAGTGAAAACGCTCAAGAACAGCGTGAGCGCCAAGAGGAGCGCGTCGCGCGACGATACGCCGATCTGGATCTGCTTGCCGAGCGCAATATTGGTGAGCGCGACCGCGGGGATCGTCAGGCCTATCGTCGCCAGCGACGAGCCGAGCGCGAGATTGAGGCTCTTCTGCAACACATCGTTGAGGGCGGCGCGCACGGCGCTGATGCTTTCCGGCGCGAGCACGACCATGGCGATGACGATGCCGGCAACGGCCTCCGGCGCGCCGACGCTATTGAGGCCGATTTCGAGAAGCACTGCGAATTTCTTGGCCAGGAGAATAACCCCGACCAGCGCGACCAGGAGCGCTACCGTGCTGACGGCGACCGCTCTGTTGGACGGATAGATGTGTTTGCCGTCCGGCGCGGTTTTGTCTGCGGCGCGGAAATAATCCATATGTCGCGACGTCTGGATGAACAGGAAGGTGGCATAGAGGATCACGGTAATAATGCTGACGAAGACGAGCTGGCCGTTCGAATAATACGGGCCGATCACAGTTTGCGTGTAATTCGGCAGCACCAGTGTCAGGATCGACAGCGCGCCGAGCACCTGCAGATAAACGCCGGCGCCGGAGACCTGAAATTCCTGCTCGTGATGACGCAAGCCGCCGACCAGAACGCACAGGCCGACGAGGCCGTTGCAGACGATCATGATCACCGCCAGCACTGTGTCGCGCGCCAGAGCCGGCGAACTGTTCGGTGTCAGCACAATCGACTCAATCAGCGCCACCTCGATGATGGTGACGGCCAAGGTCAGAACCAATGTGCCGAACGGCTCGCCCAGGCGATGGGCAATAACATCGGCATGATGCACGGCGGCGAAGATCGCGCCGAGCATGATCACCAGCATTGCCGCCGACAGCGCGATCGCAAGCGGCGACGTCGAGGCGCCGGCGGTAAAACCGATGAAAGGCGCCAGGATGATGAAGGCGATCGCCAGGACCGGAAAGGCAATTGAGGCGATCGGCGTTTCGG
>JBAUCK010000152.1:0-8816 GCA_049677525.1 Xanthobacteraceae bacterium
TCATATTCGACTTTTGCCGTCCAATTACGCGCGAACATCCATTCGATACCGGCCCCAGCGGTCCAGCCGGTGTTGGTGTTGCTATTCCCGAGGGAAACCGAGCCACCAGTATTCAGGTTGGTTAAAGTCAGATTGTTGCTACCAACCCAGGCACCGCCGCCCTTTCCGTAGAACAAGACGTTGTTCCAACCCACGACGCCGAGACGACCAGTCAGTGTTGTAAGCCACCGGCCGTTATTGCTCGCTTGCACGGTATCGCCATTGACGAGATTCGTTCCCCCGCCCGAATTGTTGTTGTTCGCGAACCAATCGAAGTCACCTTCGATGCCGACGACGACATTGCTGAACTGGTAATTGACACCGACCTGGCCGCCACCAACGAACGTGGTGCTGTTATCGGCACCCCAATTGAAAAGCCCAGAACTGTCGGAGATATTGCCGTGGTTCCAACCTGCGCCGGCATTGCCGCCAAAATAGAAGCCAGTCCAACTCGGAGGCGGCGGCACAAACACCGGAGCCCGAGGGGGCGGAGCAGGAGCCATCGGAAGATCGGCGGCTTCAGCAGATAAGGACAGGCCAAGAAGCAGTGATCCCACCGCGACCGAACAAAAAAGCGATTTGCGCATGCGCTACTCCCCAGGTTTCCCGGTGACCATACCCCTCCTTTAGAAGCCGAAAAATGACGAAATCCGAGCTGGGAAGAAAAACGTGTTGGGTGCGCCATAAATGCAACATCCTCCATGCGCCCTCCTAAGTCTTTGCGTTGAAAAGAAAAGTTTTGTTCTTGCCTGCGGCCCTTCGTGCGACCCACTCTGCATTGCAGCATCGAGAATCGAACCGTGGCTGACTTCTCGCCCCGATTGAGGCGGTGCTAGGCTTACCAAATGCGCCATTCAACCCGACGAAACTTAGTTTCGCTGCTGTCGGTCCTCCAAGCCCTCGACGAACTGCAGCGGGATGCCCGTCAGCTTCCTGAAGACGCTCCTGCTGGTCAGCATGGATGAAGGGCAAACTGCCGCTGAATACGGCAGACGAGCCGGCGTCGATCGATTCCAGATGTCCCGCTACATGAGGACGCTCGGCCCATATAACGTAAAGCGAAGATGCGACGGCTTCGGCTTGGTCGAGGAAACAACAGACAAACGGCATCGGAATCAAAAGGCCATTTTTCTAACGGCCACTGGACGCGAATTTCTCACGCGAATTTCTGAGGTCTTGGAGTGTGGCAAGACTTCAGACTCGCTGCTTAGCCGGGAACGCAGCGCCTGTGATTGACGCGGCTGATAATCGAGCTTCTTATCGACGCCGTTTCCTGGTCCGCCCGCTGCTCGGGTATCTTACAGGCTGGGGCACATGGCACCACGTTGAGACTGAGCTGAAGAAAGCCGCGGCCGGAGTCGGCGCGAGGCGAGTATCGATCGCGCTGAAAATGGTGCTGATGTTGGAAAACGCCGAGTGCCGGCCTGCGCGGCCTATCGACTGACTTTGAGATTCTCGGCCGAAGACTTGCCGCGGTTCTCAACTACCTCAAACTCGATCGCCTGCCCCTCGTTCAACGAACTGAGGCCTGCCCGCTCGACAGCGGAAATGTGAACAAAGACATCCTTGCCGCCGCCCGCCGGCTGAATGAATCCATAGCCCTTCGCCGCGTTGAACCACTTCACGTTACCCTTTGCCATTTTCTTTCCCTGTCGCCACCAGTTGCAAAGTCCAATCATTACCAAGAGAACGGCGCGGGCAAATGTCAGCACTGCCGTTGGCTTGCGCCGTAGATAATGCTGAGCTTTGGAGGACGTCGAGTGCCAGACACATCGCTGATCGAACTAAAGAAATATCCGCAAGAGCTAATGTGAAGAGGCCATACCCTAGGACCATGCCATCGTGGCAGTCACTGCCGCGCCTAAAACGCCGTGCTGCAGCAAAGTCTGTAGGCGCGCGATGGTTGGAAACATGGCACTTGGCACCTACGCTGGGCGCGCTCGCTAGCCGAACGCGTTACTGCAAATAGAACGGCTTGATCGCTTCAAAATCTGTCCTGAGGCGCACCAGCCCGATGTCCTCTAAGTCTTTGTCGCTAAGGTTTTGCAGATCGGGAGAGGCAACGCGGGGAGCGCCTACAAAGACCTGCTTCAAAGCTTCACCGAAACTATTCGGAAACTTCAGCATCATCTTATTCATGGTGGCCTCCATCTCTTGGAGGTAACTATATTCCCTGAAGTCCAGGGCGATGTGACCGCAGACACAGGATCGCCGAATCCACGTGCAGCGGCTGCGAGCGACCACACCCAAACCGGGCCAAGAGGCGGCCCCCCGCCTGGGCTTGTTGGGACAGTGGCGGGGGACCACGAGCGTCGGCCGCTCCAAGGGTATGTCCGGCCGGACGCAGGGTGTTAATACTCTCGCAGCGCGCGTTTTATTCCCGTGACACCCCCCCGCTCCGGCGTCTGGCAAATGTCACGCCATCAAAACGCGGTCCATCGCAGTTGTGTAGGGTCACCAATATGTCCGACGGCGGCGTGCGGCTCCAAGTCCTTGGGGCCGAAATCCCGGACGAGTTCTTGCTGACGCTATGCTGCGAGCTGTCTGTCCTATAAAATTTGGAAAACGTCGAGTGCGCGCCGAGGTAGCATCAAGCAGCGGATTTTTGCTGTTCGCGCCCGGAATTGAAGTAGCCGGTCTCAAATTCAAATAGAATCGCTGCATCAAGCCACATTTGGGCTGCTTTTAAATATATATCGCGTTGAGGCTCGCTCTCACTCTTACGCGAGAGCTCTTTAAACTCGTTTGCATATTCTCGATAGATTCGCGGCGCGATCTGAAGCACTTCCTCGCGTGCCGGAGGAGCGGCTCGCGTGCGTACTTCAGCTGCAACGTCAATAAATATTTCGTATTTTTCCATGCAGTGATCGTCGCCTAATTGCAGGCGGCCCACAAGGGGCAAAAGCGCGAGCGTCCACCAAATTTTTGCTTGCCCCGGCAATGGCAACAGGCACAACTATAGCGGCGTGTCCATCGGCGCACCCTACTTCTCCGCCTGCAAGTCCAACGGAAGTGTCAAGTGAAAAGCCGTGCCGAAGGGGCTTCGCGGCAATGCCCAAAGTCTACCGCCGTGGGCCTCAATGATTGACCGACAAATGAAAAGTCCCATTCCCATGCCGTGTTGCTTGGTCGTGAAAAAGGTGTTGAAGATACGCTCATAATCGACTGGATCAATTCCACATCCCGTATCCTCGACAATAACCTCCAGATTTTGGTCATTCGCCTGACCGGCGAGGATCGTCAATTCTCGTTCTCGTCCGTTGACGGAGCTCATTGCCTCAATTGCATTCATGATGAGATTCAAGAGAACTTGTTGAAGCTGTACGCGCTTGCCTATCACCAACGGAAGCCTGCTAGGCAGTTTATTTCGAAGGCTAACGTTTTTTGAATGCAATTCCCCCTGCGCGAGAGCAAGAATATCGACAACGAGACGGCCGACGTCGAGCGGAACCGAATCCGGTTCCTCTTTGCTGAACATCGCGCGTATGCTCGAAATAATATCGGCGATCCGCTGACCCTCCTTCGCGATGGCCGCGAGGGATTGTTGCGCCTCTGTGAGATCCGGCTCGGCCCGGTTTAACCAACGCAATCCGGCCGATGCGCTAGCCACGATGACCGCGAGCGGCTGTCTGATTTCGTGAGCAAGTGACGCAGTCATTATCCCCATCGTGCTGTCGCGTGACACGTACGCGAGCGTACGCTGGAGCTTATGAAGCTCCTCCTGGGTTTGTCTGATGTTTGTGACGTCTCTCCCGACAGCATAAACCTGCCCACGGTCCAAAACCGCGCGCCACGCCAACCAACGAAGACTTCCATCCTTGCACGATATTCGATTTTCGAAGTGTTGTGGTCTGCCACCTGCGAGCAATCTACGGAATTCCTCATATGAGCGGTCGCGATCTGCCGAGGAAACGAACTGCTCGATCTTGTTGCCGATCAACTCGTCGGATGCCCATCCAAGCGTGGACAACCAAGCGGGATTGACGTCCAGAATAACTCCATCAAGGTCCGTTACAGTCAGCAAATCCTGCGATACATTCCAAATGCGGTCGCGCTCCTTGGCCTGAGCTTCCACGCGCTCGGCCAACGTGTCATTCAACTTGCGCAGTCTATCCTGACTCGCGGCGAGCGCCTGCTCGGCGCGCTTGCGTTCCGTGATCTCCTCGGCGGCAACATTTATACCGAGGATATCGCCGCTCTGATTTTTCAGCGGATGCCAGTAGGTGATCCAAACCTGATCCGTGTTCGATCCATCTGGCCGTTGGCCGTTGATCTCGACACCGGTTACTGGTTCACCCGACTGAAGTATCGCCCGCACGAGATGCTCGACCTGGTCAGCCACCTTTGGAACACACTCTCTTACCGATCGTCCTATATGATCTGCGACGGATATCCCGCAGATTTCGGTCAAGTGCTGGTTGATCAAGGCGTATCGGCAATCAGGCGTGAGAAAAGCAAGACCTATTGGCGCCGTGTCGTAAATCAGGCGCAACTCCGGCGAGGCAGCCAGGGCCATAACCTGATTGGAATGCGTGATGCTCCCATTCATATGCATTCAGCGCGGCTGGTGTCTCTCGATTGGTGTCTCTCGATGATGTCAGAGCGATAGACGGCTCTCGGCGAGGGTATCAACAGGTGGAAATATCGCCAAGCACCCCCGGACCGGAGATGGCTGTCAACCGCGGCAGATGGTGCTGATGTTGGAAAGGGTAGCGTACCGGCCGAAGTAGTCGAATAGCACACCGGCGGGCCAAGGTGGCGCGTTAGTGGTACTTGGCGCTTGGCTCAGTCGTCAATGAAATTCCTGCTCGCTACCATCGCGGCATCAATCTTGGGCCCCAACGCGGCGGCGTCGAACGGCTTGGCAATGAAGCCACTTGCACCGGCGTCTCTTGCGGCCTCCACATTCTCGATGCGCGGCTGAGCTGCCATTAGAATGAAGTGGTATCCGGCCGATGGCGGTGTGCATATGCCTTAGCAACTCATAGCCCGTCATCGGCTCCATGTTCCACTCGCAAATCACCAAGTCGAAGTTGTTGGCACCCATCATATCGAGCGCTGAGTTGCCCCATTAGCCAAACCAACGTCTTTGTAGCCGAGTTTGCGCAGCGTATCTCGGGTGAAGCGGATCACGTTCGGGGAGTCGTCGACAACAAGGATCGATAGATTCAAATTGGCCGGCATTACCGTCCACCAAGCACAGCAATTGCGCTTGCCTAAACCAAAAGAAATGCAAGCTCGCCGCACGGAAATCACGAGCCCTATTCGCCGAGCACCGACTCGCCGAGGAGTAGTGCAGTCTCAATGCCTGCCCTCTTATCTCAGATTTGATGGAAACGATGGTGGCGTTGCGGCTAAGTGACCCAAGAAAGTCGTAATACGCGCGACGTTACCGTTCACTAAATCAACATCGGCGCGCAATTTTTCAATCTCTTTGAGTCCTTTGTTTATACCGCTCGCAACCGTTGGCATTGAAACCCTCATCTCAGCAACGGAGACGGTTAAGTTGTTGATTGCGAAATCCAGTCCGTCCAATTGGGTTTGCATGATCTTGTTATTTCTCTTTAGATCATTGACGCCTACTGCCGCCCAGATCACGCCGACAACGACGATGATAGCGGAGCCACCAGCCAACAACTCGGCCCACGTCGCAGTAACTGTCTGTTCCATCGCTCCGCTCCTTATCTCACTGACCAGCCGGTGCTACGGCTCGTCGTTGAGTTGGAAATATGGAGCCTCAGCAGCGCCCACATCCAATAGCACTTTCGTGCCGAGCGACCACCGCGTTTTGACGTTGCTGTCGTAGCCCGGAGAATGCGCGTTCAGCGCGATCGCGTACTTCAGTGCTTAGCCCCTCATAGTCATTCACTGCGCAAAATCTTTCGATATGCCGTTCTTTCCAATCATCTTGAGCCGGATTGAACGGCTCGATCGTCAGCGATCATGGGGGGCAGCGCTTGCATATGTCTATTACGAAGAAGAGCCGGGGCGGCGAGCAATAGTCAGGCGCGGCGGCTCCGGTAAACGTGGCGAGCCGGACCTGTTACGCAAACCTTCCGGCTAGGATCGGGCCGCGCGCCGTTGGGAGCGAGACGGAGAACTCGCGACGTTGGTGGGCCACCATGGAGGCGCGAGGCTGCCATTAAATCAGGTGACGCTAAGCTCAAACCAGCTTGAATTGTCTTCTCCACGGGCGGCTAAAGGCGTGGGGTTTGCTGATCCCTATTGGGGACTCTAAAACAGGCCGCTAATGGTGTCCCAAACTTGGGACTCCACGGGGATACCCGTACCCATAGCCGTAGCCATAGGGGCCGTAAGCATAGGGAACATACGCATAGGGAGAACTGTAGGTGGGAAAGTAATCGTAATACGGGTTGGTATTAAGCGCGCCAGCATTGGCCAGCCACCAACCCAATCGCCCGCCATGCCTCGCATGGAGACCCGCGTTGCGGTAGCCATCCGCGAGGGCTGTTTCCGAAATCAATAGGGTGCCAGCTGTTAAGGCCGCAGCACCAAGAGCCAGGACTTTCATTTGCTTCATGGCCTAACTCCCTTTGTTTCCGATCGAGCGCAGTAAAACAAAGGCATTATTTCACAAGTACCGTCAAGCGGCGGGCGGCCTTTTTCATTACCCGACAGATTCACGTCAAGATTACAGAATGCGCTGTGAGGAAGCGCGCGGTTCGATCCAAGGTCCATTGAGTCACTTGCAGGCAGGACGCCAGAGCTTGCCGGTGGGCGTCTCTTGAGCAACAAAAACACAGTCCGAATCATTGGTAAGAAGCCGAGGTGGTAGAGGTCGCGAACCCCACAGGCTGGTGGTGCTCGATGAAACGGCCCCTGCCGATGCACTGGAAGCCTCAGTAATGGTACCTGATGAAACGCCGCCCGCGGATGCGCCGGTAAATGCCTTCGCGCTGCCGAAGGCCTCGGTTGTTGTGCTCGATGAAACTCCCCCACTGGACACGCGGCTGGAAATCTTGGCGGTAGAATTCTGCTTCCAGCCACCGACCGCGGAATCCATGGTCCAGCCGCCGACTTCAGAACCCGACTGTTGATGCTTAGTGACGGTCTCAGCCGAGGCACATGTCACGCCGAAACAGGCAAACATCAGCGCTGCCTCAAATATGACCTTGCGCATGAAACTGTCCCCCCAAACGCCCTTCGTTACGATCAGATAGATTTTCATTTCGCCAAGCAAGTCAAATGGCGCCTTATGCCCACTGGATCCAGATTTGTTGTAATTTTCACACACTAACACTTTTCGATCATTCGAGGTACGAGCTCGATCAGCGAATGGGCTATTCTTGCGCGGTGAAATTCTAGGGATGGAGGGATGCCGGTGTCTGTCTTGTCGCGCGGTCTCGGCTTGCAGCGGGCCGTTGGTCTTGTTCAGAATCGACCTCTCGTAGCTGGGCTCATGGCAATGGCGCTCGCTGTGTCCGTCGTATCGTCTGCAGAGGCAGGGCCGCCGGCCGCTCCGCAAGGTCAGACGGCCACCGCGCCGACGGCGGCGACCGATCCGAGTATACCTGGGCCTATGCCGGACCTTGTCGCCCAGACCGGCAAGCCAACGCAAGTGGGGATCGCTTATAACTGCGCCGTGCCGGATCAACTGCCAATCGTCTGGGCCCGCGCGGATAATGGAAGCATCAGCATCGTGGTGGGCAAGGGGCCGCAATGCGGGCGTCCCTCTATGACACTCGCTACCATCTTCTACACTCCGGCGCCGGGCTTTAAGGGCAGTGACAAGATCTATGTCATAGGCCTTAACCTCGACGCCACGATCAATCAGACCTACACGGTCCTGGTGAAGTAGTCGCGCCGTCGGCGATCTTTAGCTGATGGTCGAAGCGCGTCACGGCGCGATCAGGCGACGCGCGACCGGCCACGACGGGGAGTTTATCGATCCGAACTGCCGGCGCCGGTCGGTCCAAATTTGGACCACATGCCGCTGGCGCAACTGACATCCAATTTCACAGATCTGCCTCCGCTGGAGCGCGAGCCTTTAGCGGGGCCCACCTGGCATTGAACGAAAGGCGCTCCGGGTCGAGCCGCACTTATGACGGACTACGAAGATCGTGTCGGTGCTTCGAACAAAAAAAGCCAGCCTGGTCGTGAGACCAGGCTGGTTTCGATATGCCAAAGATTGATGCTGGATTTGCGAGCCCAGCTATCCGCAAGCTTCAGCAGGGGCCGGCGTTGCCGGAAGCAGAGCAGTTGCCGTTGCCAACGCCGAGGCCGGTGCCGACGCCGACGCCGATGCCGCCACTGATCCCGGACGCCGAGCCCGAACCGCCGGATTGAGCCGTCGAAAGGTCTGCGGCAAAGTTTGGGCTTTGTTTTGGGGAACCATAGTTATTACCGGACTTACCGGACTTGCTGGGCCCCGTTGCCGCCGATGCAAGCGTGCTAGTGGTGCCGCCGCCTACTGCACCTGTATTGGTTGTCCCGCCGCCGGTGCCGGCGCCTCCACCAGTACCCTGTGCAGTCGAGGTAGTAATCGCGTTCGGGATGGTGACCTTTCCACCACCGCCGCCGGCTGTTATCCCATTCGGGCCACCGATGTTAGAAGCGCCCCCGAGGATTCCGGAGGTGCCGCTGCCACCGTTGCCCGCGTTGCCGCTGCCGACAAGGGTCACGCCGCCACCGTTGCCCGCGCTGCCACCGGCGCCACCGTTGCCCGTGCTGCCACCGCTGCCACCGCTGCCACCGCTGCCACCGTTGCCACCGTTGCCACCGTTGCCACCGCCGCCGACAGCGACGCAACCAAGGCC
>JBAUCK010000153.1:0-3503 GCA_049677525.1 Xanthobacteraceae bacterium
CACGTGCAGTGCAGCAAAGTTCCTTTATGCTCGAATAACACTGACGGCGACGTGACGGTCTGTTGATGTGATCAAAAAAATGGGCCGATCGCCCGAGTGACATTTGGGGGCGCGTCTGGAAGCCGGAGCTGCCTGCTGCGCCATTCTGCCGGGACGAACAGGACAGAGTCTGGTCAATTTTGATCAGTTCAGATGATGCGACATTGCCTTCGGCACTAATCGAGCGCCACGCGCAATCGGGAACAAACAGTAGACATTGACGTTGACGTACATCCAATAAAAGTAAGTGACCGACAAGGCTGCGGGCGAGTGCAAAAACCCAGCCGGCGGCATCAGGGCTGCCTTGCTTGGCGAACAAGCCGGCATCACCAATGGAGCATGTCCATGGAATTGATCTTGATCATCGTTGTTCTAGTACTGCTGTTTGGCGGAGGCGGATATTGGGGTCGCGGCCGCGGCTACTGGTGATTGAGTGTCCGTCCGCAGGTGAAACTTTCGTAGAACTTTGTTGCGCCGAAGCGAGAGTGGCGACGGCTGTATCTGCTTCAATGCATGGGCCGGATTGCGGAAGAAGAATCCAGCAGTTTCATCCAGGATGAAGAAACATGAAGAAAACACTAGCATTCATTGGCGCGACCCTCGCCGGCGCAATCCTTTTCTCCGGTGCCGCGGGAGCGCAGGGCCCACCGCAGACGGTGGACATCGCCAAGATCGACGTACAGCAACTATCGGCCGGTTATCGCGCATCCAAAGTGATCGGTAGCAGCGTCCTTAATGATGCCAACGAAACCATCGGAAAAGTCGATGACCTGCTCATTAGTCCCGACGGCAAAACGCCATATACCGTCCTGTCGATCGGCGGATTCCTTGGCATGGATAGTCACTACGTGGTCGTCCCTTACGGTAGTTTGCAACTCCTCGACAACAAGGTCGTGCTGCCGCGTGGCACAAAAGACATGTTGAGAATGTTGCCGGAATTCAAACACGCTGCGAAGTGACGCATGGGTCGGTCGGGGAGCGGCGTTCGGGGGCAACGCAGGCTAGGCCTTTGGAATGTCAATGATTGCTGAACTAACGCAATTTCACTAGATTGCCGATGCATGCTTCCTCCTGATCTGATCCTGCACGGCGGCAAAATCATCACGCTCGATCGCAGTTCGCGATCAGCACAAGCAATCTCGGTGCGGTCGGGGCATATCGCGGCCGTCGGCTACGACGCGGCACTTTTCAAAGATGCCGCTCCCACGACCCGGCTCATCGACCTAAAGGGTCGCCCAGTACTTCCGGGGTTCTTCGACGCCCATCCGCATGCCGACCGAGAAGGTCTCAAGGCACGAGGCGGCATCCCCATTGCCGGACTTCATTCCATTGCCGACATCGTTGAGGTCGTGAAGCAAGCGGCGCAGACGACGCCGGCCGGCGAATGGATCGTGCTGATGCCGATGGGGGAGCCGCCTCACGAATATATCAATCGTCCCGACCAATTGACCGACGGCCGATTTCCGACCCGGCACGACCTCGATGCGGTGGCTCCCGATCATGCCGTCTATATCCGCGCGGTATGGGGTTGGTGGAGCCGGCGTCCGTTTCCGTCGGTCGCCAACTCGCTGGCGCTCATGCGCGCCGGTGTGACACGTGACACGCCTGCGCCGCACAATGTCGAGATTTTGAAGGATTCACGCGGCGAACCGACCGGCGTCTTCCTCGAGCGCAATTTCGTGCCGGTGCTGGAATACACTCTGTTTCGCGACCTGCCCCGTTTTAAATATTGCGATCGTGTCGATAGCGTGCGGCTAGGCGCGCATGCCTATCTAGCCGCGGGCACGACGTCGCTCTATGAAGGGCATGGCCTCACGCCAACAGTGATCCGTGCCTACCGCGAGAATGCCGAACGCGATGCGATGCCCTTACGCATGCACGCTCCGGTCAGCATGCCGAGCGCGGCCTTTGATGACAAACGGCTGATCGACCTGTTCTATCACTATGCCGGGCCGGCCGGCGGTCGCGGCCGCGGCGATGATATCCTGCGCGTGGAAGGCATCAATCTCGGCGGTCATGCCGACGCGACGGTCGCCGACATTATAGCTGCGGGATATCCGTACGATCAGTGGGCCGGGCACTTCTACCAAGCAATGACCGCTGAGCGTTTCGTAAAACTCGGCATCGAAGCGGCGCGGCTGGGGCTGCGGGTGAATTGCGTGATTAGCCGCGACATCGAATATGGCTTGAGCGCCTACGAGGCCATCAACAAGGAGGTGTCGATCCGCGAGCGCCGCTGGGTGATGATCCACGTCAATCAAGCGACCGATGCTCAGATCCGCCGCATGAAGGCGCTCGGCGTCGTCGCCACCGTAGTGCCGGGTTTCCTCTGGATGGCGGCCGATCGGTATGGCCTCGATAAGCTCGGCGGTGACGGCATCCCGATTCGGCGGCTGCTGGACGGTGGCGTGCCAGTTGCGCTTTCGACCGACGGCGTGCCGTACTCGATGTTGTGGGCCGCATGGGAGGCGATCACACGCTGGGACGAGGACGGCCAGCGCCATCTCGGGGAAAGTTATCTCACCCGGGAGGAGGCGCTGCGCATGGCGGCGCAGAGCGGACATCGGCTGACCTGGAACGAGGACAGGTTCGGATCGCTCGAAGTCGGCAAGGTTGCCGACATGGCTGTGCTGGCTGAAGACCCTCTGACCTGCGATTTGGACCACCTCAAGGATATCCGGATCGAGCGAACCTTTGTCGGCGGACGCCAAGTTTACGGGCCGACTTAAAAGACGAAATTAGCTCAAAATCTCCAGCGTGCGAGGTAGCTTCACTCCGGCTTCGCGCCTACCCGCGAGTTCGGTGGTTTATTGCCGAGAAAACGGAGAAGTGGGCAAAGTGATCCGCACAGCTGGCATCAAGGCAGAGTGAGGCCGCTCGTCACCGCCCGACTTTCCGTAACGTCTCATGAAACGAAAGCACTTTCGTGCGGCGCCCGACAGCCATGGCGAGGAGCCTTTCGCAGTGCGGTAATTGGCAGTGACGAAGTGCCGAGTTGGTCAAAAGCGGACATTTTATTTCGCCGACGCCATGTCCGCTTAACACCCGAAACCGGACATGCCGAGTGCGCCGGATTTTTCGGCTGAAATGGCTTATTGCATTACATATCGAGCAATATTCAGCGACCTATAGAAGCCAAACCCTTCTCTTCATGGCCGATTTGAAGCGAGGGACCCCCTGATTGGAAATCAGTAGGTCGTTGTTTTCTGTCATTAACGATGTCGCGGGAAGAACTTATTTTGCGACTTTCTTGCTGCTACCAGTCAGTTTGGCAATCTGCTCCCCGTACGCTCTCATCAACGATTCATCGGTGCCGATCAGGGTACGGGCAAGAAGCGGGCGGCTTGACGAAGCTCTTTAATTTTTCAGCAGCAATTGCTGAACAGGAGCACTTCGGCCTCCGTCCGGGCTGGCTCTGGGCGACCCTGACGATATTGATAGAGCTCGGTGGTTCAGTGCTCGTC
>JBAUCK010000154.1:0-10889 GCA_049677525.1 Xanthobacteraceae bacterium
CGCCTACCATGCCCAACCGGCTTGCGGCTACTATCCTTATCCACCTTGCTATTGAGTGCGCTTGACCGCACCAAGTCTCGATCCCGTATCTCCGAAATGGGTGGCGATCTCAACTGCTCGACGCAACACTTTATAGACGTGCCCTGCCGGGTCGCGGCCCGCCAAATCGGGGTTCGGCGGCACCGAGTATCTGCTCTCCGGCGTTATCAGCGAGGGCAGCAAGCGCGGCATGTCCTACAACCACATGGCCGAATTGCTGTGTTGGAATCCGGCGCAGCGATTTGGCTTGCTGGGCAAGGGTGACATCGCGCCGGGTTATGATGCTGACATTGTGCTCGTTGACCCGCATGCGAGCTTCGCCGTGCGGGCGGCGGAATCGGAATCGTATCAAGGCTATACTCCGTTCGAGGGCGTCGAATTGACCGGCCGGGTCAAGAGCACCTTTCTCCGAGGATCATTGGTTTATGATAATGGGAAGATAGTGGGCCCGCCGAGAGGTAAGTATTTGCGTCGGCCGTTGATGCCGAAATAAGTCGTGCAAGCCCTATCGGGTGACGTCCGATAAAGCTGCTTTTCGGATGTAATTTTGCCGACCAGCCAACGGGGCAGTTCGGGCGATGCCAGGTTTATAGACCCCGCTTTGACCTCGATTTCGCTTGTCTGAGCCCTGCAGAAATTATGAAATGGGCATCGACGAGGAAGTACATGACGTTACCTGTTCAGAACGGATCTTTGCGCAATCGCCGCGAGATGCACAACGACAATATCTTCAAGATCGGCTTCTTCGGGATGAATTGCTCGTCGGCACGCACCGCGACGCTGGTCTCGGAGCGCTGGCTCGCGAGCTGGCCGGATTGTCTCAAGCTCGCGCGCTTGGCCGATGAGGCAGGCATCGATTTTCTGCTGCCGATCGGCCGCTGGAAAGGCTACGGCGGCAGCAGCGATTTCCACGGCACGACTCTCGAGACCGTGACCTGGGCTTGCGGGCTGCTCGCGGCGACGCAGCGGATCACGATCTTCGGGACTGTGCATGCGCCGCTGTTCCACCCGGTTATCGCCGCCAAGGAATTTGTCACCGCTGACCATATCGGCGAAGGCCGCTTCGGGCTGAACATCGTCGCCGGCTGGAACGAAGATGAATTCGCGATGTTCGGGGTGCAGCAGCGTGAGCACGCCGACCGCTATGAGTTTACGCAAGAGTGGATCGATGTGGTCAAGCGCGCCTGGTCGGAGGATGAATTCGATTTCGACGGCAAATTCTTCAAGCTTGCCGGTGTGCGCGCCAAGCCGAAGCCATTCGGCGACGCCCGCCCGGTGATCATGAACGCTGGAAGATCCGGCCCCGGCCAAACCTTCGCACTGCGCAATTGCGACGCATTCTTCACATCGACCGGGGCGATGCGCCTTGCGCTCGCCGGCACCGCCGACGACACGGTCGACGTGACGGCATTCGATCGTATCTTACAGCAAGTCCGCAGCATCAAGGACGAAGCGCGCAAATTTGGCCGCGAGATCGAGGTCTATACGCAGGGACAGGTGATCTGCCGGCCGACGCAACAAGAGGCCGAGGACTATCACCATCACGCCAATGTCGAGAACGCGGACTGGCCCGCCATCGAACAAATGCTCGCGCTCAAGAACATCACGCGGAAAAACACCGCCGCGCCCGAATATATCGCCAAACGGGCGTTGCAAGCAGAGAGCGGGATCGGGGGCTATCCGTTCGTTGGAACGCCAGACAGGGTCGCCGAGGCGTTCGCCGCCATCAGCCGGGCCGGGCTGCGCGGCGTCGCGGTCTCCTTCGTGAACTACCTCAACGAGGCGCCGTATTTCTGTGCCGAAGTGCTGCCCCGCTTGGCGCGATTGGGACTTCGATCGAATTAGAAGGGACGCGGAATTGGCGTCTGCAGGTCTATTCTGCTTTGGCTCCAGATGCGCGGATCACCTTGCCCCAGCGTTCGCGCTCCTGGTGAAGAAAGGCCGCCATCTCCGCGGGTGTATCGCCAACCGCATTGGCGCTCATGTCGGCAAAGCGTCGGGCCACGTCTGGTTCGCGGATCGCTTCGGACACGGCTGACGAAAGTTGACCGACAATTGGTGCCGGCGTTCCCGGCGGAGCGACCATCCCGAACCAGGTTGAGGCCTGGAACCCAGGCAGCACCTCGGCCATTGCCGGTACGTCAGGCAGAAATCGGTTGCGGCTTTCGCTGCCCACGGCAAGCGCCCGCAGCTTCCCGGTTTTGATCTGGCCAATCACAGTGCTGAGCTCGATGAACATCATCTGGACCTGACCGCCGAGAAGATCGGTGAGCGCCGGCGTGCTCCCCTTGTACGGGACATGAACGATGTCGATCCCGGCCAGTGATTTGAACAGTTCGCCGGCAAGGTGGCCGGTCGTGCCGTAGCCCTGCGAGGCGTAATTGAGCTGGTTCGGGTGTGTCTTCGCAAAGGCGATCAGCTGCTCGATGTCGGATATGGCCAGGTCCGGATTGACGGCGAGCACAAGCGGCACGACGGCCACGAGCGAGATCGGGACAAAGCTGTCCGGATCGTAAGAGAGCTTGGTGAAGAGAGCCTTGTTCACGGCCAGCGGCGCCGGATAGGAGAACATCAGCGTGTAGCCGTCGGGTGCAGCCTTGCTTGCCTCTTCGCCTCCGATATTGCCGCCGGCGCCGCCACGGTCGTCGACGATCACCGGCTGACTCCATTTCTCTTGAAGCTTCGCGGCAACAATGCGGGCCAGGGTATCTGTGGTGGCGCCTCCAGGCGACGGCACGATGATCTTGATCGGCCGGGCCGGATATGTCTGCGCCTGACCACAAACCGGAATGCTAAATACGACCGCGGCCGTCATCAAAAGGCGTACGATCGTCGTCAAAGGCGCTCTCCCCCGTCGTTTTTTGCACGGTTCGGACTGGTTCTCGCCGTCCAACACGCTTCAATGTTATCGTCGGCTGAAGAATTGTCTACGCTCGGGCGAACAGCGAACGTCTTGTGCGACCAATGTTTCTTTTCCGCCCTTAGTTGATGGCACCTACGCTCACCCAGCCCGCCACCTTTCGTTGTTAGTTGACCCCTGCCTTCGGACTAGTAGACTGGTCCGCAACGATGAACGTCGCCACGGCAGACGTACATGCCATTGCAATCAGCCGTCGGAAGCCCGCCTCGTTTATCCATAGACCCAATTGCATAGTGTTGAATTTGCATCAGAAAAAACTAGATTTGCATCAGTGGTTTAGGCGGCTCGCACTTACGTAGAGTTTTGGGGTGGCGTTCGATGAGTGGTCGGCGAGCGAGGCGGCGCATTTCAGATAAGGCCGCAGGTGCCATCCGGTTTGCCGCCAGCGCGACAGATTTGTTTCCGCGCCGCAAAATTCCGCTTTGGACAGCGTTCACGGCTTTACTCTTGGTCGCAGTTGTGCCGATATTATTTCAAGCCGATGTGCCGCCGGTGGCAGCGGACAGCACATTGAAATGCTACGACGGTACTGGAAATTATAAGCCATGCGGAACGCTCGCTGATGCGTCTCCATCTCGATTTAATGGCCGAACGACCGTGGTACCTCAACCGCCAAGTTGGACACCAATCGCGCGTTATCAACAAGCAAACTGGGCAACGGCCGCAGTCGACCAACCAGAAAATAGCACAACCGGCGCGCTAGACGCACGGCACAACGGTAGGCCAGGAAAACATTCAACATCGGCTATCTACGGGCGACGTTTGATACCTTGCTTCCTCTTCACCTTGCGGAGGGGTCTAACACATATCGCATCCGTCGCTGCGCGCGTGGGGCAGGTTCGGCCCGCCAGGGAACACCTTTAGCTGCGGGCTCGATATCGCCTCGCCATCGTGCGCCGGGACCGGAGGCAACAAAGAATACATGGAAACGGTACTTAAGCGTATTCCGCCGCATCGTCGTCTCGCCACGGCAGAGGGCCGCTCCGCCCACCGCGACCTGCACTGACGATCGCCGGCCTATGCGATGAGCGGCGCGTTCGTCGGTTGGCGCAGCACACTATGCGCATCCGAACAAAATAGTACCGAGCATCGCTCCCGCAATGGATGGTGCATAGGGTTGCTCGGCGACCATTTATCGCGCGAGCACTGGCCCAACCCGATCTGACGATGATCAAGTGCAGCACGATGAAGACCAAGAGCAGCGCAGAGAAAAGCATCGCGCAATGAGCGCCGACCCACAGACAAACGACGGGCAACAATTTCACGTCGCCGCCGCCGACCGCGCCCCTAGTGTAGGACCATAGCAAGAAACCTAATACCGACACGCCAACAAATACGTCGGATGTGATCTCGCGGCCGGTACGGGCGGCCAGAGCATACAGAATATAAAAAACGAATAGAAGAACGACGCTCTTGTTCTCAATCTTGAACGTTCGAAGATCTATCAGGGCTATGTAGCAGAGCAGAATGACAGTCGCACTCTTGATCGTAAGTTCATAAAACTCATCATGAAAAAATAGAAAGGCCTGAAATCGATGCAGCATTTCCGCAATTTGCATGCGGTTGCGCGAAAATGTCGCGCCAATAGCTCCGATGCGATATCGCCGTCGACCAAACCGACAGGGCAAGCATCATCGCTGCAAGCACACCGGCAGGCGTCGCCAATCCGCTCAAATTCATGCGAATGCCCGATGTTGTCCCATATTCAACAATCGAACTATATAACAGCGTCGCGCTATAGATAAGACTGAGATTGCTGGCGATCCCAAACGGAAGCCTATTGCGCATCATCAGGCCGGCAAAGATTAGTCCCGACAACAGCGCTGCCACGCAAATCGATTGCACGAGCCCGTCGGTGTCGAACCAGCTTGTGAAGGTGATGCCCTCGAAGCTATAGCGAAACGCGGAAAACTTCGAGATTCGCGGCCGTGTTGCGGCGGCGCCGCAGATAATGCTGATGTCGGAGAGCGTCGAGTATCAAAAAGGCTAGAGGAAAACCGCGATCTTAGGTTTGTCTCGCTTCCTTGCGCGCTTGTTCCGCCGGACGATCCCACCGTGTAGCCTCCCACAGGGTTGCCGCCAGCCCCCGCCACTAGAGAATCCGGCAAGCGCTATGGAACGAAAACCGAAAGCCCCAGGCGGACCGTATATCGGACGGCCGATGCCGCGCTTCGAGGATCTGCGCCTGGTGCGCGGCGCGGGGAGGTATTCCGACGACATCGCGATGCCGAACCAGGCGATTGCCGCGTTCGTGCGCTCGCCGCACGCCCACGCCATCGTGAAGCGGATCGACGCAGCGGCTGCGCGAACGATGTCGGGCGTAATTGCGATCCTGACCGGAGCCGATTACGTGGCGGATGGGATGAAAGGCGCGGTGCAGCGCGCCAACCCAGCCGGCGCGATCGACATCAAGGTGCGCGCCTTCGCGCCGGAGAAACGCCCGGTGCTGGAGGAGCCGCAATTTCCGTTGGTCGTCGACCGCGTGCGCTATCCAGGCGAAGCAGTCGCGGTTGTGGTGGCGGAAAATCCGTTTCAGGCGCGGGACGCCGCCGCGGCGGTCGAGGTCGAATACAAGGTGCTGCAGGCCGTGACCGATCTGTGCGAGGTGAACGGCGCCGAGACGATCTGGGCGTCGGCGCCGGACAACATTGCACTTGACCAGGAGTTCGGCGACGCCGCGGCGGTGCGCGCGGCGTCGGATGCCGCCGATCTCGTTGTCGAGCAGACCTTTCGCAATCAGCGGATCGCCAATGCCCAGATGGAGCCACGCTCTGGCGTCGCCGCCTACGACGCGGCAACGAAATCCTACACGCTGATTTCCGGAAACCAGGGCGTCCACGTGCCGCGCATGGTGCTCGCGGAAAGTTTCAGACTGCCACTCGAGAAGGTTCGCTTCGTCTGTCCCGATGTCGGCGGCGGTTTCGGCCTTCGCAACAATCTTTATCCCGAGCAGGCCGCCATTCTGTGGGCGAGCAAGCGCGTCGGCCGGCCGGTGAAATGGACCAACGACCGCTCGGAATCCTTTCTCACCGATTATGCCGGCCGCGACCTGGTGACGACTGCGCGCCTCGCGCTCAAGAGCGACGGCCGCATTACCGCCTATGGCGTCGATCATATCGGCACCTGCGGCGGCCAGACCATCAGCTATGTGCCGCTCTCCAATGCCTATCGCGTCGCCACCACGGTCTATGACATCCCGCTGATGCACATGCGCTGCCGTTCGGTGATGACCAATACGGTGCCGACCGCGCCGTTCCGCGGCGCCGGGAGGCCGGAAGCGACGCTCGTGCTGGAGCGGCTAATCGACCTCGCCGCCCACCGGCTCGGGATGGACCGGTTGAAAATCCGGCAGAAAAATATCATTCCGAAGAAGAAGCTGCCCTACCGCACGGCGAGCGGACTCCTTTACGACAGCGGCGATTTCGCAGGCAATTTGAAGCGCATGACCGAGCTCGCGGACTGGAAGGGCTTTGCTGCCCGGAAGCGCGCCTCGAAGAAACGCGGCAAACTGCGCGGCATCGGCATCTCGAACTATCTCGAGACGCCCGTCGGCATCCCGCACGAACGGGTCGAGGTCACCGTGCTCGGCACCGGCAAGGTCGAACTTGCAGTCGGCACGCAATCCACCGGTCAGGGCCACGAAACGAGCTTCGCGCAGGTAATGGCGGATTTGCTTGGCGTACATCCGGAGGACATTGCCTTCATCGGTGGCGACACAGCGAAAATTCCATCCGGCAGCGGCACCCATTCCGACCGCTCGATGCGGCTCGGCGGCACGTTGATGGTGGAAGCCGCCACGGACGTGGTGGCGCTAGGCTCGGCAGTAGCGGCAAAAATCCTCGGCGTGCCGGAGGCCGAGGTTTCCTTCACCGATGGCCTGTTCGCGACGCCCAACAGCAACCGGCGGCTGACCATCTATGATGTCGCGCAGGCGATGCACGACGACCCTACCCTCGCCGGCGGCAAGGCGTTGCAGTCCAAGAAGACGTTTACCGGCCGCATCCCAGCCTATCCGACCGGCTGCGCGATCGGCGAGGTCGAGATCGATCCCGATACCGGGGCAATCAGCATTGCGCGCTATGGCTCGATCGACGACGCCGGCCAAGCGATCAATCCGCTGATCCTGCATGGCCAGGTGCACGGCGGCATCGTGCAGGGCATCGGTCAGGCGCTGGTCGAGGAGGTGCGTTACGACGAAAGCGGTCAGGTGCTGACCGGCAGCTTCATGGACTACGGCATTCCGCGCGCCGATCTGGTGCCGTCATTCGACATCGCGCTGACAGACGACCCGACACACGGCAATCCGCTGCGAGTGAAAGGCGGTGGCGAAGCCGGCATCACGCCGGCGCTCGCAGTGGTGATGAACGCCGTCATGAACGCGCTGAAGGATCACGGCATCGACCACATGGACATGCCGGCAACACCGGCGCGTATCTGGAGCGCGATCCAGGCGGCAAAGAAGTAAATCTCCGCCGCGGCCCCCTACTCCGTCTTCCAGGGAATGACCTTGCGTTCGACCTCCTGAAGAATGACGGTCGCGATCAGGCCGAGCACGCCCACCGTAACGATGCCGACGAACATGACGTCGACCTGCATCAGCTCCCACGAGTTCCAGATCAGGTAGCCGATACCGGTCTTGGTGGCGACGAACTCGGCCGCGACCAGCACGATGAACGAGACCGCGAGCGCGATGCGAAGGCCCGCAAAGATCATGGGCAGCGCACCGAAGAACACGATGCGCCGGAAGATCACGGACTGGCTGGCGCCGTAGTTCTTCGCCACGTCCCAATAGATGCGTTCGATATTGGCCGCCCCGACATAGGTATTGACCACCACCGGAAAAAATACCGCAATCACCACCAGCGCGATCTTGGAGGCGTCCCCGAAGCCGAAGACGAGCAGCAGAAGCGGCATCAGCGCGATCTTCGGGATCGGGAACAGACTTGCGATCAGCGGATCGAAAAAGATGCGAACCGGACGGAACATCGCCATAAACAGACCCACGACAATGCCGGGGATGCTGCCGAGGACAAAGCCGGCGAGCACGCGCCAGAGCGTCACCAGCGTGTTGGTCTCGAGCTCGCCGCTCACGACCATGTCCCAATAGCGCCAGGCAATGTCGCTCGGTGCAGGCACGAAGCGGCGGTCGCCGATGCCGGCCATGAGCAGAATCTGCCAGAGCGCAATCAGCCCGATCGGCGAGATGAGATAGAGCAGCCGCTCTTGCGTTTTGGGACTCATTTTTCCATCTCCGCCCGCGCCCTGTTCACTTCCTCTTCAAGCACCCGCCAGATGTCGAGCTTGAGCTTGCCGAACTCGGGCGACGCCGAAAGCTGCAGGAGGTCCCGCGGATGCGGGAATGGGACGTCGATGATCTGTTTGATGCGGCCTGGATGCGCCGTCATGATGACGGTGCGGTCGCCCATCAACAGGGCCTCTTCGATCGAGTGGGTAATATAGATCACGGTCTTTCCGGTCTGCTCCCACAGCCGCACCAATTCGGCCTGGAGCAGAACGCGGTTCTGTGCGTCGAGCGCCGCGAATGGCTCGTCCATCAGCAGCATGCCCGGGTCGGTGACGAAGGCGCGGGCGATGGCGCATCTCTGGCGCATGCCGCCGGACAGCTGATGCGGATAGTGGTTGCGAAAACGGGTCAGGCCGACGAGCTTGAGCGCCGCGTCGACTCTGGCGTCGGCCTTCTCCCGCGGCACGCCGCGGGTGTCGAGGCCGAAGCGCACATTCGTCGCCACGTTCATCCAGGGGAACAGCCCGCTTTCCTGGAACACCATGGCGTTCTCGACTGCCCAGCCGACGGCATCGACCGCGATGGTGCCCGCGGTCTGGCGGTCGAGGCCTGCCAGGATGCGTAACAGCGTCGATTTCCCGCAGCCGCTCGGGCCGACGATGCAGAGGAATTCGCCCGGCGCAACGCTCAGGTCGACATGGTCAATCGCGACGACACTGCCCTGCCCGCTGCGAAATTCCCGCCGCAGGCCCGCGATCTCGATCGCCGCGCCGCGCCGTTGCACCGGCATCAAACTTCTCTCCCGGAATTTTTGGTCAATCGATCTTGTTCAATCGCGGCAGCCCAGCAGCTTGCTGTCCCTGTTCTCGAGCTGGAACGGCCCGAGCTTCTTGTTCGCCGCGTCGATGAAGGTCGAATCGACGAGCCGTTCCGCCGGGAATGTCTGCGCCGACAGCTTGTTGGTTACGTACCAGGCATTGATGTCGAGCATGCTGGCGATGTTGATCTTGCCATACGGGCTGCGCGCCGGCCACGGATACTTTTCGAGCAGCTCCCTTCGCGGCTCGGTCTTGCTGTTGACCAGCTCGTCGATGATTTCCTGGCGGTCGGCTCCGCCGTGATAGCCGTTGCAGTAGTCGCGTGCGCCGCGGAGCCACGCCGTCATGTAGCGTTGAACGAGATCGGGATTGGCTTTGATCCAATCGGTGTTGGCCATGATAACAGCAATGGTCATCGGCTGCGGCTGCACCAATTCATCGACGTTGCCGAAGGGGACCGCCAATCCCTGCTCCGTAAGCTGCCAGACGAATGGCGGGATGACCAAGGCCGCGTCGATGGCGTTGTTCCTGAAGGCCAGCCCCATCTGGGTGAACGGTATGATCTTCAGGTCCACGTCGGCGATGGTCAGACCCTCGCGCTCGAGCATTTTGCCGACCTCGTAGGTGGACACCGAACCCTGACCGTTGCTCGCGATGACCTTGCCTTTGAGATCCTTGAAACTCTTGACGCCGTCTTTGATATCCGGCCGCAGCATCAGATTGTGTCCGATCGGCGTAGAGACCCGGTCGGACAGCACGGTGATGGGCAGGTTCTTTTCGAGCGCATTGAAGATGCCGGCCGAGATGCCACCGGCGACAATGTTGTACTGGTTCTGCGCCAACAGCGCGATAACGTTCGCGGTTGAGTCGATATCGTCCCATTGCAGCTTGATGCCAGATTCCTTGAAGTAGCCACGCTTGAGCGCCATCAGCTCAGCGGCGTTGGAAGTCGAGCGCGCGATGCCGACCTTGACTGCTGTTTCCTGCGCGCTTGCGGAGCGGAATACGCCCAACCCGGCAAAGACAACCACCAACCCAATCCACTGCAACGCTCGCATGGTCACTCCCCAGCCATCCGCTTATTCGCGACGCGGATTATTTGCCGCCGCCTGACTTGATGAAATAGCGCCCCTCACGGTCGCGGTCGAGCACGACCTTGCTGCGCAGGCTGCCCAACACGCGCACCACCTCGCGGCCGTCACGGCTGCCCACCGCGGCCATTAGCTCTTCGAAGAATTTGGGGCCGTCGGCCAAAGCCGCCTCGACCGAGGCAAAGCGTTTGCCAACGAAAGTCGGCGGCGCTGGCACTCTGACTTCGAGGCGATCGCCCTGCCCAAACGGCCACGTCAGATCGTAGCCCGCTTTGGCGCCGACCCGGGTTTCCGGCGGCAGCGACGGATCGAGCGGCAACGTGCGCATGCCGCTCATCACGATCAGATCGCGGTCGGGCTGGAATCGCGTCGCCATCGCCCAGTCCATCTGCTCGTCGGAGAAGATGTCGACGTCGGGGTCGACCACATAGACGTTCTTGCAATTGGCGAGCGCGCCCATGCAGGCGCTGACGGCGTTCCGCGCTTCGCCGGGCACGCGCTGGCGCAAAGCAACACGAATGTTGAAGGCGCCGCCGCTCGATGTCGTGGCAAAAACCGCGACCGGCTCACGCACCGCGGCTTCCAGCGCCCGCCAAATGCTGATTTCGGTGCGCAACGCGGAAAGCTGCGCGGTGTCGGTGCGGCCCAACGTCTTGCCGCCGATGGTCGAAGTCTGAAACAGCGCGTCGTCGCGGCGCGTGATTGCCATGACGTGGAACACCGGATTGCGCTTCACCGCCCCGTAATAGCCGAGGAATTCGCCATAGGGTCCCTCC
>JBAUCK010000155.1:0-5795 GCA_049677525.1 Xanthobacteraceae bacterium
TCGGCGCCGACGTGGTCTCGATCGGCATCGAGCCTGACGGCTTCAACATCAACCACGACTGCGGCTCGACCGCGCCCGACACGCTGTGCCGCAAGGTGCGCGAGATGCGCGCCGATATCGGCATCGCGCTCGACGGCGATGCCGACCGCGTCGTGATCGCCGACGAGCACGGCCATCTGGTCGATGGCGACCAGCTGCTTGCCGTGATCGCGGAAAGCTGGTCGGAAGATCGGCTCCTCACTAAGCCGGGCATCGTCGGCACCGTGATGAGCAATCTCGGCCTCGAGCGGCATCTCCAATCGCTGAAACTGTCACTGGTGCGCACGCCGGTCGGCGACCGCTACGTGCTCGAACACATGCGCGAGCATGGCTACAATGTCGGCGGCGAGCAGTCCGGCCACATCATCCTGTCCAATTACACCACGACCGGCGACGGCTTCATCGCCGCGCTGCAACTGCTTGCGGTGGTGAAGAAGAAGAACAAGCCGGTGTCGGAAGTCTGCCACCGTTTCGAGCCGCTGCCGCAGGTGATGCGCAATGTGCGTTACCGCAGCGGCAAGCCGCTCGAACTTGTGCAAGTGCAGTCCGCGATCGCCGACGGCGAAAGCCGCCTCAACGGCCATGGCCGCCTGGTTATTCGTCCGTCCGGCACCGAGCCCGTGATCCGCATCATGGGCGAAGGCGACGACAAGACGATGGTCGAGGAAGTCGTCGACGGCATCGCCGAGGTGCTGGCCGCCTACGCGGCGTAACTTCGTCGTCCTGTCGCGCAAGCGGCACCGCCGATACACGCACCCCAGACGCAATGACGCCAATGATCAACGGCGGCGCAAATGCCGGCATTGCCTTGTTGAAAGCGCGAGCGCATGGCGCTCACACTTGTCGACTCGGCGCCAAGGTATTTGGCGCTTGCCGAATCTTACATTGTCGATATGTCGCCGTTCGATCCGTGATGACCGTCGCACAACTCACGCGCCACGATTGACGACCAAGACAATCTCTTCTTGCAAATCGTAGCGATCTCGCATCGGCGACTTGCAGAAAAGTTCCTTGTTCGTCATCGGATAAATGAAATTCAGAGAAATTCGCTGCACCCGAATGGGTAGGGCTATGTGCACATTTGCGCGCGGTGTTTAATTTTTGCCGCAAATCCGTTCGCCTCGTTCTTCCGTATCTCATTCGACGGCGACATTGACAGCGCATTGCCGCAAGAGGTCGACGATTTTACCTGCCAATATCACAGGAGCACGACCAATATCACAGGAGCACGACATGTCGATGCGCGGCGAGCTTGTAATACCGGCAACGCAATCGAGTTTGGAGTGGGAGCTTTCCGACCACGGCATTTGGGAGGTCGTGTGTCTCTGCTTGGTCGGCCTGCTCGTCGCGCTCTGCTTGGCGTTGACCGAACTGAGATTCGATCAGCTGCCGCTACTCATCGCTCAATATAATGCCTTCGGTTGATGCCGTGTCGCGCTCCGATCCGACATCCAGACTCTCAACCTTTGGATGGATGCGAGCTCGCGCGGGACAGACGGCGTGACGAAGTGGCGGCGCCGCCAGACGAGCGAAACATAAGCGGGCGGAAATTTTATCCGCGCGATTTCAAGAATTGCGCAAACGCCTTCAGCGTCGTTTCGGACACGTAATGCTCGATGCCTTCGGCATCGGCTTCCGCCGCCTCCGTCGGCACGCCGAGCGAGCGCAGAAGGTCGACGACCAGCCGGTGGCGCGCCCGCACGCGGGTGGCGAGCGCGTGGCCTTTTTCGGTGAGAAAGACGCCGCGATAGGGCCGCGCGGTGGCAAGCCCTGCGCGCTTCACCCGCGCGATGGTCTTGATCGCGGTGGCGTGAGAGACGCCGAGGCGGCGGGCGATATCGGTCGGCCGTGCCTCGCCTTCGCTCTCGAGGAGGTCGGCGATCAGTTCGACATAGTCCTCAAGGAGCGCGGTCGCCTGCGCCGATCGGGTCTTGCCGAAGCGGCGGGCCTGGGTGCCTTCGGCGGGAAGCTTGCCCATAACGGCCTGATGCGAGAGATGCGGCTGGGTCACGCGCGCCTCAAGAACATATTTTCCTCGTCGTGTCAAAATGTAGCCTAAGCTACATAATGGAGCCATTGACGGAACGGGGGGCGCTGCCTATACTGTAACCTATGCTACATTTTCGTGTTGGTGCTGCATGAGGTTGCCTGAAATGCGCATCCCCGCTCTGGGCGGGGCGGCCGGCGGCGATACGGCCGGCAGTCCCGCATCGCTGACGGAACGCACCGTTGCCACGGCCCGTGGAGTTCTAGCAGGCCAGCGCGGCCCTTGGCGCACAGCGCTGGCTTTCGGCGGCCCGGCGGTCGTTGCCTCGATCGCCTATATGGATCCCGGAAATTTCGCCACCAACATCCAGGCCGGCGCCAAATACGGCTATGGGCTGCTCTGGGTCGTGCTGATCGCCAACGTGACCGCCATGCTGTTTCAGGGCCTCTCGGCAAAGCTTGGCATCGTCACCGGCAAGAACCTCGCCGAAATGTGCCACGATCATTTCCCGCAAAAACTGGTCTGGGCGATGTGGCTGGTCAGCGAGGTCGCGGCCATGGCGACCGATCTCGCCGAATTTCTCGGCGGCGCCATCGGCCTGTCATTGCTGTTCCACATGCCGCTTCTTGCCGGCATGGTGGCGACGGCGATCGCGACTTACGGCCTTCTGGCCTGCGAGCGGTTCGGCTTCCGCCCGCTCGAACTGATCATCGGCGCGATCGTCGGCGTGATCTGCCTTTGTTATCTCCTGGAAATGTTCATCGCGCCGGTCGACTGGGCCGCCGCGGCATACCATACCGTCGTGCCGCATCTTGCCGATTCCGAAGCGCTGCTGCTCGCCGTCGGCATTATCGGCGCGACCGTGATGCCGCATGCGATTTATCTTCATTCCGGCCTCACCCAGGCCCGCGTGCCGGTCCGTGACGACAACGACCGGCGGATGGTTCTGCGCTACTCCAATTGGGAAGTCGTCATCGCGCTGGCCGTCGCCGGCCTCGTCAACATGGCCATGGTCATGATGGCCTCGAGCGCGTTTCACGCTGGCCATCCCGAAGTGGCGCAGATCGAGACCGCCTATCACACGCTGACGCCGCTTCTCGGCGGCGCGGCTGCCGGAATCTTTCTGGTGTCGTTGATCGCCTCGGGCATTTCCGCCTCGACGGTCGGAACGCTTGCCGGACAGATGATCATGCAGGGCTTTGTCGGCTTCCGCATTCCGGTCTGGCTGCGCCGGCTGGTCACAATGTTCCCAGCATTTGTCGTCGTCGCACTCGGCGTCGACGCGACGAATGCGCTGGTGATGAGCCAAGTGGTTTTGAGTATTGCGTTACCGCTGCCGATGATCTCGCTGATCATTTTCACCAACAGAGCCGACATCATGGGCACGTTTGCCAACGGCAAGCTGACGCGGATCGCCGCAGTGGCTGCGAGCGCTCTGGTTCTGGTTCTGAATATTCTGCTGATCAAAGAGAGTTTTTAGGACGTTTGGGCCGTCCCGAAACGCGCCCGCGAACGTTGAGCACGCGCGCCACAAGGAGGCGGACCTGTCGAGCCTCGCCGTCCCGGACTGCCAATGCGCGATCCGGGTCGTTCACTTGATCAATTCATCAGTTGCGGTACTAAAGTACCGCAATACACTTACATCGTCTTCAGATTTTCAGCGGCCGCCTTGCCGGTCTTGCGATCCGTCACGACTTCGAAGGACACGCGCTGACCTTCCCTCAGTTCACGTAGGCCCGCGCGTTCGACGGCGCTGACATGGACGAAAACATCCTTGCCGCCTTCGGGTTGAATGAATCCATAACCCTTCTGCGCGTTGAACCACTTCACGGTACCGTTATCCACGGGTATCTCCTCATAGGCATGTCAGTTCATAGGTATGTCAGTTCATAGGTATGTCAGTTCATAGGCACGTCGGTTCATAGGCACGTCAGTGTGAGCCGCGCGATTGTGCTCGGCTTGGTTCGATCGAGATTTTGGTGAAAGATTGTCAGTCAGGCGCGGTTTTCAGTTCGCTGCAAGGCCAAGTCGTTCGGCCGAAAACTCGATGCGCATATCTAACCGCATCGCAAATTCTCTGCAAGATACTCACGGTGCGATTATGACGACCGTGTGAGAGCAAAATAGAATCAAAACACCAGCCGCGGGAAATTATTCATTCACCGCGATGGCTTCACCGCCGCGTTTTGCCGATTCAACAATCGTCTCGAATACCGCCATACCGTGCAGCACGTCGGCAATTGGAACCGGATAAGATTTTCCATCGCGGATGGTCCGCGCGAACGCCGTCATCTCTTCGCGCAACATATCGAAGTCGGAAAATTCCAAAATCTCGTCGGGCGGTGCGGCGACGACACCGGTCGGGGCCGCGGCCGACGCCGGGGTGAAACGAAAACGTGACAGATCTGCACGCGCAATTTCAGCAAGCCCGTTGGTGCCATAGGCGGTAAATGCGAAATTTGTCGCGGTCGCAACCGAACAAAAAATCAAACCAGTGGCGCCGCTTACAAAGCGCAGCATCACCGTGGTCGTGTCGTCGGACGGGCCCGGATAGTAGCGCGCGGTAACGCAGCGTACGTCGCGCACCCGGCCGGAAAATTCGATCATGTGATCGAGCGCATGCACGCCGACGGCGGTAAAGGCGCCGCCCGGCGCCTCCTCCGGCGCCGCGCGCCAATTGTCCGGCGCGACGAATTGCGCCGTCGACGTTGTGTGCTGCGCGACGAACGTCATGACATCGCCGAGCCGGCCGTCGCGAACGCGTGCGCGCAATTCGCCGACGCTTGGATGGAAGCGCCGGGTGAACCCGACCGCGAGGATCAGACCGGATTTATGCGCGGCATCGGTGACGGCGCGCGCGCTCGCGAGATCGAGCGTCAGCGGCTTCTCGACAAAAACATGCTTCCTCGCGGCAATGGCGGCAAGTGCTTGCGCCTGATGCTGGCTGTGCGGGGTTGCGAGCACCACGGCATCGATATCAGGATCGCGCAGGATATCGTCGTAGCGGTCGACCAGCTTGATGTTCTTGTCGCGGCAAAAATCCTCGGCGGCGGCGCGTGTTCGCGTTGTACCGAGGACGAAACGAAGATCGCTGCTGCCCGGTGTGCTACCGGTCACCGCAGTGACCAGCGCCCGCCCCCAACGCCCCAAACCGACGATCGCGGCTCGGATCATTGCACGTCACGCTTGCGCCGAACGGCGCGCCGCCTATTGCCGTGGCGAGAATAAAAAGAACTCCGAACCATCATCAATCATAACACATTTATTATGCGGTCAGTTATGCGCGGACATCGGATTGGCAGGCGCAAGCCGTGCATGGATGTCGAGCGTAGGCCTCTTGCCGGACGCCGGTACCAATGCAACAAACCCGCCACCTGATTGTCAGCGGCCGAATGGAGGACTACGCCTATGCGTATCGTTGCGCTCGAAGAACATTTTTCAGTCCCGGCGGTGGCGAGCCGCGTTCCGAAGGACGTGGTGCACCGCCGCGGCTTCCGGCCGAGGAATCTTACGCCCGACGCGCCCAATCCGATGGAGCTACTGCCTGAATTCGCCGAGAAGCGTCTCAAGTCCATGGATGCCGCAGGCATTAGCGTGCAGGTGCTCTCCAATGCCGGCCCCGGCCCGGATCTCATTCCGGGCCCCGACGGCGTCACAGCCGCAAAGGACGTCAACGATCATCTGGCAAAGGAGATCACGCGCCATCCCGAACGCTTCAAAGGCTTCGCCGCGCTGCCGCTGCAAAACCCCGATGCCTGTCCGGTCGAGC
>JBAUCK010000156.1:0-31600 GCA_049677525.1 Xanthobacteraceae bacterium
TTGACCTGATTGCTGACGCTATAACCCGCGAGCTTCGATTCGTTCTGCGGGTCCGCCGGCGTGTAGACCGGCTGTATCGAGAAGCGCGAGGTCTGAATGTCCTTCGCGGCGATGCCGGCATCCTGCAATGCCGACGTGATGGCGGCCATCAGCTTGGAATCGGCGTCGGTCGCTTCTTTCACCGACTTGGCGCGCGTCGTCACGCCGCCATTGACCTCCGCGTAATCTGGCGCCGCGCTGATGCTGCCCTCGCCGATCACGACGATACCGCCCTCGGGCCCGGACGACGGCGCCGCCGTTTGTTGCTGGGCTTGAGCCGCACCGGCCGAAACTGCCGCCGCGATCGCAAAGCCCGCAATGAGATATGAAATACGCAATCTCGTAAAACGCGATGCCGTCATGATGACCTCCTTGATCCTCCGGCGCAGAGGTAATGGAGACAAAGTGGTCGAAGCGAGGCGGGGCGCAAGCCCACGCAGGATTTCAATTTTTGCGCATGTCCTTTTCGGAAAACCGGTATCCACTTTTCCGGGACATGCGAGGTCACGAGCCGCAGCTCAACGCGCGATCGCTGAGGCGGCAATGATTGAGCGGCTTGGCGTTGATGTCAAACAAAGTGCCGGTCCAGGTCGTCGCGTCGACGCGGTCCCAGACCATGTAGCCGAAGCCGGAATAAGTGACGGCATTGCCGGCGGTGCGGCCGTTGATGTCGGCGCCGGTCACGCTCGCCGTCGGCATGCCTTCGAGATTGTCGCCGCCGGTGCCGACGACAAGCTGCGCCGGCCGCGCGCCGTTAAAATCGACCGACTGGAAGAAGTGGATATGGCCGGCGACATACATCCGCACGCTCGCCGGCATGTCGGCGCCGAGCGCTGCCTGCAGCACCTTGTTCGAAACGATGTTGACCGAAAAATCGCCCGGCTTGGCCAGCATGGCGTTGACCGGCTTGTGCGTCACCAGCCAGGCATTGCTGGGAATCTTGGGCAGCACATCGAGCAACTGACGGCGCAAGATCGGCACCTGTTCGCTATCCGCGCCCGCGGTATCTTTGACCTTGGCGCTGTCGACGACAAGAAAACCGAAATCGCCGAGCCGCGCCACGTAATCCCCGGTCAGATCGCGGCAGGTCTTTTCCAGCGGTGCCGGATCGAGAAAGCGAAACCAGCCTTCGGCGGCGCGGCTGCAATCTTCGTGATTGCCGCGCGCCATGATCCAGGGCGCCGCGGCAAACAGCGGAGCGGCCGGCGCGAAGAAATCGGCATTCCACGGCGTCCAGCCGTAGCCCGCTGGACTGCCGGCACAGCCGGCATTGCCGGCCGGACAGGCATCTTCGCGATATTCGTAGTCGCCGACATGAATGAAGAGATCGGGCCGCGCCGCAGCGGCCAATGCCGCGATCTTGGCAAACGGCCAGGCATTCGGATCGTTGCAGGCCTGCCACGGATCGCCGGTCTTGAGGCGGCAGCCGGTGTCGCCGAACATCACGATACGCTGCGGATTGGGTCGCGGCAGCGGCAGCGGCTTGCCGTCGAGGATCGCCGCGATCGCGCCCGGCGGCATCGCAAGCTCGCAACCGCGCACCGGAAATTGCGCCAGCGCGACATTGTCGAAGTGGCCCGGCTCGGAGCGGACAGACATCGGCACGGCAGTGCCGTCAAAGCTCACCGACGGACAGGCATCCTCGGTGACGACGCGCACGCTCGCGGCGCCGTCCGGGCCCAACTGAACCCATTGCGCGAGAATCTTGGCCTGCGCTTGCGGCAGCGCCGCCAGCACTGCAACCGTTGTAACAATAGCCGTGATCACGGCGCGCTTGCGCTGCCGCATGATTTTCCTCTCCTCAGCGCCAAACACGCCCCACAGCAGAATAGTAATATTTCGCGACAAATATGCGTCGGGGCTTACAGTTACCGCGCCGGCCAGGTCCAATTCGGCTTTTCGTCGCCGGCGACAATTGTCTCACCCAACTGCTTCTCAAGCACAATCCGTCTCGCGTCGGCGGCTTTTTCTAGCGCTGAAACCAGCGGCACAGCGTGGGACACGACGATGATTTGCGAATACTGCTAAGCTTGCGCGATCAGCCGTCCTAGCGGCGGCAGGAGATCGGGGCGCAGGCTTGTTTCCGGCTCACTGAGCACCATCAAAGTCGGCGGCCGCGGCGACAATAGCGCGGCGATCAGGAGCAGATAGCGCAACGTGCCGTCGGAGAGTTCGGCCGCTTTCAGCGGACGCAACAAGCCATGCCGTCTCATCTGCAATTCAAAATAGCCGCCGGTGTTGACGATTTCGACGGCGCAACCCGGAAAAGCGTCGGCAATTGCGTCGTCGAGCGCCGTGCCGTCGCCGATTTCGCGGACAGTCTGTACTGCAGCGGCGAGATCGGAGCCGTCGCTGCCGAGCACGGGCGTATAGGGCCCGATTTGCGGGCGGCGCGCCGGCGCGTCGCGACCGGTACTCAGGTGATCGTAGAATCGCCAGTCGCGCATGGGATCGCGCAGCAGCAAAAGCTCAGGCGCTTCGTGCGGATCACTGCAATGGGTCATCATGCTGTCGAACGACGCTAAGTGATAAGCCACTTGCCGCCATGACCCACCGCTGTCGCGGATGCGGATGCTCGGTCCATTACGCACCGCGAACACATTGCTCCGCATCAACGCTTCGCCGTTCCACTGATTCTCTGTCTTGATGGCCGGATCGCGTGCGAATCGCGAGCTCGATGGCACCGGCAGGCCAAGATCGATCGCATAACCGTAATCGTCGCCGGAGAAGCCGAGCTTCAGGCTGATCGAAGCCTTGCGCACGGTGCCCTCGACCGGCTGCTCGCCCTTCCTCATTGCCCGCGAAAATTGCTCCGGGGCCGGCCCACAGCGTCGAGTGCAAGCCGCCTTCGGCCGCGAGCGACTGGATGATGCGGCCTTGGGCGATATCGGCCAGAAGCCGCACGGCGCGATAAAGGCTCGATTTGCCGACGCCGTTCGCCCCAGTCACAACGTTCATCGCGCCGAGGCTGAGCCTGACATCGCGCAGCGACCGATAGCCCGAAACGGCAATTGTTCTGATCATAAACGGCGACGAATTTTCTTGCGCGTCAAAGTAGCACGGATAGCGCGAGTCGCGGAGACGTTTTAGGAATTCTGCTTCGCCCGCCCGATGCGACGCGGGCCGTGGTCGGTGACGCCGAGATGGGTCTCGAGCGCGGTACGATCGGCGGCAAGCGTGACACTGTCGGCCGCGTGGACCACGCAGCCGCGCTCCAAGATGATGGCGCGGTCGGTCACGGGAAGAATCTTTTTGGCGTTCTGCTCGACCAGGATCGCCGACATGCCCTCATCGCGGATGATCCGGCGCAGCGCCGCCAAGAGCTCATCGACGATGATCGGGGCGAGGCCCTCAAGCGGTTCGTCGAGCAGCATCACGCGCGGATTGAGCACCAGCGCCCGGCCGACGGCGAGCATCTGCTGCTCGCCGCCGGAGAGCTGATTGCCCAAATTCTGCCGCCGCTCGGACAGCCGCGGGAACATGGTGAAGACCTTGTCCACAGTCCAGCGGCCGGGCTGCGCCACCGCGGTGAGGTTTTCCACCACGGTGAGCGATTTGAAGATGTTGCGCTCCTGCGGCACCCAGCCCACCCCGCTATGGGCGCGCTGGTCCGGACGCATCCTGGTGATGTCCTTGCCGTCGAGCGCGATTTTGCCGCCGAAATAATGGGTGACGCCGACCACGGTATTGATCAGCGTGGTCTTGCCCATGCCGTTGCGGCCAAGAAGCGCAATCGCCTCGCCTTCGCGTAGCGACAGCGAGACGTCGGAAAGCACGACCGCCTCGCCATAGCCGGCGCATAATTGCTCGATGGTGAGAAGATCAGGCATCGAGCTCCTCGCCGAGATAGACCGCCTTCACCCGCGGGTCGCGCCCGACTTCTTCCGGCGCGCCGTCGACGAACAATGCGCCGTTGACGAGGACCGAGATGCGGTCGGCGAAAGAGAACACGAGGTCCATATCATGCTCGATCAGGAGCACCGTGACTTCGGCCGGCAGCGCCTCGATGGTGGCGAGCAGCTCATGGCGCTCGGCCTCCGGCACGCCGGCGGCAGGCTCGTCGAGCAGCAGCACCTGCGGCCGGCATGCGAAGGCGAGCGCGATTTCCAGGAGCCGCTGCTTGCCATAGGGCAGCACTGAGACGCGATCGAACATCACATCGGTCAGATGGAAACGCTCGATGATCTCGACAATCTCGCCGGTGACCGACGATTTGGTGCCGATTATCCGCCACCAATCGGCGCCGGAGCCGAGCCGTTCCGAGACGACAAGCCCGACCGATTCAAGCGGGGTGAGATCGAGGAACAATTGGTTGATCTGGAAGGTGCGCGCCATACCGAGCCGCACCCGCTCATGCGATGACGTCGCGGTGATGTCTTTGCCTTCGAGCGTGATGCGGCCGGCGCTCGGCTTGAGCACGCCGGTGAGCAGATTGATGAAGGTCGTCTTGCCGGCGCCGTTCGGGCCGATCAGCGCGTGGCGCGCGCCTTTTTCGACGCTGAGATTGACATTGTTGGTGGCAACGATGCCGCCGAAGCGCTTTTCCAGCCCTGTCGTTTGCAGGATCGGCATGGCTTATTTCCCATCCGGCGCAGCAAGTTTCGGCGGGCGCGCCACAGCGCCCGAGCCGAGGTTTTCGATAGCCGCGCGGGCCGCCGCGATCCAGCTCTGCATGCGGTCGCGGCCGATCAGCACAATGATGACCAGCACAAGTCCGATCCAGAACTGCCAATATTGCGGCGTGAGGTTGGCGATCCAATCCTGCAGGAATTTGTAGATCACCGCCCCGATCAGGCCGCCGTAGAGATAGCCGGTGCCGCCGATGATCAGCACGAGCAGCAGGTCGGCCGAACGATCAAGCGAGAACACGTCGAGTGAGCAGAATGCCGTGGTCTGCGTGAGCAGCCCGCCGGCGATACCAGCAATGCCGGCCGAGAACGTATAGATCGCGACCAGCCGCCATTTGACCGGAATGCCGATGGCGGACGACCGCAGCGAATTGCCTTTCACCGCGCGCAGCGACAGGCCGAACGGCGAATAGACCACGCGGCGCGCCACGACGAAACAAACGAACAGCACGATCAGGCAATAGACGTAACCGTTGTGTCCGTAGAGATCGAAGCGGAAGCGGCCGAAGATCGGCTGGATATCGACGCCCTGCAGACCGTCGGCGCCGCCGGTGATATTGGAATAGCGGTTAGCGACCTCGCCGAGCATCAACGACACGCCAAGCGTCACCATCAGCCGCGTCAGATCCGACCCGCGCAGCACCAGGAAGCTCGTGACGAAACCGAGTGCGGCGGCGACCAAACCCGCAGCCATCAGCGCGAGCACCGGCTCGTTGATAAAGCCGTATTTGGCGACCAGCCCGGAAAAATATCCGGCAACGCCAAAAAACGCCGCCTGCCCGAGCGAGATGATGCCTGCATAACCGAGAATCAGATCGAGTGACAGCGCGAACAGTGCGAGGATCGCGGTGTCCTTGAGGATCAGATATTTGCTCGGAAACAGCCAGATCGTCGCGAAGGCAAAAATCCAGAACGCGATCTCGAGCGGCGACCAGCGGGCGCGGCGCTTCAGATAGCTCGAGACCTGATCGGCGGTCGCGGAATTGGCCGTTTGACTGTCCATGCGACTGCTCGTGTGATCATTCATGGCCGTCACCGCGCCGTCGCGCGGGCAAACAGGCCCTGCGGCCGCCAGATAAGGACGACGATCATGATGGCGTAGATCACGAAGGCGCCGAGCTTGGGCACGTAATATTTGCCGGCGACGTCGCCGATGCCGAGCAGGATCGAGGCGAAGAACGGCCCGGTAATGCTCGACGTGCCGCCGACCGTCACCACGATCAGAAAGTAGATCATGTATTTGAGCGGGAACGTCGGATCGAGGCCCAAAATTTCGGCGCCGAGCGCGCCGCCGAGACCGGCAAGCCCCGAGCCAAAGGCAAATGTCAGCGTGAACACGGCGCCGACATTGATGCCGAGCCCGCGTGCGACGCGCTGATCGTCAACCGCGGCGCGGAGCCGGCTGCCGAACCGCGTCTTGGTCAGCATCAATTGCAGCGCGATGGTGAGGAGGCCGCAAATGGCAATGATGAGCAGGCGATATTTGCCCATGCCGATGCCGAACACATTGATCTGGCCCTGCAGCGCTTCCGGGATCTGCACGAATTGCTGCGACGAACCCATCGTGTAGTCGACCGCCGCAACCGACATGAAGACGAGGCCGATGGTGAACAGCACCTGGTCGAGATGGCTGCGGGCATAGACGTGGACGTAGAGCGTGCGCTCGAACAGGCCGCCCAACAGCGCCGTCACCACGAAGGCGAGCGGCAGGCCGAGCGCGAACGGCACGCCAAAGCGGTTGACCAGGACGACTGTGCAATAGCCGCCGGCCATGGCAAAGGCGCCATGGGCGAGATTGATGAAATTCATCAGGCCAAGCGTGACGGACAGCCCGCATGCCAGCACGAACAGAAGCATGCCGTAGGCAACGCCGTCGAACAGGATGGTCAGCATGATTTATTCAACGCCCGTCCCCACTCGTCCTTCCCCCACCCGGCAGGAAAGGCACGGGCAGCTTTTGGCTACCCTACTCAGTTCTCATCGCCGATGCACGGGCACCGGTTATGGGGGCGTCTTAGTTTGGCTCGGAAGAGCGGTGGGGCCCCCACCCCGCGCGCTTTTCCTCATGCCTGAAGCTTACTTCGCCGCGGCCTTGATCGGATCCTTGACCGACGGGAAGGTGGCAAATTCCACGTTGAAGAGCTCGCCGTTCTTCTTCGCGACCTTGCGGATATAGACGTTCTGCACGATGTCGCGCGTTTCCGGATCGATCGAGATCGGGCCGCGCGGGCTCTCCCAGGCCATGCCCTTGATCGCGGCCATCAGCGAATCGCCGTCGGTCTTGCCGCCAGTCTTCTTCAGCGCCTCATATATCAGGTGCATGCCGTCATAGGCGCCGACCGCCATGAAATTCGGCCGCATGCCGTTATTGGCCTTCTCGAACGCGGCGACGAAAGCCTTGTTGGCGGCGGAATCATGATCGGCCGAATAGATGTGCGCGGTGACGGTGCCGATCACCGGATCGCCCATGCCGTTGACGAGATCGTCGTCGGTCACGTCGCCCGGACCGATGATCTTGATGCCGGCTTTGTCCATGCCGCGCTCGACGAACTGCTTGACGAAGATACCGCCTTGGCCGGACGGCACGAAGACGAAGATCGCGTCGGGCTTTTGATCGGCGGCGCGCTGCAGGAACGGCGCGAAGTCGGGATTGGCCAGCGGGAACGTAATGCTGTCGACGATCTGGCCGCCCTTGGCGGTGAATTCGGCGGCGAAGGATTTCGCAGCATCGGCGCCCGGCGCGTAGTCGGACACCATGCTCACCACTTTCCTGATGCCGTTCTGCGCCGCCCAGTCGGCGAGCGGCACGGTCGATTGCGCGAGCGTGAAGCTCGTGCGCGCGATGTAGTCCGATTTCTGGGTGATGATCGAAGTGCCTGCCGCGGTGACGATCTCAGGCGTCTTGGATTCGGTGGCAAGCGGCGCAACAGCGAGCGCTGCCGGCGTCACGCCGAAGCCAGCGAGAAAGGTTACCTTGTCGTTGACGATCAGGTCTTGCGCGATGCGCTTGCTGTTATCAGGAACAGCACCATCGTCCTTGATGATGAGCTCGATCTTCTTGCCGGCAACGGTGTCACCGTTCTGCTGCATGTAAAGTTTGGCGCCGGCGGCTTCTTGTTTGCCGGTCGATTGCTGTTGGCCGGTCATCGGCAGAATGAGGCCGATCTTGACATCTTGCGCCTGGGCCGGGCTCGCGGCCGCAGCGATTGCGGTGGCGGCGCTAGCCGCCAGCAAAAAGTTCTTCAATTTCATAGAGTTCCTCCCGGAGCTTTTAGATTGGATAGGCGATTGGCGCGCATACCAACATTTGACACCGGCATTGTCCAGTTAGCGCTTTGTCTCATATCGCGGCTGCGGTTAATGCCGGTGCCGCGGCGCAGGAGAGCCCGGCGCGGACGCCGGCCTGTTATTTTAAGCATGATCTTTTCCGAACGGCCGCGTCGTGTTTCTGGATTGTTTCTAGTCGATCTTAAGACCGGCGGCTTTGATGACCGGGCCCCATTTGTCGTAATCGTCACGCGTAATCTTGGCGAGCGCGTCCGCGGTCGAGCCGATCGGCGTGGCGCCAAGCTGCAAGAACTTGGCCTGCATGCCGGGCGTGTGCACCGCGTCGGCGCAATCCTTGGCGAGCTTGGCTTGGATCGCCGCGGGCAATCCGGCGGGCGCGAACACGCCCCACCACACGCCGGTGTCATAGCCGGGCACGCCGGTCTCGGCGATAGTTGGCACGTTGGGCAGAACCGGCGAGCGCTCGGCGGTCGTCACGCCGAGCGGACGCACCGTGCCGGCCTGAACCTGGCCGAGCGATTCCGGAATATTGTTGAAGGTCAGCGGAATCTGCCCGCCGACCAGATCGGCCAGAGCCGGCGCGCCGCCTTTATACGGCACCGGCGTGATCTCGACCTTGGCCATGTATTTGAACAATTCGCCGGACAGGTAAGGCGACGTGCCATTGCCGGCATGGCCGTAAGACAACGCGCCGGGCTTGGCGCGCGCCGCGGCGATAACATCGTTCACCGACTTGAACGGCGAATCGGCGCGGACCAGGAGCATGTTGGGCGAGGAGCCAATTTGCGAGATCGGCGTGAAATCCTTGAACGTGTCGTAAGGCAGCTTGTCATAGAAATGCGGCAACAGCGCATGGCCGGAGGCGACCAGGATCAGCGTGTAGCCATCCGGTGCGGCCTGCACCAAAGCCTGTTCGGCAATGATGCCCGCGGCGCCGGGCCGGTTCTCGATGACGACGGATTGATTCCACGCTTTGCCGAGCGCGTCGCCGAGCGTGCGCGCCACGATATCGACCGCACCGCCGGGAGGATAAGGCACATAGATATGGACGGGCTTTGACGGATAAGCGTCCTGCGCAAAAGCTGCGGCACCTATCGTCAAGACTGCAACGGCCGCGACAACGCCGCGAACATATGCACGCATGAAAAATCCTCCCCAAGCTTTGTTCTTGGGGAGGATTATAGCGGAGAAACCGGCAATCCTTAAGCGTGCGCCTTGCGCTGCGGGTCGATGATGCTTTCGAGTTTGCCGAGTACATGCATGCAGGGCAGAAGCTGCTCCAAGCTCGCATTCGGCTCGCGCTTTTCCTTGATCGCGGCGATGAATTCGCGGTCCTCGAGCTCGATGCCGTCCATCGACACGTCGACCTTGGAGACGTCGATCTTGTTGTCCTTGCCGTCGGACAGGTCGTCGTAGAGCGCCTTGTAGGTGCCGTTGTCGCAGATGTAGCGGAAGAACGAGCCGATCGGGCCGTCATTGTTGAACGACAGCGACAGCGTCAGGATCGCGCCGGACGGCGTCTTGGCGACGATCCCCATGTCCATCGCGATATTGAGCTGCGGATGGATCGGACCCTGCACCGCATAACAATCGGAAATGTTTTCGCCGGCCTGGTACTGGAACAGGTCGATGGTGTGGGCGGCGTGATGCCACAACAGATGATCGGTCCAGCTGCGTGCATTGCCGGCGGCATTGATGTTCTTGCGCCGGAAGAAATAGGTCTGCACGTCCATTTGCTGGATTTTCAGCTCGCCCTTGACGACTTTCTTGTGGATGTATTGGTGGCTGGGATTGAAGCGCCGCACATGACCGCCCATGGCGATGACGCCGGTTTCCTTGGCGATTTTCACCAGGTTTTCGGCGTCCTCGACGCTGTCGGTCACCGGAATTTCAACGAGCACATGCTTGCCGGCGCGCATCACCTGCTCGCCCTGGCGGAAATGCATCTTGGTCGGCGTGGTCAGGATCACCGCGTCGGCGCGCTTGATGCCTTCGGACGGATCGCCGGTGTAATGCGGAATGCCGTATTTCTTGGCGATCTCCGCCGTTGAGTCCTGATTGCCGCCGACCAGCGACGTCACCTCGACGCCTTGAATGCGTTTCAACGCATCAAGATGCTTCTGACCGAACGCGCCTTGCCCCGCTACGCAGATTTTCATCACTGACCTCTTGGATTACTTGCTTTGCCGTCTGACGGCCGTCATGCCCGGCAATAGCCGGTCGAAGAACGGCGTCGTTTCACTCGTCTATCGCCGGGCATCCACGGCTTAAGAAACTCTCGGCTCCAAAGGCGTGGATGGCCGGGACAAGCCCGGCCATGACGTAAATGTACTAGCTGTGAACACGATCCACTTTGGCACGCGCCGCGGCGCGTTTGTGCTTGGCCGCCGGCTTTGCCGAAGATTTGCGCTTGCCCGCGCTCTTCTTCGCCTTATTTTCCAAAATGATATGGCCGACCGCAGTGTTCGACGCCGGCACGGTGTAGAAGCGATAGACTTCGTCCACCTTGTCGTCGAGCGCGCCGCGCATGATGAGCCACATCACCATTTCGATGCCTTCGGCGCCAGCCTCGCGCATGTATTCGAGATGCGGGATCTTGACGAGCTTCTTGGGGTCCTTCGACAGATTGTCGAGGAAGGCCTTGTCCCACTTGCTGTTGATCAGGCCCGCGCGCGGGCCGGAAATCTGGTGCGACAGGCCGCCGGTGCCGAAGATTACGACGCGCAGATCGTCGGGGAAGGTTTCCACCGCCTTGCGGATCGCGTTGCCCAGCATGTAGCAGCGATGGCCGGTCGGCGGCGGATACATGACCACATTCACCGCCAGCGGAATGACCGGGCAGGGCCAGTGCCCGTCCTTCTCGATCTTGCCGAACAGAAGGTTCATCGGCACCGTCATGCCGTGATCGATTTCCATCTTATTGCAGATGGTGAGATCGAACTCGTCGAGAATACAGGATTGCGCGATATGCGAGGCGAGCGCCGGATGGCCCTTGGCGATCGGCACCGGGCGCGGGCCCCAGCCTTCGTCGGCCGGCGGGAATTCCGCCGCGCAGCCGAGCGCGAAAGTCGGGATCATCTCGACCGAGAAGGCCGAAGCGTGGTCGTTATAAACGACAATCGCGACATCCGGCTTGGTCTCGCGCATCCATTCTTGCGATTTCACGAACCCCGAGAACACCCGCTTCCAATAGGGCTCCTCGGTCTTGCCGTTGTCGAGCGCGGCCCCGATGGCGGGGACATGCGATGAACCTATTCCTGCGATGATCCTGGCCACGGTGTCACTTCCGTTTCTGAGATTTGGGTTTGGATTTGCCGGCTTTGGCTTTCGCCTTGGACTTGGCTTTAGTCTTGGCTCCGGCCTTGGCGGCCTTTGCCTTCGGCTTGCCGGCGGCCTTTCGCGCCGGCGCCGCCTCGATATATTTGGACGGCGTGTTCTTGCCGGTGCGCGAGCGATTGCCTTCGACCGAACGGCCACCCTTAAGCATCATGTCGGCATAGTCGGGCTGCGTCGCGCCGGTCATGACGGCGGCCAGGTGCTGGAACGAATGGCCGTCGGTCGCGCCGAGCTTCGCGGTGAAATAGATGTTGCCGCCGAGCTCCAGCATCCGGTTGTAGTCGCGCTTGAGCACGGCGTCGGTCTGCTCCGGCGTCAGCTTGAACTTCTTGAGATATTCCGCCTCGTTCGCCTTGAAGGCCTTGCGGTTGGCGTCCTTCATCAGCGACATGCAGAACATATTGATGCCGAACCCTTCCCGGGACCGTTCGGCATCGAACACAAACGTGCCCGGGATGTCGTCGTAATCGTGCTGTTCGCGGGCCATCGGCCGTCTCCTGATTGGGTTGACATATATAGCGCGGAAAAGCTTGGCAACGTAAGCCTTCCTTCGCCCTCGCGTCATGCGAAAGCGGGGGTCTCACGCAAGAAATAATTTAGAATCCCTGCAAGCTGGCCGAGGCCGACCTACCCCCAATAAAGCCGCATCGGGTTGTCGACCAACAGTTTCTGTTGGGCCGCAGCCGTGGTCGCGATCTTCGGAATGTGATCGACCAGAACGCCGTCGTCGGGCGCTTCCTTCTTCATATTGGGATGCGGCCAATCGGTGCCCCAGATCACGCGGTCGGGAAAATGATCGACCAGCGCCTTGCCGAACGGCACCACGTCGTCATAGGGCGGACCGGCGATGGTCATGCGTTCCGGGCAGGTCGCCTTCACCCAGAAATTCTTGTGCTTGTCCATCAGATCGTGGAAGCGCAAGTTCTCCGGGTCATTGACGCCCTTTTTCACCGTCGGCGTGCCCATGTGATCGACCACGACGGTGGTGGGCAGCGACGTGAAGAAGCTCTCGAGTTCCGGCAGGTCCGGCATTTCGAAATAGACCACGATGTGCCAGCCGAGCTTGTCGACGCGGGCGGCGATCCGCTGCAGCACATCGCGCGGGGTGAAGTCGACCAGCCGCTTGAGGAAATTGAAGCGCACGCCGCGCACGCCGGCTTTGTCCATCCATTTCAATTCGTCGTCGGTGACCTCTTCGCCGACAAAGGCAATGCCCTTGGCCCTCCCGTTCGACGAGTCGAGCGCGTCGACCATGGCGCTGTTGTCCTTGGAATGGCACGACGCCTGGACGATGACGTTCTTGTCGAAGCCCAGAAAGTCACGCAGCGCGAACAGCTTCTCCTTCGGCGCGTCGCAGGGCGTGTATTTGCGCTCCGGCGCATAAGGAAACTTCGCCTCCGGCCCAAAGACATGGCAATGCGCATCGACCGCGCCCGCCGGCGGCTTGTATTTCGGCTTCGACGGGTTGGGATGGAAGGGAATGTAACCGGGCGACATCGGCACGCGAGGATTCTCCTATTCTGTCATTCCGGAAGCCGCGTAGCGGCTATCCGGAATCCATAATCACAGTCGATCGAAGTTCACACTGTCTGGATTTTTTCTGAAATACAGGGCCTATGGATTCCGGGCTCCTCGCTGCGCTCGGCCCCGGAATGACGGCTAGACTTTCTCCACCGCGAGCGACACGCCCTGGCCGACGCCGACGCACATGGTGGCGAGCGCGCGCTTGCCGTGACCCCTTTCGAGGCCATGCACTGCCGTCAGCGCCAGCCGCGCTCCCGACATGCCGAGCGGATGGCCGAGCGCGATCGCCCCGCCGTGCGGATTGACGTAGTCGGCATCGTCGGGCACGCCGAGCTGGCGCAGGCAGGCAAGCCCCTGCGCGGCGAAGGCCTCGTTGATCTCGATCAGATCGAAATCGGTGATCTTGAGTCCGAGGCGCTCCATCAGCTTTCGCGTCGACGGCACCGGGCCGATGCCCATGATGCGCGGCGGCACACCGGCCGACGCCATGCCGAGCACGCGGGCACGCGGGGTCAGCCCGTGCGTCTTCGCGGCGTCCTCGCTCGCCAAGACGATCGCGGCGGCGCCGTCATTGATGCCCGACGCATTGCCTGCCGTCACGGTGCCGGGATTGCGCGCGATCGGTTTGAGCTTTTGCAGATTTTCGATCGTGGTGTCCGGCCGCGGATGCTCGTCCTCGCAGCAAGTGGTCGGACCGGCTTTGCCGTTGGGCACCGGAACCGGCACGATCTCTTTGGTGAAATAGCCGAGCGCGATCGCCTTGGCGGCGCGCTGCTGCGAGCGCAGCGCAAACGCATCCTGGTCGGCGCGGGTGACCTGGAATTCCTCGGCGACATTCTCGGCGGTCTCGGCCATGGAATCGACGCCGTATTGCGCCTTCAAGAGCGGATTGATGAAGCGCCAGCCCAGCGTGGTGTCGAAAATGTCTGCCGAGCGGGAGAACGCCTCGCCGGCTTTGCCCATCACGAACGGCGCCCGCGTCATCGATTCGACACCGCCGGCGATGGCGAAATCCATTTCGCCGGTGCGGATCGCGCGCGCGGCGTCGCCCACTGCATTTAGCCCCGAGGCACAGAGCCGGTTGACGGTGACGCCCGGGATCTTGTCCGGCAGGCCGGCCAGCAACAGCGCCATGCGCGCGACATTGCGGTTGTCCTCGCCGGACTGATTGGCGCAGCCGAGAAACACTTCGTCGAGCTGCGACCAGTCGACCTTGTTGTTACGCGCGACCAGCGCCTTGATCGGCACCGCGGCGAGATCGTCGGTGCGCACCTTGGCGAGCGCCCCGCCATAGCGGCCGATCGGGGTACGCGCGGCGTCGCAAATGAACACTTCTCGCATCGGCCGCTCCGTATGTCGGGCCCGTCCGGATTTAGATGGAGCATGACCTTTCGGGAAAACCGGTTTCCACTTTTCCGGATCATGCCCGCGCAGGCTATTTACGGGCCGCCGCGGAACGGGTCAAATGGCCCCGATTGCCGCCACGGTCAATAACAACGAACGCCCCAACGAACGCCCAATGAGCGCAGGCCCCGAAGCCGAATTTGCCGAATTGGCGGCGAGCCTGCCGCCGACATTGAAGGCGGAGCGGCACAATGCCGTCGCCGTGCTGAAGCTTGCCCGCGTGCAAAAGCGCAATGCGCTCGACGATCCGACTGTTCTCGGCATCGAGACCTTCTTCTCGAACCTGCCGGAGGACATCCGCGCCGCGGTGATTGCGGGAGAAGGCGAGCATTTTTCCGCGGGCCTCGATCTCAGCGAACTTTCCGAGCGCAACACCTTCCAAGGTGTCGAACATTCGCGCTCCTGGCACCGCGCCTTCGAGCGCATCGAGTTCGGCAGCGCGCCCGTCGTCGCCGTACTGCACGGCGCGGTGATCGGCGGCGGGCTTGAATTGGCCGCCGCAGCCCATATCCGCGTCGCCGAGCGTTCGGCCTTCTACGCGCTGCCCGAGGCCAGCCGCGGCATCTATGTCGGCGGCGGCGGCTCGGTGCGGCTGCCGCCTCTGATCGGCACCGCGTGCGTGATGGACATGATGCTGACCGGCCGCACGCTCTCTGCCGAAGAGGGCCAGACCACCGGGCTTACCCAATATCTGGTCGACGAAGGCCAGGGTCTCGCCAAAGGCATGGAGCTCGCGCACCGCATCGCCGGCAATGCGACATTCACCAACTTCGCCGTGACGCATCTATTGCCGCGCATCGCCCGCAGCGACCCGGCGGCGGGCTTCGTCGCGGAATCTCTCGCTGCCGCCATTGCGCAGGGCGACGAGGAGGCGAAAGCCCGGCTCAAGGCATTTCTGGAAAAGCGCGCGCCGAAAGTGGCGCGAAGCTGAAAATGGCAGCCGCGACGACGCTGACCCTGGAAGGGCGACCGCCGCTGCGGCCGGTCAAGCTCGGCACGCCCGACGTTGTGATCCAGCAGCGTGCCGACGGCGCAATCCTGATGCGCTCGCCGCAGCAATTGCCGCCGCATCCGCAGAAGCTCACCGAGCGGCTGGTCCACTGGGCGCGCGCTGAACCGGAGCGCATCTTTATCGCCCAGCGCGATGCCGCAGGCGGCTGGCGCAAGCTGACTTATGCGCAGACGCTTGCAGCGGTGCGCGCCATCGCCGCGGCGCTGCTTGAGCGCAAGCTTTCACCGGAACGGCCGATCGCCATTCTCTCCGGCAACGATATCGAGCACGCGCTCCTCGCGCTCGCGGCGATGCATGTCGGCATCCCCTATGCGCCGATCTCAGCGCCCTATTCGCTGTTGTCGCAGGATTTCGGCAAGCTCAAAGCCATCGTCAATATTCTCACGCCGAGCCTCGTCTTTGCCGCCAACGGCACAGCTTTCGCGCGCGCCATCGCCGCCGCGGTGCCTGCGAATGTCGAGATCGCCGTCACCGTCAATCCAATTCCCGACCGGCCGACGACTTTATTCTCGGCGCTCTTGGCGACACGACCGGCCGCTTCTGTCGAAGCGGCGCATGCGGCCGTCACCGCGGAGACTATCGCCAAGGTGCTGTTCACCTCGGGCTCGACCGGCCAGCCGAAGGGCGTGATCAATACCCAACTGATGCTGTGCGCGAACCAGGCCATGATCCGCGGCGGGCTTGCCTTCCTTGCCGACGAGCCGCCGGTGCTGGTCGACTGGCTGCCGTGGAACCACACGTTCGGCAGCAACCACAATTTCGGCATCGTGCTCGACAATGGCGGCTCGCTCTATATCGACGAGGGCAAGCCGCTCCCCGGCGCGATCGAGGCGACCGCGCGCAATCTGCGCGATGTCGCGCCGACCATCTATTTCAACGTGCCCAAGGGCTTCGAGATGCTCTTGCCCTATCTGACGGCGGAGCCGGCGCTGCGCGAGACATTCTTCAGCCGGCTGAAAGTCCTGTTCTATGCCGGCGCGGCGCTGCCGCAACATGTGCTCGATGCTTATCATCGCCTGGCCTTCGAAACCGTGGGCGAGCGCATTCTGTTCATCTCGAGCCTCGGCTCGACCGAAACCGCGCCGGCGGCGCTCGCCTGCAGCTGGGAATCCGAGCGCGCCACCAATATCGGTCTGCCGCTTCCGGGCGTCGATCTCAAGCTCGTGCCGCGCGAGGGCAAGCTCGAAGCGCGGCTCAAAGGCGCCAACATCACGCCCGGCTATTGGCGGGCGCCGGCACTCAATGCCGACGCCTTCGATGACGAGGGCTATTACAAGATCGGCGATGCGCTGAAATTCGCCGACCCGGCCGATCCGGCCAAGGGCCTGTTGTTCGACGGCAGGCTTTCCGAGGATTTCAAGCTCGCCACCGGCACCTGGGTCAGCGTCGGTCCGTTGCGCGCCGCCTTCATCGCGCATTTTGCCCCGCTGGTTCGCGATGTGGTCTTCGCCGGCGCCGATCGCGACGATGTCAGCGCGCTGGTGTTTCCCGATCTCGACGCCTGCAAGAAACTCGCGGCGGGTCTCGCGACTGATGCACCGGCGCGATCATTGCCGGCCGATGCGCGCATCGCGGCCGAATTCGCCCGCTTGCTCGACAGTTTCGTCGCGGCAAGCACCGGCACCTCGAACCGCGTCACGCGCATGATCCTCCTCGCCGAGCCGCCGTCGCTCGATATCGGCGAGATGACCGACAAAGGCTCGATCAATCAGCGCGCCGTGCTTGCCCATCGCCAAGCTTTGGTCGATGACCTTTACGCCGCGGCGTCACCGCGGCACGTCATTGTCGCAGATCGGCAAACCGCACAGGTGAGTTGAAGATGGATATCAGAGGACAGGGCGCGCAAAGAATTGCGGCGATCGTCACCGGCGGCGCTTCAGGGCTCGGCGCCGCAACCGCGCGCATGCTGGCGAAGGCTGGCGCCAAGGTCGCGGTGCTCGATGTGAACAAGAAAGCTGCGGGCGAAGTCGCCGTCGACATCAATGGCATCGCCGTCGATTGTGACGTGACCGATGCCGCCGCAACGGAAAAGGCCATCGCCAAGGCCGCCGCCGATCACGGCCCGGCGCGCATCGTCGTCAATTGCGCCGGCGTCGGCCCGGCCAAGCGCATCGTCGGCCGCGACGGGCCGATGCCGCTCGAGGAATTTTCCAAGGTCGTCTCGATCAATCTGATCGGCACGTTCAATGTGATGCGGCTTGCTGCGGCGAAAATGCAGAACCTCGAACCGATGCAGGACGGCGAGCGCGGCATCATTGTCTGCACAGCCTCCGTCGCCGCCTATGACGGCCAGATCGGCCAGGCCGCCTATGCCGCCTCGAAGGGCGGCGTGGTGAGCCTGGTGCTGCCGGCGGCGCGCGAGTTCGCCCAGTTCGGCATTCGCGTCACCGGGATAGCGCCGGGAATTTTCACCACCCCGATGCTGCATGCGCTCCCGGAAGCGGCCCAACAAAGCCTGGCCGCCGCGGTGCCGTTTCCAAAGCTTCTTGGGCAGCCGCCCCAATATGCCGCTCTGGTGCTGCACATGATCGAGAACCGCTATCTTAACGGCGAAGTCGTCCGTCTCGACGGCGCGCTGCGCATGGCGCCTAAATAACAGCGCGACGTCATCTTTTTCGTCTCGAGGGAATTTCGCAGGACCAAACAATAATGTTCAGCAACACCCGGCATTTGCGCATCGAATGGGGCGACTGCGATCCCGCGGGCATCGTGTTCTATCCGCGCTATTTCGCGATGTTCGACACCTCGACGACGGAGATGATGGAAGCCGCGATCGGCATGAGCAAATTCGAATATCTGAAAGCCTTCAAATTTATCGGCCATCCGATCGTCGAAACCCGCGCCATTTTCCGCATTCCCAACCGCTTCGGCGACCGGGTGGCGATCACGACCTCGATCGCGAGCTTGGGCAAATCCAGCATCAAGATCGAGCAGCGCCTGATGCGAGGCGACGACATTTCGGTCGAGGGTTTCGAGACGCGCGTTTTTGTCGCTCCCGATCCGGCCGACCCCGAGCGGCTCAAGGGTCAGCCCATCCCGGCGGAATTTGTCGCGCGGCTGACGCATAGCAAATAGCGCAAGGACCGCGCCCAAAGCGGAACTGCCCTTGGCGTCTCTTGCCGTCCCAGCGCGCAGGTATGCTAGAAGCGAGCCGCAAAAGGGAGATGAACGCCGATGCGAGTTGACGCGTATACCCACTTTTTTCCGGAACGCTTCTTCACCAAGCTCAATGAAGTCGCTGGTGACTATAAGGATATGGGCAAGCGCATCCGCTCGCTCCCGGCTTTGTTCGATATCAATGTGCGCAAGAAGATCGTCGACGGCCACAAGGATTATCAGCAGATCCTGTCCTACCCGCAGCCGCCGGTCGAGAAATTCGCCAAGTCGCCGGCTGATATCGACGAGTTCTGCAAGATCATCAATGACGGCTTCGCCGAACTCGTCGCCAAGGAAAAGGACCACTTCCCGGGCTGGGTGGCGCAGGTATCGCTCGCGGCGAAGGACGCCGGCGTTGCCGAAGCCGAACGCACGCTGAAGAACGGCGCGCTCGGCGTGCAGATCTACACCAATGTCGCCGGCAAGCCGCTCGACCGTCCGGAATATCTGCCGTTCTTCAAGAAAATGAACGAGCTCGGCGCCCCGATCTGGCTGCATCCGGCGCGTGGCGCCGAGATGCCGGACTACATCGACGAGAAGAAGTCGCTCTACGAGATCTGGTGGACCTTCGGCTGGTCCTATGAAACCGGCTGCGCCATGATGCGGCTGGTTTATTCCAAGATCATGGACAACCATCCGAACCTAAAAATCATCACCCACCACTTCGGCGGCATCGTGCCGATGCTGGAAGGCCGCATTGGCCCCGGCAACGACGTGATGGGCTCGCGCACCACCGACGAAGATTACGTCGCGCTGCGCAAGAGCCTGAAGAAGCGGCCGCTCGATTATTTTAAGCAGGATTTCTGGGCCGATACGGCCGCCTTCACCGCGGTGCCGGCGACCAAGGCCGGCATGGAATTCTTCCCGGTCGACAAGATTGTGTTCGCCTCGGATTGCCCGTTCGATCCGGAAGGCGGCACCATGTATCCGCGGGTGACGCTTGAGATCCTCGATTCGCTGAAAATGGACAAGACCACCCACGACAAGGTGTTCTATAAGAACCTCGAAGCGGTCACCGGCAAAAAACTGGTGAAGTAGCGGTTTATTCGATCTGCGGAGGTCGCCCGCGATGGACGTGAAAGTGACCGACGTGACGGAACGAAATGAAGCGGCGGCCGGCGCCTCGCAGTGCCCGGTCCGCCGCTTTCCGCTCAACCAGCCGGAAGGCCACAAGGCCCCGGTGCCGCGCTATTCGGCCACCGTCGCGGCGAAAGTCGCGGTGCTGTTTCTCGGGCTGCAAACCAAAGCCGATGCGCTGCCGGATGCCGGGCTGACCGACTTTCTTGCGCGTGTCGCCAAGGAAACCGCCGCGCCGGTCTATATCGATCAGGCGACCTATATCGACCTGCAAGGCTATGGGAATCGCGTCGCCGCACTCTATTGGCTCGACATCGCTCAATTTCGGACATGGCTCAAATCTCCGGCCGTCAAAGACTGGCGTGCCCGCATGCGGGGCGAGACTTCGGTCGGGCTGTGGTGGGAGCCGGTCGTGGTCGATGCGCGGCGCATGGAGACGATCACGTTCAAGGAATTCCGCCGCGGCTTTTCCGGCTGTCCGGCGATGGGCCTGCAATCGACCGACCGCACCGGCTATTGGGGCGCGGCGCGCGACCGCGTTCCCGGCACCGCCGACGATCCGTTCGAGGCGACGGTCTCGACCAGTGAACGCTGCCCGATCACCGGCTCGTCCTATCGCCAGGTACAGCCGCCGAAGAATATGTGCGTGATCCGCTCCGGCGTGTCCTGGGAAAAGTGCGACGGCGAGCAACTCAAGGACTGGCGCGAGCGCATCAAGCCGAAGCTCGATGCCGGCATGACATATCTGCGCGAGAATCCGGCGGCGACCGGCTGCTTCTCGCTGCGCCAGGTTGAATCCATTTCACCGGACGGCGCGAAAATCGCCGAAGCCTATTCGCTCGGCGCTTTCGTCTCGATGCAGCATCTGGAAACCTGGAGCAAGGACCATCCGAGCCACCTGGCGATCTATACCAGCGCGTTGGCGGCCCGGAAGAAATTCCAGGAAAAACTGCAGCTCCATACCTACAACGAGATCTTCATCCTCGAAGCCGACAATCCGCCGTTCGAATATTTCAATTGCCATCCGCAGACCGGCCTGCTGCCGTTCGCCGACAAGCTCGGCGCGAAGGCATAAGGCGGCCTTTTTCGGCGATTCCAAATCTTGCGAACTTAACCGTGGATGTCCGGCGCGAGACCGGACAGAGCAGACCGTTTTTTGCTAGCGTGCCGCCGCATGGACGCCGCCCGCACCATCATGAGTGACGAACCGGACCCCGCGCCCGAAGCGCCGGCCAACGATGCCCGTCGCGTCACGCCCAAAGCGGGCGATGAAGCCGCTCGCGTGACACCCATGATGGAGCAATATATCGAGATCAAAGCCGGCAATCCGGATTGCATGCTGTTCTACCGGATGGGCGACTTCTACGAAATGTTCTTCGGCGATGCCGAGGTCGCCTCGCGCGCGCTCGGCATCATGCTCACCAAGCGCGGCAAACATCTCGGCCAGGACATTCCGATGTGCGGCGTGCCGGTCGAGCGCGCCGACGAATATCTGCATCGTCTGATCGCGCAAGGCCATCGGGTCGCCGTCTGCGAGCAGCTTGAAGATCCGGCCGAGGCGAAGAAGCGCGGCGGCAAAAGCGTGGTGCGGCGCAATGTCGTGCGACTGATCACAGCGGGCACGCTCACTGAAGACACGCTGCTTGACGCCACCCGCAACAATTATCTGTTGGCGCTGGTGCGCGGCCGCGCCTCGGCCGGTGACGACCGTTTCGCACTGGCCTGGATCGATATTTCGACCGGCGAATTCCGCGTCGCCGAATGCGACCGCGCCAGTATCGGCGCCGAGATTGCGCGCATCGAGCCCGGCGAGGTCATCGTTTCCGACGCGCTTTATAGCGATCCGGAGCTTGCACCGATCTTGCGTGCACAGCCTGCGGTCATGCCGCTCACCCGAGACGTGTTCGACGGCGCCACCGCCGAGCGGCGGCTCTCGAGCTTCTTCGGCGTCGCGACGACAGCGTCGTTCGGCGCCTTCTCGCGCATCGAGCTGACGGCCGCCGCCGCCGCCATCACCTATATCGAGCGCACCCAGCTCGGCAAACGGCCGCCGCTGTCGGTGCCCGCGCGCGAAGCCGCCGGCGCGACGCTTGCGATCGATCAGGCGACGCGCAGCAATCTCGAACTCGTCCGCACCATCGGCGGCGAGCGCCGCGGCTCGTTGCTTGCCGCCATCGACTGCACGCTGACTTCGGCCGGCGGGAGGCTTTTCGCGCAGCGGCTGGCCGCCCCGCTGACCGATCCGAATGAGATCGCGCATCGTCTCGACACTGTCGGCGCGTTTGTCAGCGATAGCGCCGCGCGTTCCGGTCTGCGCGCGCTGCTCGAGGCCGTACCCGATCTTGCGCGCGCTTTGGCGCGGATCGCCGTCGGCCGCGGCGGCCCGCGCGATCTGGCTGCCATTCGCGACGGCATTCTGGCCGCGGCCGAGTTTGCGGCGCGGCTTGCGGCGATGGCGGATATTCCGCGCGAACTTGTGCAAGCAATCGATTCGCTGCGCCGGCCTGATGCCGCGATCGCTGCCGAACTCGCCAATGCGCTGGCCGACGAACTGCCGGCATTGCGCCGCGACGGCGGCTTTGTCCGGGCCGGTTTCCTCCCGGCGCTCGACGAGGCGGGCGCCTTGCGTGACGAATCCCGGCGCGTCATTGCCGCGTTGCAAGTGAAATATGCCGAGACGACCGGCGTGCGCACTTTGAAGATTCGGCACAACAATGTGCTCGGCTACTTCGTCGACGTCTCCGCCCAGCATGGCGAGAAGCTCTTGTCGGCGCCGCTCAACGCAACCTTCATTCATCGCCAGACCACCGCCGGCCAGGTGCGCTTCACCACCACCGAGCTCGGCGAGCTTGAATCCAAGATCGCGAGTGCCGCCGAACGGGCGCTCGCGCTCGAGCTCGAAGTCTTCGAGCGGCTTGTCACGACAGTTACCGCGGCGGGCGCCGAGATCAAGGAAGCCGCCGGCGCGCTGGCGATGCTCGATGTCGCGACCGCGCTCGCCATGCTCGCGGTCGAGCGCGATTACGTCCGACCCGAGGTCGATAACAGCCTGGCTTTCGCCATCAGCGGCGGCCGGCATCCGGTGGTCGAGCGGGCGCTCGCCAGCGATGGCGGCCCGTTTGTCGCCAATGATTGCGATCTCTCCTCCCCAGAAGCAGAAAAAGCCGGCCGTATCTGGCTGATCACCGGCCCGAACATGGCCGGCAAATCGACCTTCCTGCGCCAGAACGCGCTGATCGCGGTGTTGGCGCAGATGGGAAGTTTCGTCCCGGCGAAAGCCGCGCATATCGGCGTGGTCGACCGGCTGTTCTCGCGTGTCGGCGCCGCTGACGATCTCGCCCGCGGCCATTCGACCTTCATGGTGGAAATGGTCGAAACCGCCGCCATCCTCAATCAGGCCGGCGAGCGGGCGCTGGTTATTCTGGACGAGATCGGCCGCGGCACGGCGACTTTCGACGGGCTTTCCATCGCCTGGGCCACCATCGAGCATCTGCACGACAACAATCGTTGCCGCGCGCTGTTTGCGACGCATTTCCACGAAATGACGGCACTCGCGAGCAAACTCAAGCGGCTGTACAACGCCACCATGCGGGTGAAGGAATGGCAGGGCGACGTCGTGTTCCTGCACGAAGTCGTGGCCGGAGCCGCTGACCGCTCCTATGGCATTGCGGTGGCGAAGCTCGCGGGGCTGCCGCCGAGCGTGATCGAACGGGCCAAAGTGGTGCTGGCGCAGATCGAGGCCGAGGACCGCACCTCGCCGACACGGCGGCTGATCGACGACCTGCCGCTGTTTGCCGCCGGGCGCCAAGGTTCAGCAGCTGCAGCCGCGCCACAGGCGGATGCCGCGCTGACCGAACTTGTCGAAGCGCTCAAGACGCTGCATCCCGATGAAATGTCGCCGCGCGACGCGCTCGAAGCGCTTTATGCGCTCAAGGCGCGGCTTGCGGCGAAGCCGTAACTTTCGCCGCAGCGCGTTTGGTCGTCCGCATCCGCACCAGCACCAATATCCCGCTCCAGATGATGCAGACCAACAGGCCGACGGCAAAGGCCCACCATGAGCCGAGCGGCACGGCCGTGTAGTGCACGGCGAGAAAGCCGAGCGAAAGCCCGACAAAGGCGATCTGCGCATGCGCCAGCATGCTCGCCGTCGCCTTGCCGCCGACCCGCGGATGTAGAATGACGATCGAGCTGCACAGGATGATCGGAAACAAAGCGAACATGCCGGAGGCGAACGAGCCGATACGGGAGCTCGCCGTGGTGACGATCGCGACGACGATCGCCGCCGCAATGGCGCGCAGCGGAATATCGTAGCGGGTGCGCAGAAATTTCTTCGGAGGTCCGGCTTCGCGATACCGCCAGCTCAGCGGCACGGTGACGCCGAACACCACGACGTTGAGAAGTACGGCGGTCAGCGGCGTCCAGTCGATCGTGCGAAAGATGACAATGAGCCCGAACCAGACCGCGAGCGCGACGCTGAGACTGAGCACCACGCCGCGGCGTTGCGCCAGCACCATATACACGGCGGAAAACACCGAGACGGCGGCGCTGACGGCGACGCTGCCGACGGCGCTCGCGGCGATGAAACTCGGCGGGTGTTCGATGGCGAGGATGAAATAGGCCGCGCCGGCCGCGGTCGGCAGCGCCGCGATCAGCGCGCCGACGAACGGCCCGGCGCGCTCCACGGCGACCGAAGTGATGACGACGACGATCGCCGTCAGCACCATTTTCAGCGCCAGGCCGTACCAGAATATGAGTTCGGTGGGCATTTAATTGGGCATTACCGGGCGACGGGCTCTAAGAGCTCGAGCCGGTTGCCGAATGGGTCGGCGACATAGAACCGCTGATAACCCGGTAACGGCTCGTCCTCGTAAGGCGCGTAGCCGTGCTGTTGCAAGCGCGTGCGCAGGCCGTTGAGGTCGTGCACGAGAAAGGCCGGATGCGCCTTCAGCGCCGGGCGAAACTCCTTCTCGACGCCGAGATGCAGTTGCTGGCTGCCGAGCGCGAACCAGACGCCGCCGCGCGCTTCGAGGTTCGGCGGCTTTTTCAATTCCGGCAGACTGAGCAGGCCGCCATAGAAGGCGCGCGCTTCGGCTTCCTTGCCGCGCGGCATCGCCAGCAGCAGATGATCGAGCGCGACGACGCCGGTCATCATCGTCACTTTCGCTGCAAACTCACCGCGACGGGCGGTCCGCTTTTGATCGTCTGATAGACCACGCAATAGCGCTCGGTGAGCTTTAAGAGCTGATCGAGCTTGTCCTGCGGCGCGTCGGTATCGACGTCGAAGCGCAGGCGAATCTGGGCAAAGCCGACCGGTGCGTCCTTGGCAACGCCGAGCGTGCCGCGGAAATCGAGATCGCCTTCGGCGGAGACTGTACCGGACTTGAGCGGAATTTCGATTGCAGTCGCGACCGCTTTGAGCGTGACACCGGCGCAAGCGACCAAAGCCTCAAGCAGCATATCGCCCGAGCACAATTCCATGCCGGAGCCCCCGGTCGCCGGATGCAGACCCGCGACCGCAAGCGCACGGCCGGTCTCGACCTTGCAGGCGATATTGCTGTCGTCGAGCGCGCCCCTGGCCTTGAGCGTAATGAAACCGGCCTTGGGATCGGTCTTGTAGCGCTCTTTGATCGGCGCTTGCAGCGCCCGCAGCCCGGCGGCGTCCATGGGGAACCCTTCCTACTGTGCCGTCATGGCCGGGCTTGTCCCGGCCATCCACGTCTTTGCCGACGTGTATAAAGACGTGGATGCCCGGCACAAGGCCGGGCATGACGAAGTCACGAAAGCCGAAAGCTACCACCACATCGCCGCGCCGGCTTCGGCTTTGGGTTCCGCGGCGGCATCTGTGACAATGCGGGCGAGCGAGCGGTCGAGCGCGGTGAGCACGCGGCGTTTGACGAAATCGAAGGCGGCCGATTGCCGATCGCGCGGCCGCGGCAAGTCGACGGCGATTTCCTCGAACAGCCGGCCCGGACGCGGGCACATGACCATGACGCGGTTGGCGAGCACGATCGCCTCGTCGACATCGTGCGTGACCAGAACCAGGGTCGGCGTGGCATCGGCCCAAAGATCAAGCAGATGATCCTGCAGATCGGTGCGGGTGAAGGCGTCGAGCGCCGAGAACGGCTCGTCGAGCAGCAGGACTTCAGGCCGCGGCACCAACGCGCGGGCAATGGCGACGCGCTGCGCTTGGCCTCCGGAGAGTTCACGCGGCCACATCGTCGCCTTTTCGGCCAACCCGACGCGTTCAAGGGCTGACGCGACGCGACGCGCCTGTTCCTGCTTGGGCCGTTTGCGCAACCCGAAGCCGACATTACCGGCGACTTTCAGCCACGGCAGAAGTCGCGGCTCCTGAAAGATGATGCCGATCTTCTCGTGCGGCGCCGTGATGCGCTCGCCGTCGAGCACGATCGCGCCTTCAGATGCCGGATCGAGACCTGAAATGGCGCGCAGCAATGTCGACTTCCCGCAACCGGAGCCACCGATCACGGCGACGATCTCGCCAGGATCGACGCTAAGCGACACACCGCCGAGCGCGTGCACGCCATTGGGATAAGTTTTGCCGACGCGTTCGAGGACCAGCATCTGAGAATCTAATTTTGTCTCACAACATCTTCCCAGCGCAGGAACGGCGCGGCGGCAAGTGCGATCAGCCAATCGCTCGCCTTGCCGACGATGGCGAAGGCGACAATGGCGGCGACGATCTCGGCCGGTTTGCCGAGTTGCTGACCGTCGATGAGGAGGTAACCAAGCCCCTCGGACGCTCCCATGAATTCGGCGGCGACGACGAACATCCAGCCGAGCCCGAGCCCCGAGCGCAGCGAGATCACATAAGCCGGCAGCACCGCGGGCAACAGAATGCGATAGACCATCTCGACATCGGTGAGGCGAAAGGCGCGGCCGACCTCGACGAGCTTGCGATCGACCGATTGGATGGCGCCCATTAGGCCCAGATAAACCGGAAAAAACACGCCGATCGCGATCAGCGTGATTTTCGAGGTCTCGAAAATGCCGAGCCAGAGGATGAACAGCGGAATCCAGGCGATCGAGGGAATGGCGCGCAGTGCCTGCAAAGTCGGATCGAGGAGCCGGCGGATCAGCGGCGAATAACCGGCCGCGGCGCCGACAATCGTGGCGGCCGCCACGCCGAAGCCGAAGCCCGCGGCGACGCGGCCAAGCGTCACCACGGTGTCGCGCTGCAGATCGCCGGTCCTGGCGAGATCGACAAAGGTCTGGAACACGACCGACGGCGGCGGCACCAGCCGCCCGCTGGCCCAGCCCATGCGGACGATGAGTTCCCAGACGACGGCCGCCGTGACCGGCAGGATCAACCCCAGCATCGGCCGCGCAAATCGGGCCCAGTTGCGTATCCAGAATGCTCCTGGCGCCCGTTCCGGTACGGCAGAGCTTTGCGGGCTTTCGGCAACGACAGTCATGGCCCCAAAAGACATGGCCGTACCCGGAAATGCAATGCAGCCGTTGCGTCGTACCGCCGGGCCTGACTGAGCGAGAGGCTAGGCCGCCGTGACGAAGCGGTCGTCGATGAGATCGTCGAGCGTCTTTTTCACGTCGACACTCGGCGGAATGACGCCGGCCTGCTGCAGGGCGAGGCCCGCTTGCAGGATGGTGTCACGCTGCTCCGGCCCGATGCGGTTGAAAGTGAGCTCGGTGCGCTCCTTGAGCTGGATGTCGGCCACGGCGTCCGGAAGCTTGGTGACGTCCATGAACACCTTCTTCTCGTCGTCGTAATGGCTCAGGCAATATTTGCGCGCGTCTTCATAGACGCCGAGCACGCGCTTGGTCAGATCGGGATATCTGCTCAGGAAATCCTCGCCCGCATTGAGGATGCCGTAGGTGTTCGCCGCTTTGTTGCGATAGAACAGCCGCGCGCCATCCTCGACCTGCGCCTGCGCCATCATCGGATCGAGACCGGCCCACGCATCGACGTCGCCGCGAATGAGCGCGATCTTGCCGTCGGGATGCTGCAGCAGCACCGGTACGATGTCCTTCTCGGTCAGGCCGGCCGATTGCAGCGCGCGCACGAGGAAGATGTGCGGATCGGTGCCGCGCGTCACCGCGACGCGCTTGCCTTTGAGATCCTCGATCTTGTTGATCGCCGTGTCCTTGCGCGTCACCAAAGCGGTCCATTCCGGGCGCGAGTAGACGTAGATCGATTTGATCGGATTGCCGTTGATCTTGCTCAGGAGCGCGGCGGAGCCCGCCGTCGAGCCGAAATCGATCGAGCCGGCGTTGAGGAATTCCAGCGCCTTGTTGGAGCCGAGCGTCTGCACCCAGCGCACGCCGATGCCGTCCTTGGCGAATTCCTTTTCCAGGAGCCCGTTCTGCTTGAGCACCATGGAGACCGGATTGTAGGTCGCCCAGTCGATGCGGATTTCCGAGGGCTTGTCGGCGGCGCGGGCGAGCCGCGGCAGGCCGAGTGGGATCAGGCCGGCGCCAGCGGCGCTGCCAAGAAATCCACGGCGAGACAGCATGAGAACCTCCCTACGATATGATTTTTCTTTAGGAAACGGCTGCGGTGGCGTCAATTGGAAAAAAATACCTATATAAAGTCTATCTATAGAATATTTTTGCTATATGCCGCGACCCTGCCTTTGCTGCGTTTCGTCCGCACCATTTATGAGAACCATGCGGCACAAGCGATGACAGTTAACCGCGCGTCCGCTATCTCGTAATCAATGATGCTCGACACGCAAAAAACGGCGCCGCGCAGCCTCTCGGATACCGATACGCTGATCGATCCCGAAGCGATCACGGCGGATCTGAACGCGCTCGCCAAAACCTATGAGGGCCGCGAGCGCGAATTGCGCACCGCCGCCGCGCAGCGCCTCAAAGCGACGCTGACCGCGGGCCGGGCGCGCGCGGAAGCCTTGCTGCTGAAGGATCGCCATGGCCGCCGCTGCGCCGAGCGGCTGTGCCAGATGCAGGACGAGATCATTCGCCTGCTGTTCGATTTCACCTCGACGGTGATTTATCCGCCGCAGGTGCGCTCCGAGGCCGAGCGCATGGCGGTGGTCGCGACCGGCGGCTATGGCCGCGGCCTGCTGGCGCCGGGTTCCGATATCGATCTGTTGTTTGTGTTGCCCTACAAGCAAACCGCCTGGAGCGAGTCGATCGCGGAAGCCCTGCTCTATTGCCTGTGGGACATGGGGCTGAAAGTCGGCCATGCCTCGCGCTCGGTGAACGAATGCATTCGCCAGGCCAAGGCGGACATGACCATCCGCACCAGCCTGCTCGAATCGCGTTATCTGCTCGGCGACCACAAGCTCTACGAGGAGCTGACCTCGCGCTTCGACAAGGAGGTCGCGCAAGGCACCGGACCGGAATTCGTCGCCGCCAAGCTCGCCGAACGCGAGGAGCGCCACCGCCGCGCCGGTCAGTCGCGCTATCTGGTCGAGCCCAATGTGAAAGACGGCAAGGGCGGCTTGCGCGACCTGCACACGTTGTTCTGGATCGCCAAATATGTCTATCGCGTGCGCGAGCCGGAAGGCCTGATCGCGCGCGGCGTGTTCGACCGCGACGAATTCCGGCTGTTCCGCCGCTGCGAGGACTTTCTCTGGTCGGTCCGCTGCAACATGCACTTCCTCGCCGGCCGCGCCGAAGAGCGGCTGTCGTTCGATATCCAGCGCGATATTGCGGTGCGGCTCGGCTACACCGCGCATCCGGGCCTGCGCGATGTCGAGCGCTTTATGAAGCACTATTTCCTCATCGCCAAGGATGTCGGCGATTTGACCGCGATCCTCTGCGCGGGGCTTGAAGACCGGCAGGCCAAACCGGCGGCGGTGTTGAGCCGGCTGACGCAATGGCGCTCGTCGCCGGCGCGCAAAAAGATCAGCGAGTCCGATGACTTCGTCATCGACAATAACCGCATCAATGTGGCGCGAGCCGACGTGTTCCGCCGCGACCCGGTCAACCTGATCCGGATTTTCCATCTGGCGCAGAAGCACAATCTCGCCTTCCACCCGGAAGCGATGCGGATCGTCACGCATTCGCTCAAACTCATCGGCAAAGAGGTCCGCGAGGACGAGGAAGCCAACCGGTTGTTCCTGGAAATCCTGACCTCGAAGAACGCCACCGAAATCGTGCTGCGGCGAATGAACGAAACCGGCGTGCTCGGCGCTTTTGTCCATGCCTTCGGCCGCATCGTCGCGATGATGCAGTTCAACATGTATCACCACTATACGGTGGACGAGCATCTGATCCGCTGCATCGGCGTGCTCAACGAGATCGCGCGCGGCGAGAATCCGGAATTCGGCTTCGCCAGCGATCTGATCAAGATCATCCAGCCGCAGCATTATGTTGTGCTCTGCGTCACGCTGTTCCTGCACGACATCGCCAAGGGCCGCATCGAGGATCACTCGATCGCCGGCGCTCGCCTCGCGCGGCGACTGGCGCCGCGACTCGGGCTCAACGCCGCCGACACCGAGCTCGTCGTCTGGCTCGTCGAAGTTCACCTCGTGATGTCGGCCGTGGCGCAGTCGCGCGATCTGTCCGACCGCCGAACAATCGAAAATTTCGCCGCGGTGGTGCAGTCGCTGGAACGGCTGAAGCTTCTGACCATTCTCACCACCGCCGATATCCGCGCGGTGGGACCCGGCGTGTGGAACGGCTGGAAGGCGCAGCTTTTGCGCACGCTTTATTACGAGACCGAGCCGGTGCTCACCGGCGGGTTTTCGGAGGTCAATCGCGCCCAGCGCGTCGCCATGGCGCAGGCCGAATTCCGCGTCGAGTCCAGCGCCAAGTTCAAGGATCTACCGGCGGCCGCGCTCGACGCCTATATCGAACGGCTTTATCCGGCCTATTGGCTCAAGGTCGATCTGCCGCACAAGCTCGCCCACGCCCGCTTCGTGCGCGAGACCGAGACCGGCGGAAAGTCGCTCGCGACTTCCGTCGGCTTCGACGCGGCGCGTGGCGTCACCGAGCTCACGGTGTTCGCGCCGGATCATCCCTGGCTGCTCTCGATCATTGCCGGCGGCTGCGCGCTGGCCGGCGCCAATATCGTCGACGCCCAGATCTATACGACCACCGACGGTCTGGCGCTGGATACCATTTCCGTGTCGCGCGAATTCGAACACGACGAGGACGAAGCGCGCCGCGCCACCCGCATCGGCGACGCCATCGAGAAGGCGCTGCGCGGCGAATTGAAACTGCCCGACGTGGTGGCGAAGCGCGCACCGCCGAAGGGCCGGCTCAAGGCCTTCGCCATCGAGCCGGAAGTCACCATCAATAATCAATGGTCGAGCCGCTACACCGTGGTCGAAGTCACCGGGCTCGACCGGCCCGGCCTGCTTTACGAACTGACCACGACATTGTCGAAGCTCAATCTCAACATCGCCTCCGCTCATGTCGCAACCTTCGGCGAGCGCGTGGTCGACGTGTTCTATGTCACCGATCTGTTGGGCGCGCAGGTGACGGCGGCGACGCGCCAGACCGCGATCAAGCGGCCGCTGCTCGCGCTGTTCACCACGCCGGCGGAAGGTAAGGCGGCGTAGCGGCTAGGATTTCGCCGCCGTTTTGCGCGGCGGTATTCTGCTCGCGAGCAGAATGCCGGCGGCAATCAGCACGATGCCGACCACGTGATACACATGAAAGCGCTCGCCTAGGAACAGCACGGCGAGGATCGCGCCGAGCACCGGCATCAGATGCGCCGATTGCCCGGCACGGCCGGGGCCGATCAGCTCGACACCGCGATTGAAGAAGAGATAGGCCACGAACGACGGCAGCACCGCGGTATAGGCGATCGCCGCATAGGACGGCAGGCCGCCCTGAATCGCCGCGCCGCGTGCGATCTCCGCCAGATAGAACGGTAGGATCATGCACGATCCGATGCCCATCATTGTCACCAAGAGGCTCAACGGATGCACCGCCGGCCGCCGGCGCAATAACGGCGTATAGAGCGCATAGACCACGACCGCGCCGAGGATCCAGATGTCGCCGATATTGAGCGAAATATGCGACAGCGCCGCGAGCGAGAGCTGGCTGACGATGGCGGCGACGCCGAGGAGCGACAACAGCACGCCAAGGATCTGCCACAGGTTCGGGCGCGCGCCGAACAAGCCGAAGTCCCAGGTCAGAACGATCACCGGCATCGCCGACTGCAGCAACAAAGCATTCAGCGCCG
>JBAUCK010000157.1:0-21560 GCA_049677525.1 Xanthobacteraceae bacterium
CCCGCGTGCCGCTGCGCGAAGGCCGCACGCTGCATCACGATGTCGCCGGCCGCCACGGCGCTGGCAAGGTCTTTCTGCGCGCGGCTCCTCCCGGCACCGGCATCATTGCCGGCGGTCCGATGCGCGCGGTGTTCGAGACGCTCGGCATGCAGGACGTCGTCGCCAAGTCGCTCGGCACTTCGAACCCGTACAATGTCGTGCGCGCAACCTTCGACGCGCTCAAGCATCAGGATTCGCCGCGCTCGGTCGCCGCGCGCCGCAACGTGAAAGTGTCGACGCTGCAGGCCCGCCGCCGCGAGGGCGATGCCGAACAGACCTCGGCCGAATAACGGTTGCGCGAGCAAGTCAGGAATAGGCCAGGAACGTCGACATGAACGCTGATAAGAAGACGGGCAAGACCACAGGCAAGACCGTGAAGGTCCGGCAGATTGCCAGCCCTTCGCGCCGGGTTCACACCCAGCGCGAGACGCTGATTGGATTGAAGCTCAACAAGATCGGCCGGGAAGCCGATCTCATCGACACTGCGGCGACCCGCGGCATGATTGCCAAGGTCGCGCATCTTGTCGAAGTCGTGGAGAAGTAGCCGATGAAACTGCAAGATCTTTCCGGCCGGCCGGGGTCCCGCAAGAAGCGGTTGCGCATCGGGCGCGGCATCGGCTCCGGCATGGGCAAGACCGGCGGTCGCGGCGGCAAGGGCCAGACCGCGCGTTCGGGCGTGCGCATCAAAGGCTTCGAAGGCGGCCAGATGCCGCTGCATCGCCGCCTGCCCAAGCGTGGCTTCAAGAACACCGCCTTCGCGCTGAAGCTCAACGAAGTGAATCTCGGCCGCATCCAGGCCGCGATCGACTCAAAGCTCATCGACCCGACGGCCAAGATCGACGCCGCGGCGCTGGTCAAAGCGGGCCTGCTGCGTCGGGCCAAGGACGGCGTGCGGCTCCTTGGCACGGGCGAAATCAAGGCAAAAGTGACGCTTTCGGTCTATGGTGCCTCGAAATCGGCGGTTGCTGCGGTGGAAAAAGCCGGCGGCACGGTCGAAATCCTCGCGCCGAAGGCGGATGCGAGCGAGAAGGCAGCCTGATACCTATATAGACCGCGCGCCTGTATAGGTCGCGCCTATATAGGAGTGGGCGCGGGCCAAGAGCCTGTGGCAGTCTCGATAGACGGAGCTCGGCGGATGGTCTCTGCGGCGGAACAACTGGCAGCCAATCTTAACTTCGGCGCTCTCGCTAAAGCCGATGAGTTGAAGAAGCGGATCTGGTTCACGCTCGGTGCGCTGCTTGTCTATCGCCTCGGCACCTATATCCCGCTGCCCGGCATCGATCCCAACGCCTGGGACCAGATTTTTCAGTCGCAGCAGGGCGGCATCCTCGGCATGTTCAACATGTTCGCCGGCGGCGGCATCCACCGCATGGCGATCTTTGCGCTCAACATCATGCCGTATATTTCGGCCTCGATCATCATCCAGCTGATGACAACGGTGTCGCCGACCCTCGAAGCGCTGAAGAAAGAGGGCGAGGCCGGGCGCAAGATGATCAACCAGTACACCCGCTATCTCACGGTGGTGCTGGCGGCGTTCCAGGCCTATGGCATCGCGGTCGGGCTCGAGGGCGCCAGCCGGGTGGTCAGCGATCCCGGCTTGTTCTTCCGCATTTCCACGGTGATCACGCTCACCGGCGGCACCATGTTCCTGATGTGGCTCGGCGAGCAGATCACCCAGCGCGGCATCGGCAACGGCACGTCGCTCATCATCATGTCGGGCATCGTCGCGCAATTGCCGTCGGCGATTGCCGGCACACTCGAACTTGGGCGCCAAGGCGCGCTTTCGACCGGGCTCATTCTCATCGTCATCGTTATGGCCGCCGCCGTCATCACCTTCATCGTGTTCATGGAACGGGCGCAGCGCCGGCTCTTGATCCAATATCCCAAGCGCCAGGTCGGCAACCGCATGTTCGAGGGGCAGTCCTCGCATCTGCCGCTCAAGCTCAATACGTCGGGCGTCATCCCGCCGATTTTCGCCTCGTCACTGCTGCTGTTGCCGACGACCATCGCTAATTTCACGGCCGGTCAGGGGCCGGGCTGGCTCACCGTCATCACTACGCAGCTGGCGCATGGGCGGCCGCTCTTCCTCGCGCTCTATGTCGGCCTGATCGTGTTTTTCGCCTTCTTCTATACGGCGATCGTGTTCAACCCGACCGAGACCGCCGATAACCTCAAGAAGCACGGCGGCTTCATCCCGGGCATCCGGCCGGGCGAACGCACGGCCGAATATATCGATTATGTGCTGTCGCGGATCACAGTGATCGGGGCGGCCTATCTGGCGGTGGTTTGCCTGTTCCCCGAGATTCTGATTTCCTATGCGGCGGTGCCGTTCTATTTCGGCGGCACCTCGCTGCTGATCGTGGTCAGCGTGACCATGGATACAGTGGCGCAAGTCCAAGGCTATCTGCTGGCCCACCAGTACGAAGGCCTTATAAAAAGATCGAAACTGAGGGGACGCCGTAGATGAGATTGATCCTGCTCGGCCCGCCGGGGGCTGGCAAGGGAACGCAGGCCCTGCGTCTCGTCGCCAAATACGGAATTGTGCAGCTGTCGACAGGTGACATGCTCCGCGCCGCCGTAAAGGCCGGCACCCCCGTAGGACGCCAAGTCGAAAAGATCATGGCGGATGGCGGACTTTGCCCCGACGAGCTCGTTGTCGGCATTATTGGCCAGCGCATCGACCAGCCGGACGCCCGCAAGGGCTTCATTCTCGACGGTTTTCCGCGCACCGTGCCGCAGGCACAGGCCCTCGACCGCATCCTTGAGGCCAAGGGGTTCGACCTCGACGCCGTGGTCGAATTGCGGGTCGACGAGGCCGCACTGCTGCGGCGGATCGAGAGCCGGGTCGCCGAGATGAAGGCGCGCGGCGAGAAGCTGCGCGACGACGACAATCCGGAAGTTCTGCACAAGCGGCTTAACGCCTATCGGGAACTGACCGCGCCGCTGATCGCCTATTACCGGCAGCACGGCATTTTGCGCTCGGTTAACGGCATGGTGTCGATCGACGACGTCACGGCCGCCATCGATCAGGTTCTTGCCGTTCCCCCGTCTGTCGGGGCGGTGCGGGGCGTTCAAAGCAAAAAAAAAGAGCTCAGCGCGTAAGGCCGCGGCGGGCCCGGCGGACAAAGGGGGCGCGGCAAAGCGCGTCCCGGAACCGGCGGTCGCTCAAAGGAGTTATAGGAAAAAAATCAAAGAAACGGACCGCGTCCGCCCGCAAACGGACTGGAAACCGCAAAACCGCGGTGGCCAGACCGGCGGTCAAGGGGGTGACCAAGGCGGCGACCAGGCGGAAAGCCGGGAAAACCGACCGCCGCTAACCCAGTTCGAACACGAAGTCGCTAGTTGAGGTTGACGACCGCGCTGTGAATCCATTAATAACCCACGAATATCCAGTCGGAGAATTAGCAACGATGCCGAGCCGCAAGGGCAGGCAGGCGTTGTCTTTTTACGTTTGTGGCCTTCTCAGGTGACAACCAAACCTACGGAAAGCGGCCGGGCAGGCCTGGCCGCCGCAAGGAGTAACTGACGTGGCTCGCATCGCTGGCGTCAATCTGCCGACCAACAAGCGCATCGTGATTGCGCTGCAATATATTTACGGAATTGGCGGCGCCAAATCCAAAGAGATCCTGGGGAAGGTGTCGATCCCAGAATCGCGGCGGGTGTCGCAGCTGACCGACCAGGAAGTGCTGCAACTGCGCGAAGTGATCGACCGCGACTATATGGTCGAGGGCGATCTGCGGCGCGAAGTCTCGATGAATATCAAGCGGCTGATGGATCTTGGCTGCTATCGCGGACTGCGTCATCGCCGCGGTCTGCCCGTCCGCGGCCAGCGCACTCACACCAACGCCCGGACCCGCAAGGGACCGGCCAAGGCTATTGCCGGCAAGAAGAAATAACGCGCGGAAGACATTGGTTATGACGGCATCGGAGCCGGGCGCTTCGAGCCGCGAAAGGGTTCAGAATGGGTAAGGAAGCCACGCGCGTCCGCAAACGCGAACGCAAAAACATCGCTTCAGGCGTCGCGCATGTCAGCGCGTCGTTCAACAATACCATGATCACGATCACCGACGTGCAGGGCAATACCATTGCCTGGTCGTCGGCCGGGACGATGGGTTTCAAGGGCTCGCGCAAGTCGACGCCCTATGCCGCGCAGGTCGCCGCCGAAGACGCCGCCAAGAAGGCGCAAGAGCACGGCATGCGCACGCTCGAAGTCGAGGTCGCGGGCCCGGGTTCGGGCCGTGAATCGGCGCTACGTTCCCTGCAATCCGCGGGCTTCACGATCACCTCGATCCGCGACGTGACGGCGATCCCGCACAATGGCTGCCGCCCGCGCAAGCGCCGGCGCGTATAGGACATCCGGTCGATGGACGAAGTGCAACATCTGCCGCCGCAAGACTTTGGCCCCACGGAGCGGACTGGGGCGCGCGAGACGATCGCGCCGCGCAACGCCATGGGTGATAACGTGACGATCCAGAAGAATTGGCAGGAACTGATCAGGCCAAACAAGTTGCAGGTCGCGCCCGGCGCCGATACGCGCCGCGCCGCGACCGTGATCGCCGAGCCGCTGGAGCGCGGCTTTGGCGTGACGCTCGGCAACGCGCTGCGGCGGATTTTGCTGTCGTCGCTGCAAGGCGCGGCGGTGCAGTCGGTGCATATCGACGGCGTGCTGCATGAATTCTCTTCGATTGCCGGCGTCCGCGAGGACGTCACCGACATCGTCCTCAACATCAAGGACATCGCCATCAAGATGCAGGGCGACGGCCCCAAGCGCATGGTGGTGAAGAAGCAGGGCCCGGGCACGGTGACGGCGAACGACATTCAAACCGTCGGCGACATCGTCGTACTCAATCCCGAGCTCGTTCTGTGCACGCTCGACGAGGGCGCCGAGATCCGCATGGAATTCACCGTCAACACCGGCAAGGGCTATGTGCCGTCCGAGCGTAACCGCCCGGAAGACGCGCCGATCGGCCTGATCCCGGTCGACAGCCTGTTCTCGCCGGTACGCAAGGTGTCCTACAAGGTCGAGAACACCCGCGAGGGCCAGATCCTCGACTACGACAAGCTGACGCTGACGATCGAGACCAACGGCGCGGTGAGCCCGGAAGACGCGCTCGCCTATGCCGCCCGCATCCTGCAGGATCAGCTCAACGTGTTCGTCAATTTCGAGGAGCCCAAGCGCGAGACTGCGCACGAGGCGATCCCCGATCTCGCCTTCAACCCGGCCTTCCTCAAGAAGGTCGACGAGCTTGAGCTCTCGGTGCGTTCGGCGAACTGTCTCAAGAACGACAACATCGTCTATATCGGCGACCTGGTGCAGAAGACCGAAGCCGAGATGCTGCGCACGCCGAATTTCGGCCGCAAGTCGCTCAACGAGATCAAGGAAGTGCTGGTGCAGATGGGTCTCCATCTCGGCATGGAAGTTCCCGGCTGGCCGCCGGAGAACATCGAGGAATTGGCCAAGCGCTTCGAGGATCATTATTGAGAATGTCGGCCCGGCGGTCGCCGGCGTTGCAATGGCAGGAATGGCGTTATGAATCACGGCAAATCGCACCGCAAGTTCAACCGGCGCTCGGACCATCGCCGCGCGATGCTGGCCAATCTTGCCGCCTCGCTGATCAAGCACGAGCAGATTACAACGACGCTGCCGAAGGCCAGGGACCTGCGCCCGATCGTCGAGAAGCTGGTCACGCTCGGCAAGCGCGGCGGCCTGCATGCGCGCCGCCAGGCGATTTCGGAGATGCGCGACATCGCCATGGTCAAGAAGCTCTTCGAGGTGATCGGCCCGCGCTACAAGGAGCGAAACGGCGGCTATACTCGCGTCATGAAGGCGGGCTTCCGCTATGGCGATTCCGCCCCGGTCGCGGTGATCGAATTCGTCGACCGCGATGTCGACGCCAAGGGGCTCGATTCCGGTCCGGTGCCCGAGCGCGCCGCCGCTGAAAGCGCCCCCGCCGCGGCGTAACTTCAATTTCAGCGCCCTTCTAAGGCCTCGGTCGGTTGCCTATATCTGGGCGCATTGATTCGAGGTCTTTTATGCTGCGTCCGCCTATCTCCGCTGTCACGGTATTGGCCGCCGGCCTGTTCGGGCTACTGGCGCCGGGCGCATCGGCGCAAAATGCCGTCGACCGGCAGGTGCCGAGCTCGATGGGCCAGCTGCAGTTGTCCTTCGCGCCGATCGTCAAGCGCGTGGCGCCGGCGGTGGTCAATGTCTATGCCGCCCACGTCGTCGAGAACCAGAACCCGTTCATGGCGGATCCATTCTTCCGCCAGTTCTTCGGCGGCGGCATGCCGCAGGAACTGGTGCAGCGCTCGCTTGGGTCCGGCGTCATTGTCGATCCGTCGGGCCTCATCGTCACCAATTATCATGTCATCGCCGATGCCAGCGAAGTGAAGATCGCGCTTGCCGACAAGCGCGAATTTGCCGCCGAAATCGTGCTGAAGGATCAGCGCAGCGATCTCGCGGTGCTGCGCATCAAAGGCGCCGATGAGCGCTTTCCGACTTTGCAATTCGCCAATTCCGACGATCTGCAGGTCGGCGACGTCGTACTCGCGATCGGCGATCCGTTCGGCGTCGGTCAGACCGTCACCCACGGCATCGTTTCGGCGGTGGCGCGCACCCAGGTCGGCATCAGCGACTATCAGTTCTTCATCCAGACCGACGCTGCCATCAATCCCGGCAATTCCGGTGGCGCGCTGGTCGATATGAACGGCCGCCTGGTCGGCATCAATTCGGCGATCTATTCGCGCTCCGGCGGCTCGCAGGGCATCGGTTTTGCCATTCCCGCCAACGGCGTGCGCGTCGTCGTCGCCTCGGCGCAGGGCGGATCGAGCGCGGTGAAACGTGCCTGGCTCGGCGCCAAGCTGCAAGAGGTGACGCCGGAAATTGCGGATAGTCTCGGGCTGAAGCGGCCGAGCGGCGCGTTGATCGCGAGCCTCGTCCCCGGCAGTCCGGCGGCGAAGGCGGGGCTGAAGACCGGTGACTTGATTGTCAGCATCGACGGCATCGACGTCGAAGACCCCAACGGTTTCGACTATCGCTTTGCTACCAAGCCGCTGGGCGGCGCGGCGCAGGTCGGCGTCATGCGCCAAGGCAAGAGCTTCGTCGTGCCGGTCAGCCTCGAGCCGCTGCCGGATACGCCGCACGACGAGATCGAGATCAAAAATCGCTCGCCGTTCGCCGGCGTCACGGTCTCCAACCTGTCGCCGGCTTTGGCCGACGACCTGCAGCTCGATCCGCAGACCGAGGGCGTTGCCATCACCTCTGTCGCCGACGGTTCCACCGCGCAGGGTATCGGCTTCCGCAAAGGCGATATCGTCGTTTCGGTCAACGGCCAGAAGATCGCGAAATCGGGCGATCTTCAGAAGGCCACCGACTCGGGCGGTCACGCCTGGCGGGTCACCATCGTGCGCGGCGGCCAGCAGATTTCCGTGATGTTCAGCGGATGAGCTCCCGTCCCAAATCGAGGGGACCGAACCTGTTCGCCGCAAGCGGGCTCGATCGTGATGCGCCGCGGCCGCTCGCCGACAAACTTCGCCCCGACAAGCTCATCGATGTTGTGGGCCAGGATCATTTGCTCGGTCCCGACGGCACGCTGACCCGCATGCTCGAGACCCGCTCGCTCGGTTCGCTGATCTTCTGGGGACCGCCCGGCACCGGCAAGACCACGGTGGCGCGGCTTCTGGCGCACGCGACCGAGGCTTATTTCGAGCAGATTTCGGCGATCTTTTCCGGCGTCGCCGACTTGAAGAAGGTGTTCGATGCAGCGCGGCTGCGCCGCGAAACCGGGCAGGGCACGCTGCTCTTTGTCGACGAGATCCACCGTTTCAACCGGGCGCAGCAGGATTCCTTCCTGCCGGTGATGGAAGACGGCACCATCGTTCTGGTTGGCGCCACCACCGAAAATCCATCCTTCGAGCTGATTGCGCCGCTGCTGTCGCGCGCCCGTGTGCTGGTGTTCAAATCGCTCGACGAGGCCGCGGTCGAAAGGCTCCTGCACCGGGTCGAGGACGTCGAGGGCAAGAAGCTGCCGCTCGACGCTGAGGCGCGCGCGTCGCTGATTCGCATGGCCGACGGCGACGGCCGCGCCGCGCTGACGCTCACCGAAGAAATCTGGCGCGCCGCACGCCAAGGCGAGGTTTTCGATGCCGCGGCGCTGCAGAACGTGGTGCAGCGCCGCGCCCCGATCTACGACAAGAAGCAGGACGGTCACTACAATCTGATCAGCGCGCTGCATAAATCGGTGCGCGGCTCCGACGCCGACGCGGCTTTGTATTATCTCTGTCGCATGCTCGATGCCGGCGAGGATCCGCTGTACCTGGCGCGCCGCATCGTGCGCATGGCGGTCGAGGATATCGGGCTTGCCGATCCGCAGGCGCTGGTCATCGCCAATGCGGCGAAGGACGCTTATGATTTCCTGGGTTCGCCCGAAGGCGAACTCGCCATCGCCGAGGCCTGCCTTTACGTCGCCACCGCGCCCAAATCGAACGCCACCTATCTCGCCTTCGGCGAAGCGATGCGCACCGCCAAGGAAGCAGGCTCGCTGCTGCCGCCCAAGCACGTGCTCAACGCGCCGACAAAATTAATGCAAGCCGAAGGCTACGGCTCGGGCTACGAATACGACCACGACGCGCCGGACGCATTTTCCGGCCAAGATTATTTCCCCGAAGCGCTCGGCCGCAGACAATTCTACGATCCGCCCGAGCGCGGCTTCGAGCGTGAAATCAGAAAACGGCTGGACTATTGGGCGAAGCTACGGCGGGAGCGGAGTGGATTGTGAGAAGCAGTCGCGGACCACGCCAGCCTGGCGGCGGCAAGCAGACCAGCGGACCGCGGCATCACCCGCGCCCGTTCCGGCGTGCGGAAGATGCTCGGCGCGACGAAGATCACCGCAAGTCCGGTAAGCCCGGCGGGCGTCCGACGCATGCGAAGCCTGGACACTCGAAGCCTGGACACTCGAAGCCTCGGCGCGCGAAGCCCGGACATTCGAAGCCTGGGCATTCGAAACCTGGAAAGTTCGAGAATGGCGGGCGGCATCCTGAACGCTCCCGTTCGTCCTTCGAGCCGCGACAACACCATGCGCCACAGGACCGCGATCAGCGAAGAGACACCCCTTCGCCCGCGCTGCAAGCGGCTACCACCGTGCAGAATGTCACCGTCTCGGCCGATGAAAACGGCATGCGGGTCGATCGCTACTTCGAGGCGCGGTTTCCGGGCTTGAGCTTTTCCCACATTCAGCGCGTCATCAGGAAAGGCGAGGTGCGCGTCAACGGCAAGCGCATCGACCCGAAGAACCGATTGGAAGCCGGGCAGACGGTGCGCATTCCGCCGCTGCGGCTTGACGCGCCCAAAGCGCGCAAGATGGGCAATGAGGCCGATCAGAAAACCGCCGATTTCCTCAAGTCGATCACGCTATACGAAGACGCCGATGTGCTCGCGCTCAACAAGCCGATGGGGCTAGCGGTGCAGGGCGGCTCCGGCACCACGCGGCACCTCGACGGCATGCTGGAGGTTTTGCGCGACGCGCACGGGCAGCGGCCGCGGCTGGTGCATCGGCTCGATAAGGACACCGCGGGCTGTCTCCTGGTCGCCAAAACGCGCTTTGCGGCCTCGGCTCTCGCCAAGACATTCCGCTCGCGCTCAGCGCGGAAAATCTATTGGGCACTGGTCGCCGGCGTGCCGAAGCTTCCGCAAGGCCGCATTTCGACTTTCCTCGCCAAGGAAGAGCGCGAGGACGAATCCTTCATGCGTATTGCGCAGCACGGCGAGAAGGGGGCGAGCCACGCCATCACTTATTACGCGGTGGTAGAGACCTCGGGCCGCACGCTGGCCTGGATTTCGCTCAAACCGGTGACCGGACGCACCCATCAATTAAGAGCACATATGGCGCATATCGATCATCCGATCGTCGGCGATCCCAAATATTTTTCGCGCGAGAACTGGGAACTTCCCGGCGGCATGCAGGACAAGCTGCATCTGCAGGCGCATCGCATCGCGGTGCCGCATCCGCGCGGCGGAGTGATCGACGTCACCGCACCATTGCCGCCGCACATGTTGCAATCGTGGAATCTCCTCGGACTCGACGCCAAGCGCTACGATCCGATCGATGACGCGCCGGAAGAATAGGCCCCGGCTAAAGCATGGTCCCGAAAAGTGGAAGCCGATTTTTGGAAAAGATCATGCTCAAAAAATCCAGACCTTGATGTGCGATTCAATGGAATTGGATCAAGGTCTAGGGGTTGATATCGGCGGGTGTCGATCACAACTGTTGGCAATGGCGGTGGGCTGGTGACGAAGGAGAGAGCCATGAGCTTTCCCGGGCAGCATCGTCCCGTTTCGATACGTCCGTTTTTTTTGACATTGCTATCCGCGACTGCACTGTTTGCGACTGTCATTTGCAGCGCGCGCGCCCGCGATTTCGAGATGGGCGGCGACGGCAATTACAACATCATGGCGCCCGAGCCAGGCACCGGCCCGCATCACGTCGTGCGCAGCAGGCACGGACGAACGTCGTCGCGTCATTCACAGTCGACCACGGCGTCACAACAGTCGACCCCGGACACGACTCAAGATGCGGCCCAAAGCACGAGTCCGGCCATGGATACCCCCGAGCAAATAGAAACCTTCAAACATAATCGCCGTGCCTATGTCGGGTCGTCGGGCCTGGTCCTACCGACGCCTTTGCCCGGGCCGACGCATTACGCGCCGATCGGCACTGGCGCCGGCGTCGCGGTCAACCCGCTGCCGCGGGAGCAGTCGCCGACCATCCTTCCGGGCTCGGGGCGCGCCATTCCGAACCTGCCGCACGGCCCCGAGACGTTCCAGGACCGCGCTTCGCGCTGCGCGTTCCAGTCTAGCATCAACAGCATCCCGGGCAGCCAGGCGAGCAGTTACATGCACAGTTGCGCCATGTAGTGCTGCGAATGGGCTGCCGCGCCAAATGGGCTAATCGACGCTGACGTAAACGAGCAGCCGGTGCGGCAAAGCCCGCCGGCTTTTCATTGGCCTTGACAGGCAACCAAATGGTTGCATATTGTAGTCATGGTGACTGGAGCCGTGGATGAGGTGTTCAAAGCCTTGGCTGACGCGAGCCGCCGCGAGCTGCTCGATCGGCTGCGGGCGGACAATGGCCAGACGCTGAACGAACTCTGCGCGCGCCTCGACATGACGCGGCAGGCGGTGAGCAAGCATCTGGCGATCTTGGAAGGGGCCAACCTCGTCGCCACGATGCGGCGCGGGCGGGAGAAGCTGCACTACCTCAATCCGGTGCCGATCCACGAGATCGGCGAGCGCTGGATCGGTAAGTTCGAACGCTCACGCCTCCAGGCGCTGAGCGACATGAGACGGGCGTTGGAGCAGAGTGATGAGTGACGAGCCGAAATTCGTCTATGTGATCTATATCGCCGCGACGCCGGAGAAAGTGTTCGCGGCGCTGACCGACGGCAACGCATCGGTGCATTATTGGCACGGCACCCGCATCGTCTCCGACTGGAAGGTCGGGGCGCCGTTTTTGCTCAAGCTCGAGCGCGGCGACAAGAAGATCGTCGGCAAGATCGCCGAATATGAGCCGCCGCGTCGGCTCGCTTGTACATTTCAACCGCATTTCGACGGCATGGACAAGGAAGCGCCGTCACACGTCGCGTTCGACATCGAGCGGCAGAAGGATCAGGTCATTGTTCACGACGGCTTCGAGCCCGACAGCAAGGTGTTCGAGGGCATCAGCGGCGGCTGGCCGCTGATTCTGTCGAGCCTCAAGAGTTTCATCGAAGCCGGCAAGGTGCTGCGCCCGGACTGGTATCGCGACAACGCCTGCGCGACCGAAGGAGCGGCATCGTGACCGCGCCCTCCAAGCCGAGTTTCGTCTATTCACCTATATTCGCACCACGGCAGAGAAGCTGTGGCGGGCGCTGATCGAGCCGGAATTCACGCGCCAATATTGGGCCGGCACCTGGCAGGAATCCGATTGGAAGGTCGGTGCGCCGTGGCGCATCATGATCCCCGGCGGCCGGGTCGCCGATTCCGGCGAGATCATCGCATTCGAGCCGCATCGCGCCTAGTGCTGACTTGGCGCAATGAAATCCGCCCGGAATTGCACCAGGAAGGCTATTCGCGGCTGACCTATGAGCTTGAACAACAGGGCGACATGGTCAAGCTGACGCTGACCCACGAAATCGAATGGCCGGAATTGAAATTCATCCAGGCGGTCTCTCAGGGCTGGCCGGCCATTCTTTCCAGCTTGAAAAGTCTTCTGGAAACCGGAAAGTCGCTCGAAGCCACGCGGTGCTGGCCGGAGAAGCTGTAACCGATGCCCGAGTTCAAGCCAAAAACGGTTTATGTGACTTACATCGCCTCCACACCCGAAAAGGTGTGGGAAGCGCTGACCTCGTCCGAGTTCACCAAGAAGTATTTCTGGGACCACAGCATCGAGCTTGAGCCGAAGCTCGGCGGCGATTTCGCGCTGCGCCTGCCGGACGACACTGTGAACGTGCAAGGCAAGGTCATTGCCTGGGACCCGCCGCGCAAATTCGCCGTGACCTGGGGCGTCAAATGGCCGGCGGAATTCGCCAAGCTTCCCGAATGCCACGTGACCTATGAGATCGCGCCGGCAGGCGACGCGGTGCGCCTGACCATGACGGAATCCCATTCCTGGAACGTATCCGAGGCGATCCTGTCCGGCGGCTGCATGGGGTGGCCGGCGGTGCTATCGGGGCTCAAGAGCCTGCTCGAGACCGGCAAGGCGCCGCTGATCAAGATGGAGCCGCCCAAAGACATGATCGATGCGATCAAGAATTTGAAGCTCTAGCGCGGCAGAAACGCAAACTGCAATCAGCGCAGACCGGCGTTGATCTTGTCCAGCGCGGCGGAGCCGGGACACAGCTCTTTCTCGTTCAGCGCATTCAGTGGCGCCGTCACGGTATTGAGATGGCCGTGCAGGTCGTCGGACTCGCGCTCCATATAAAGAAGCCCGGTGACGACCTGGCCCTTGGCGGCGTGGTGCTGGATGAAGATCATGGCTGCGAGCCGATCATGCACATCGTATTCGGCGTCGATCTTGCGCAGCGCCACCGTCGTGCCGTCGTGCTGCTCGACCACTTCGACGCTGCCGGGCGCGTAATCGACGTTGATCGGGGCGCGGCCGGTGATGACGTCGAGCCGGTTCACCGCTTCATTGTGTTCGCGCACATAGTCGAAGCTCTTGGTCGAGCCGGCATGGTTGTTGAACGCGACGCAGGGCGAGATCACGTCGATCAGGGCGGCGCCCTTGTGCTCGATCGCGGCCTTGATGATCGGCACCAACTGCTTCTTGTCACCTGAGAAGGAGCGGGCGACGAAAGTGGCGCCGAGCTGCAACGCGAGCCCGACCATGTCGATGGCGCTGTCGCTGTTGACGACGCCGCGCTTCGATTTCGAGCCGCGGTCGGCGGTAGCGGAGAACTGGCCCTTGGTCAGGCCGTAGACGCCGTTGTTCTCGACGATATAGACCATGTTGACGCCGCGCCGCATGCAATGAGCGAACTGGCCGAGCCCGATCGAGGCCGAGTCGCCGTCGCCCGAAACGCCGAGATAGACAAGATCGCGATTGGCGAGATTGGCGCCGGTGAGCACCGAGGGCATGCGGCCATGCACCGAATTGAAACCGTGCGAGGCGTTGAGGAAATAATCCGGCGTCTTCGATGAGCAGCCGATGCCAGAAACTTTGGCGATGCGATGCGGCTCGATCGAAAGCTCAAAGCAGGCCTCGATGATCGAAGCCGTAATCGAGTCATGGCCGCAGCCGGCGCACAGTGTCGAAATCTTGCCCTCGTAATCGCGGCGCGTATAGCCGAGCGTGTTCTTGGGCAGATCCGGATGATGGAATTGCGGCTTGGCGAGATAGGTCATGACACAACTTTCCGAAGCAGCGTGACTTTCAAGGCGGCGAGATGCTCGCTGATGGCGCGGGCGATATAGCGCGCGGTGATCGGCGTGCCGTCATAATGCAGGATCGGCACCAGCCGCACCGGATCGATGCTGCATTCATTGACGATCAGCGAGCGCAGCTGCGCGTCGCGGTTCTGCTCGACGACGAAGATGAAATCGTGATCGGCGATGAAACTCGACACACTCGAATGGAACGGGAAGGCGCGAATGCGCATGCGGTCGAGATGCTGGCCTTTGGCTTCGAGCAACTGGATCGCTTCGTCCATCGCCGGCGAGGTCGAGCCGAAATAGATCACGCCGTATTTGGTCGGCTTCTGCGCATTGGCCAGAAGCGGCCGCGGCACGAGGTCCTTGGCGGTCTCGAATTTGCGCAGCAGCCGCTGCATGTTGTCGGCGTAAGCCGCGCCGTCCTCGGTATAGCGGGCATAGCGGTCGCGCGAGGTGCCGCGGGTGAAGAACGCGCCCTTGCTCGGATGAGTGCCCGGATAGGTGCGATAGGGGATGCCGTCGCCGTCGACGTCGAGATAGCGGCCAAAGTCCTTGCCGGCTTCGAGCGCCGCTGCGGTCATCACCTTGCCGCGGTCGAATTTGCGCGCGTCGTCCCAGGCGAGCGGGCGGCACAGCCGATGGTTCATGCCGATATCGAGATCGATCATGACAAAGACCGGAGTCTGCAGCCGGTCGGCGAGATCGAAGGAGATGGCGCCGAATTCGAAGGTCTCGGCGGGGTCTTCCGGAAACAACAGGATGTGCTTGGTGTCGCCGTGCGAGGCGTAGGCGCAGGACAGGATATCGGTCTGCTGCGTGCGCGTTGGCATACCGGTCGAAGGCCCGGCGCGCTGCACGTCGAAGACGACGGAGGGGATCTCGGCGAAATAAGCGAGCCCCAGAAATTCCTGCATCAGTGAAATGCCAGGACCTGAGGTCGCGGTAAAGGCGCGCGCGCCGTTCCAGCCGGCGCCGATCACGATGCCGATCGAGGCGAGCTCGTCCTCGGCCTGCACGATGGCGAATTTGTTCTGCTTTGAGTCGGCGTCGACGCGCAGCCGGTTGCAGTAACGGGTAAAAGCCTCGGCCAGCGACGACGACGGCGTGATCGGATACCAGGCGCAGACGGTGGCGCCGCCATAGACCGCGCCCAGCGCCGCCGCCGCATTGCCTTCGAGGAAAACGCGGTCGCCGACCGTGTTGGCGCGCTTCAGGCGCAACCCGATCGGGTATTCGAGATTGAGCATCACCCAGTCGCGGCCGAGATGCAGCGCATGCTTATTGGCGTCGAACAGCTTCTCCTTGCCCTTGTACTGCTCGGCAATCAGCTTCTCGATCTCGCCGACATCCATGTCGAGGAGCGCCGAGAGCGCGCCGAGATAGATGATGTTCTTGAACAGTTGGCGCTGGCGCGGCTCGGTATATTCGCGATTGGCGATGGCGGTGAGCGGCACGCCGATGACGGTGATGTCGTCGCGGAATTTCGACGCCGGCAGAGGCTTCGTCGAATCGAACATCAGATAGCCGCCGGGCTCGATGCCGGCGACGTCCTTGCCCCAGGTCTGCGGATTCATCGCCACCATGAAATCGGTGCCGCCGCGGGCGCCGAGATGGCCGGCTTCCGAAATGCGCACCTCGTACCAGGTCGGCAGGCCCTGGATGTTGGAGGGGAAAATATTGCGCGGCGCGACCGGGATGCCCATGCGCAACACCGCGCGGGCGAACATTTCGTTGGCGCTCGCTGATCCCGAGCCGTTGACGTTGGCGAACCGGACGACGAAGTCGTTTACGCTTTGGAGTGGCATGCTTGTTCCGCGTGAGTCATGTCGATCAGGTATTTCTGCATGTCCCAGGCGCCGGTCGGGCAACGCTCGGCGCACAGCCCGCAATGCAGGCAGACGTCCTCGTCTTTCACCATGACGCGGCCGGTCTTGAGATTGTTGGCAATATAGAGGTCCTGGGTCAGGGTCTTCGCCGGCGCCTGCAGCCGCTGCCGCAGATCGGCTTCTTCGCCATTCGCGGTGAAGGTGATGCAATCCATCGGGCAGATATCGACGCAGGCGTCGCATTCGATGCAGAGCTGGCCGGTGAACACCGTCTGCACATCGCAATTGAGGCAGCGCTCGGCTTCCTTCAGCGCCAGCTCGATGTCGTAGCCGAGTTCGACCTCGGCCTTGATGTCGCGCAGCGCCACGACCTTTGCGCGATGCGGCACCCGGTAGCGCTTATCGAGCGTGATCTCGTTGTCGTAAGACCACTCGTGGATGCCCATCTTCTGGCTCGAGACGCCGACATGCGGCGCCGGACGCATATTGATGTCTTCGCCGCGGCAGAAGCGGTCGATCGAAATCGCCGCCTCACGGCCGTGCGCCACCGCCCAGATGATATTCTTCGGTCCGAAGGCGGCGTCGCCGCCGAAGAAGACCTTCGGATTGGTCGAGACGAAGGTCTTCGGATCGACCTTGGGCATGTCCCATTTGTCGAACTCGATGCCGCAATCGCGCTCGATCCAGGGGAAGGCGTTCTCCTGGCCGACGGCGACGAGCACCTCGTCGCAGAGGAAAAGCTGGTCCGGTTCTCCGGTCGGCACGAGAAGACGGCGCCCCTTCTCGTCTGGCACCGCCTTGACCTTCTCGAATACGACGCCGGTGAGCTTGCAGTTGTCGTGGGTGAATTCCTTCGGCACCAGGTAATTGATGATCGGGATGTCCTCGTGCATCGCGTCTTCCTTTTCCCAAGGAGACGCTTTCATCTCTTCGAAGCCGGAGCGCACGATGACCTTCACGTTCTCGCCGCCCAGGCGGCGCGAGGAGCGGCAGCAATCCATCGCGGTGTTGCCGCCGCCAAGCACGATGACGCGCTTGCCGATTTTGTCGATATGGCCGAACGAGACGCTGGAGAGCCAATCAATCCCGATATGGACGTTCTTCGCCGCTTCCTTGCGGCCGGGAATATCGAGATCGCGGCCGCGCGGCGCGCCGCAGCCGACAAAGATCGCGTCGAAATTGTCGGCAAGCAGCGCCTTTAAACTGTCGATACGTTTGTTGCCGCAAAACTCGATGCCGAGATTGAGGATGTAGTCGCATTCCTCGTCGATCACCGTTTCCGGCAGGCGGAATTTCGGGATCTGCGTGCGCATCATGCCGCCGGATTTCGGATCCTGGTCGAACACGACGCATTTGTAGCCCATTGGTGCGAGATCGCGCGCCACCGCGAGCGAGGCGGGGCCGCCGCCGACAAGCGCAATGCGCTTGCCGTTCTTCTTTTCGGCGGGTTTGGGCAGGCGCTCGCGGATGTCGTCCTTGAAGTCGGCGGCGACGCGCTTGAGCCGGCAGATCGCCACCGGATCTTTTTCGACGCGGCCGCGTCGGCAGGCCGGTTCGCAAGGGCGATCGCAGGTGCGTCCGAGAATTCCCGGAAACACATTCGATTCCCAATTGATCATGTAGGCGTCGCTATAGCGGCCGGCGGCGATCAAGCGGATGTATTCAGGAACCGGCGTGTGCGCTGGACAGGCCCACTGGCAATCCACGACCTTGTGGAAATAATCCGGGACCGAAATATCGGTTGGTTTCATTGACTCCTCGTACACGCAGCACCCGCTCTTTGATTGGCGGTATGTACGCTGCCGCGTGGATTTTCTTTCCTCCCGGGGGCCCCTAGCCGAATCCGGACCGCGATAGTAGTCGAGCGGGGATGGGATTTCCACCGCTTCTGCTTGTTAAGACAGGGTTTTCCGCCGTTCGGCCGTTAACAAAGCCGCGACTGGCTGGGCAGGGAGCGGAACCTCCGAAACCGGCATCTTGCCGATCCGAGGCGAGAGGCATAACTAACTGAAAGAATGAGATAAAATAGGTTAGATTATTTCCGATGGGTGAGCTGTTCGAAACCATGGAGCCACATGACGCGCCGCAAGACCCGATGGCGGCGGCGCGCCGCAATGCCCGTCCGGCGCTACGGCAGCGCTTCTACACGCATGCCGATGTGGCAAGCGGCCCGGCGGAAGGGTATGTGGTGCGGCTCGACGACAAGCCGGTCTATACGCCGGCGCGCCGGCCCCTTGCGGCGCCAACCCTGCCGCTGGCGCAGGCTTTGGCCGCGGAATGGGAGGCGCAGCGCGAACAGATTGATCCGGCCAAGATGCCGCTGACGCGGCTTGCCAACTCCATCATCGACGGCGTGGCGGATGCGCCCGTCCCGGTGAAAGCCGAGATCCAGAAATATCTCGGCTCCGATCTGCTGTTTTATCGGGCGGAGAGCCCGCAGACCCTGCGCGAGCGTCAGGCACGGCTCTGGGATCCGATTTTACGCTGGGCGAAGTCAAAGCTCGGCGCCGACTTCAAGACCGGCGAGGGGGTCGTTCACATCCTGCAGCCTGCACCGGCGCTGCAGGCAGCAAGCGACGCGATCCCCGAGGATGCCTGGCGGCTCGGTGCGTTGCATTCCGCGACAACGCTCACGGGCTCGGCGTTGATCGCGCTTGCGCTGATGCGCGGCGAATTGTCGGTCGATGACGCCTGGCGTGCGGCGCATGTCGATGAGGACTGGAACACGGAACAATGGGGCCGCGACGAGATCGCGCTCGAGCGCGACGCCTATCGCTTGGCCGAGATGCAGGCGGCGGCAACCATGTTGCAGCACCTCTCCTGAATCATTCGGCCCGGATGCGCTCGCGCACATCCGGGCCGAAATCATGGGAACTCTCTCTTCACCTCGTTGACCGGCGTAACGCCCCCGCTGGCTAATCGCAGTGAGACTATCAGGTGCCGTGCCGGCGAGATGTCGCGACGCTGAGGCGCGATGTCGCGGAGCGAATTACCGCCGCGGCGACTGATGGCATCCTGGGATTTTGATTGCGCATGATCTTTTCGGAAAACCGGTATCCACTTTTCCGGATTATGCGCGGGTTCAGCCGCCGGTCACGCTCATATGGCGGGACAGTGCCGGCCGCTGGTGGCGTCGGTCGATGATGAAATCGTGGCCTTTGGGCTTGCGGCCGATGGCTTCGTCGATGGCAGCCAACAACAGATCGTCGCCTTCCGAGGCGCGCAGCGGCTTGCGCAGATCGGCGGCGTCGTCCTGGCCGAGGCACATATAAAGTGTGCCGGTGCAGGTGAGCCGCACCCGATTGCAGGATTCGCAGAAATTGTGGGTCATCGGCGTGATGAAGCCGAGCGTGCCGCCGGTCTCCGCAACCCGCGCGTAACGCGCCGGTCCGCCGGTGCGGTAGTCGATGTTTTCGAGCGTGAAGCGCTCGGCGAGCCGCGCTCGCACCATGGACAGCGGCAGATATTGCTCGAGACGGCCTCCGCCGATTTCGCCAAGCGGCATGACTTCGATCAGCGTCAGATCCATGCCGCGGCCATGCGCCCATTCGATGAGTTCCGGCAATTCGCCTTCATTGACGTCGCGCAAAGCCACCGTGTTGATCTTGATCTTGAGGCCGGCGGCCTGCGCCGCATCGATCCCGGCCAGCACCTGATCGAGATCGCCCCAGCGCGTGATAGCGCGGAATTTGTCGGCATCAAGCGTATCGAGCGACACATTGATACGGCGAACGCCGTGCGCCTTGAGCTCGGCGGCGTATCTGGCGAGCTGCGAGCCGTTGGTGGTCAGCGTCAATTCATCGAGGTCGCCCGAGCGCAGATACCGCGACAAAGACTCCACGAGCGTCATCACGCCGCGGCGCACCAGCGGCTCGCCGCCGGTGAGCCGGAGCTTTTTGACGCCGCGCGCGACAAAGGCCGAGCAGGCGCGGTCGAGCTCTTCCAGCGACAGCACTTCCACCTTCGGCAGAAACGACATGTTCTCCGCCATGCAATAGACGCAGCGGAAGTCGCAACGGTCGGTCACCGAGACGCGCAAATAGCTGATGGCGCGGCCGAACGGATCGACCAAAGCCGGCCGTCCGCTGACGCCGCCATAAGCGCCTTTTTGCGCGCTTTCCAGTTCGTGTGGCCGCACGTTTTTCATACCCTTTTAGATAGGGGCGGATTTTGCCGGATAAACCCCTGACGGTCCATGAATTTTCGGGCCTGCCCACTAGGCTGCCGCCTCGATGCCGCGGATCGCCGCTTCAAGCTCGCCATAGGAGCTGATCAGGCGGTCCGGCTGCAGGGTCTCGATCGGCACTTCGCTGTAGCCGAAGGTGACGGCAATGACGGGAAGCGCGGCGGCACGGGCGGTACGCACGTCGGTTCCGGAATCTCCGACCATGATGGCGCGGTCCGGCGCGCCGCCGGCTTTCGCGATGGTGCGCCGGAGCACTTCCGGGTCGGGCTTTTGCATGCCAAACGTGTCCTGGCCGCAAATGGCGGCGAAGTGCCGGGTCAGGTTAAGCGTATCGAGAAGCCGCACCGACAGCCATTCAAGCTTGTTGGTGCAGACCGCGAGCCGATAGCCGTCGGCGGCGAGACGATCGAGCGTCGTCTCGAGAAGCGGAAAAGGGCGTGAGTGATCCGCGATATGGGCGGCATAATGGGCAACGAAATCGCCGAACATGCGGTCGAGGTCGGCTTTCACGTCGGCGCGGCCTTCGGCGACCAGCGCCTTCTCGATCATGCCGCGCGCGCCGCCGCCGATCATTTTCCGCGCCTCCTCAGAGGGCACGGATGCCATACCCTCGCGAGTCAGCGTTAGATTCAGCGTTGAGATGAGGTCCGGCGCGGTATCGATCAGCGTGCCGTCGAGGTCGAAGACAATGGTGCGCAGGGGGGCGTGCATGGACATTCGCCTAAAGGGCCAAAAGGCCCTAGGCAAGCCTCTAGGCTCGCCGCCGGAAGGCGGCTAAACACCGCCCCATGAACTCCGGCAGACAAATGGACGCTGACGCGCAAAAACGGGCCGCCGCAGCCCGCGCCGTGGATTTCGTGCGCCCGGGCATGCGGCTCGGCCTCGGCACCGGCTCGACCGCAGCACATTTCGTCGACCTTTTGGCGGAGCGGGTCAAAGCGGACCTTAATGTCGTCGGCGTGCCGACATCGGAGGCGACGCGGGCCCAGGCCGAGCGGCTCGGCATCAAGCTGACCACGCTCGACGAGACCCCGGAGCTCGATCTGACGGTCGATGGCGCCGACGAGATTGCGCCCGATCTCAGCTTGATCAAAGGCGGGGGCGGGGCGCTGCTGCGTGAAAAGATCGTGGCTTCGTCCTCGGCCAAAATGCTGGTGATCGCCAACCACTCGAAACTGGTGCCGGTCTTGGGCCGTTTTCCGCTGCCGATCGAAATCGTGCCGTTCGGGGCGCTGGCTACCCGCCGCGCGGTCGAGGCCGCCACTGCCGCCTTGGGCTGCCCCGGGCCGGCCGTGCTGCGGCTTGGCAAAGACGGCCATCCTTTGGTCACGGATGGCGGGCACTGGCTCCTCGACGCCCGGTTGCAGCGTATCGCCAACCCGCAGGAGCTTGCGGAACGGCTGTCCGCGATCCCCGGCGTCATGGAACATGGCTTGTTCATCGGCCTCGCCTCGACTGCTATTGTCGCGGGTCCAGAAGGGGTGCGCTTGATCGAGCGGACCTGATTTTCAAGCCCACCAAGGAGTGCGCCTATGATCGCCCATCTTTCCACGCGTCTCGCGGTCTCGCGTCTCGCGGGCTCGCGTCGCGCCGGCACCCGCTT
>JBAUCK010000158.1:0-16226 GCA_049677525.1 Xanthobacteraceae bacterium
GGCGGTACCGCTCGATGATCGCGGTCTCGAAGGTCTGGCGCCGCAGCTTTGGTACCTTGAGGCTTACTTCGCCGGCGCTGGTCTGCAGCGTTCGTTCGTAGCTGCCAGCTCGGGTGTCCTGCCGCGCCCGGCTCCGTTCATAACGGCCGGCGCCACAGAGCTGGTCTGCCTTAGCATCCAGCATCGCATTCAATGTCTCTTCCACCGTGCCACGAACCACCTCACCCAGATGGTCTCGGATCCGGGCTTCATCGATCTGGATCACCTGACCCATCGGATTCTCGTCACTCATCGGTTGCTCCTTCATTGTATGAAGAAGCCGTCAGTCCCGAAAGTGGGAAAGATTCTGGACGTTATCCAGCGCAAGCATCAGGCTTACGGAGGTCGAACCTCATCCCGATCGCAATGATTGGGAACTCAATGGATATAGCTGCGAAAATTGCGGCCCGGTAAAATCGCTGGTTGTCCAACGTCCGGTTGATGATGTGCCGCCTCTGTTGAGGTTGATGTAAGTGGGTGAGGCGCGTCGTCCCCGTAACGGATGATCAGATGAATCCACATGGCAGCATGTTCCGACTTTGGGCCGTGGCCTCGCTGATATGGATCAGTTTCATTTTCGTTTTCGCATATCAACAGATTTCCATGCTGCGTCACGTCTCGATCGCCGCCTACACTAGCTACGCAACTCTTGCCTTCGCGCCGGCTTGCGGCACCTTTGCGATTTTGTTCATTAGCGGCTGGATCGTCGCCGGATTTACTCGCCCGAACTAATCTCGCCCGCACCAATAGCGTCGGAGCAGCCCACGCGGCAAAAGCCGTTCAACAGCGTAGATATTCGACGTGACATCAAAAATCCCTTGCCAGGAGTTCGTAGGAACCTTTCTTCTCGCGCTTATACATCTTGGTTGCCGCGGCGTAGATCGCCGGCCGATGGGCATCGAAGGCAAGCAGCAAGCTCGCCTCGTTGCTATCGAGTTTCGGTTCTAGCCGCTTGAGCGCTTCTACAGTGACGAAGAACGACCATTCCATCGCACTGTCGTGTCCCCAGAATCGAATGGCGCATCGGGTTGGGTCAAAAACTCGGCTTTGGTTCGGGAAATTGAGCATTGTCCTGCGTGGCCGTGTTGACGATGACGAAAACAGCCTTTTTAGAGTGACCGATCATCGGTCTCTCCAACTTAACTTACTGAACGGAAGAGTGATTCATATTTTCAGGTATATATTTCGCTCAGGTCCTGGTTTTAGTCCGTGTAGAGCATAAGTACTTGTAGTAGTTTGGATGATAGACATTCAAATCATGTTTCAGCGATTTTTCGGGGATTTATATGGAACAGGACAACAAGGGCCAGCCGCACCAAACGAATAAGCCGGATCAGCAGCAGGGTCAGCAGCCCGGCCAAAAGCCAGGGCAGCAGCAGACGCAGCAGCCTGCTCAGAAGCCCGGCCAGGACCCGAACAAGAGCTGAATTCGAGAGAGCCCCGCCATTCGGCGGGGTTCTCTTTTTCAGATCGCGCGGCCCGAGTTCGCAGAGGCGTGCAGAGAATGAGCTCCACGGACATCGACGAATCATTCGACTACGGTATGAGCGCCGAGTTGTTCTCTTCCAAAGCCAGCAATGGCCGGCGTCAGCCGCTCAGTTACAAGCGCTTTGCACAGGCTGCGGAGGCGATCCGTTTCGCCATCGAGGACCTTTCGCCGCAGTCCCTTGTCGGCACCTATCTCGAGGTCGACGGATCAAGGTACGAGAGCGCGGAGATCCGCCGTTTGTACGCAAGTTCGCGGTATCCTCTTCCCCGAAGGCCGATCGATCCGCCCGATCCTCGCGGCGCTTTGGATGGAGACGCCAGTCCATGACGGACAACGCCGTCGATCTCGATCACCACCGCGGAATGGCCGCGCAGAAGGCAACCGATCTCCGCCGGCTGTTGGCTGAGGTCGCCGCCAATGAACAAGCTTTGCGGAGGACGCAGGACGAGTTGGAAGACCAATTGATCGCGACTCAAGCGTCGACTTGGGAAGAAGTGGCAGACAAGGTGCGTTACCTGCTATCTGCGTTCGCGGCCACACCCTCCGGGCAAGACCCCCGCCGGAAAACGTTGATCAAGGCCGTTCTCGATGATTTTGATCGCCTGTCGCGAGACACGCAGTGAAGATGACCGTTTCGTTAACCCGAAACCGAGAGCAATCCGCTAAATTGAACCATCAATGATTGTCCATGCCGATTTTTCTGTTGTCGTAAAACGCAGGGGGCCGCCGCCGCATCCCTGGCGTTGGGAGATTTACCGGGCCGGCAGAAACAGCGCGATTGAATGCTCGGACATTTTCTTCGAGACCATGACCGAGGCGAGCCGCGCGGGAAAGGCGGCGCTCCACGTGCTGCTGAGCGAGCATTCCGACTGAACGGATCGGTCTGACCGGGGCATTGACAAAACTGTCAGTCTCTATAAGCCAACGATGCGGTCGTTGTGAAAACGGCCCGCAAACGGCGATGCAAAGGCCGCCGTTTCTTCTGATGGGTAGCACATTGCCTGTCTGAGGCGCGATATCGACCTCGGTTCGCGCCGCGTCCCGACGGGAAAGAGATCCGGCTACAGCCGTGCGTCACTGGCCCGAGCGGCTTGACGGTCGGTCCACTTAACCGCTCGACCCAGAAGGAATGCCTCGTGCAGGTCCTCGTCCGTGACAACAATGTCGATCAAGCCCTCAAAGTGCTAAAGAAGAAGATGCAGCGCGAGGGCATGTTCCGCGAAATGAAGCTGCGCGGCCATTACGAAAAGCCCTCCGAGAGAAGAGTCAGGGAGAAGACGGAAGCCATCCGTCGTGCCCGCAAGCTCGCGCGCAAAAAGCTGCAGCGCGAAGGATTGCTACCGATGAAGAAACGCGTGACCCCGGACGCTTCCGGCCGCAGCGGGCCGCCGCGCGGTCCGCGCTTCTGATCGGAAATATTCCGGTGGCGCAAAACGACGCCAATCTTTGAATTCGATGGCAAGCAACGGAGACTGAAATGGCCACGGGTACCGTGAAGTGGTTCAATCCGACCAAAGGATATGGGTTCATTCAGCCGTCGGGCGGCGGCAAGGACACGTTCGTTCACATCTCCGCCGTCGAGCAGGCCGGACTGAGCACGCTCAATGACGGACAGGCCGTTGAATACGAGATCGAGAACAGTCGCGGCAAGGAGTCCGCGGTCAGACTCAAGATCAAGTGAACGACGGCGCAGCGCAAGAGGCCGAGCTCAGCTCGGCTGCGTGTCAGAGTTGCGGCGCATGCTGCTCCTTTTCCGCGGAGTGGCCGCGGTTCTCGCTGGAAAGCGAAGCCGATATCAGCTGGATTCCCCGCGCGCTTGTCGATGATGCGCGCGGGCGCATGCGGTGCAACGGCGACCGCTGTGCCGCCCTTGTCGGGAAGGTCGGCGTTGCGGCGTCTTGCGCGATCTACGATCGGCGACCGGACGTCTGTAAAGCCTGTATGCCTGGAGATGACGCCTGCCGAACGGCGCGGCAGTACTTTGGGATAGATGCGCCGCTGTCTATGGCGTGAAACCACCTCTACGATTTTTGACATCCTTTTCGGCGCACTTAACTTCGCAGTAATATGGCAAAAGCCGTCAAAGAAGCGGCTGAGCGAAGCTTCGCAGAACTCGGACCCGGATCGTGAGATTACTGAAGCGCCTATTGCGCCGCGCGCTGGTCCTGGGGCTTGGCATCCTCACCGTCTGGCTGATCGTTTTTGTCTTTAAGTTCACGGACCGCCGGCTGCCGACGCTGCTGGCTCTGGCCGTCACTTATGGAATAGCGGCCTATATTGTCCTGCCGCGCATCGTTCGCACCGGCCTTAAAACTCTCCTGCGCAAGCGCGTGCCTCGCTTCACAATTACCGGAGACGGATTGCCCGGCGACCCGGTCAATCTCGTGCTGACGGGCACACGGCAACAGCTTGAAGCCGCCTTTAAACGCACAGGCTGGTCGGAGACCGATCGGCTCGGTTTGGCAAGCTCGTGGCGCATGGTCCGCGCATTCGTATTCAACTCGCCCTATCCGACAGCCCCATTCAGCACCCTTTATCTTTTTGGGCGCGGTCAAGACATCGGCTTTCAGAAGGCGATCGATGACAGCCCGCGCAAGCGCCATCACATTCGATTCTGGGCTTTGAGCCTCGCCCATGCCGAGGCCGATCTCGGAAAAGCGAGTTTCTGGCTCAACACCGACCGTCCGCCCGACGCAGAATGCGTCCACTGGATCGGAGCCGGCACCAAAGACACCGGCATCTCTTTAACGCGGCTCACGCTCCAGATCACGCATGCCACGGATTCGGATACCAACGCGGAGCGCGATTACATCATTGACGAACTGAGAAAGAGCGAAGTCATCGGCGAGATCAATTTATATAAAGCTGGTCAACGGCTCGCCAGCAAACAGGTCAATCACTACATCACAGACGGCGAAGTTAAGGCCGCGAGCCTGGTCGTGGAAGGCTGACAAGTTTTTCGCAGGTTTCTCGCCCCATCAAAAGCTAGTCGGTCGGTCAAGGCCGTCTCGACGCCGACGCCGCTTGGATGCACAGACTTGGATTCTGTATATTGCAACCGCAGCCTTGCGGCGGCGGCAGCGCGAGGGACAGCCATGGCCAAGATCAAGACATTCGATGCCGCACGCGCGGGCCTGCTTGACGGCGTGCGCGTCGTCGACCTGTCGCGGCTCGTCGCCGGTAATATGGCCACGCATGTGCTCGCCGACTACGGCGCCGACGTCATCAAAGTCGAGCGTCCCGGCAAGGGCGACGATCTGCGCAGCTGGCGGGTCAAGCGCATCGAAGTCTTCTGGAAAGTTTATTCGCGCAACAAGCGCAGCGTCGCGCTCGATCTGCAGAGCGACGACGGCCGCGAATTTCTGTGGCGGCTGATCGATACCGCGCAAATCCTGGTCGAGAATTTCGTGCCCGGAACGCTGGAGCGCTGGGGCATGGGCCCCGACGACCTACTGCGGCGGAATCGCAAGCTCATCATCTTGCGCGTTTCCGGCTGGGGCCAGACCGGGCCGTGGCGCAAGAAACCGGGCTTCGGCACTCTGGTCGAAGCTATGTCCGGCTGGGCCTTCATGAATGGACATGCCGATAAGCCGCCAACTTTGCCGCCGCTGGCGCTCGCCGACATGATCTCAGGACTCTATGGCGCGGCCGCGGTGCTCGCGGCGCTGCGCGCGGTCGAGCAAGGCGGCGCGGGAGGCCAGGTCATCGATCTTTCTTTGTTCGAGCCGATTCACGCCATGGTTGGAGCTGAGGCGGCGCATATCCGCCTCGGCCAGCCGACCATGCGTTCGGACAACCAGTCCTCGCATACCGCACCGCGCAATGTGTATCGCTGCAAGGACGATCGCTATGTCGCGATGTCGGGCTCGATGCAGTCGATGGCGGAAAAGATCATGGAGACGATTGGGCGGCCTGAACTGAAAACCGATCCGCGCTTCATCGACAACACCGCGCGGGTCGCGCATAGGAACGAGCTCGACGAGATCATCAGCGCTTTCATCGCGCAGCGCAGCCAGGCCGAGAATCGGGCGCTGTTCGAGGCGGCCGGCGTCACCGTCGGCCCGGTATGCTCGGTTGCCGACTTGATCAGCGATCCTTATATCGCCGGGCGCGAAGCGATCGTCGAAGTTGAAGACCGCGATCTGGGCAGTATCCCCATGCATAATGTCATCCCGCGCTTTTCGGCGATGCCCGAGCCGTTCCGGCGGCCGGCGCCGCAACTCGGCGAGCACACCGAAGACATTCGCCGCGAGCTCGGCTTGCCCGCGGCGAAGCTGGCCAAAGCGACATCGTAGCCGGCGCCAACGTCTGCTGTCAGGCCGCGGCGACGCTCGTCACAGTGTCCAACTCCTTGATCGCATCGTCCGGCAGCCCGCACGCGGCCGCGGTGAGATTTTCCTGCAAATGCGCAACCGACGAGGTGCCGGGGATGAGGAGAATGTTCGGCGCGCGGTGAAGGAGCCAAGCGAGCGCCACCTGCATCGGCGTTGAGCGCAAGCGCGCAGCGACAGCAGACAAAGTGGACGACTGCAGCGGGCTGAAGCCGCCGAGCGGAAAATACGGCACATAAGCGATGCCGTTTTTGGCCAGATCGTCGATCATCGCATCGTCGCCGCGATGCGCAAGGTTATAATGGTTCTGCACGCAGACGATATCGCAAATGCTACGCCCCTCCGCGACCTGCGTAGGCGTGACGCTGCTCAGCCCGATGTGACGCACCAAGCCCCGCTGCTGCAGCTTGGCGAGCACGGTGAACGATGCCGCGATCGATCCTTCGCCGGGCCCATGTGACCCGTCGCTGACGCCGTGCATGCTGCGAAAGTTCACCACGTCGAGAACATCCCGCCCGAGATTGCGGAGATTGTCGTGGACGGCCTGCGTGAGTTCCTCGGGCGACAGAGCCGGATTCCACGAGCCGTCCGCGCCGCGTCGCGCGCCGATCTTGGTGACGACGACAAGGTCGTCGGGATAGGGATGCAGCGCTTCGCGGATCAGCTGATTGGTAATGTGCGGGCCGTAGAAATCGCTGGTGTCGATGTGGTTCAAGCCGCGCGCCACGATCCTTGGGCGGGCCGAATACGCCGGGCCCGGCGAGCTGCATGGCGCCATAACCCATGCGACGAACGCTGCGGTCGCCAAGCGTGAACGTTGCGGTGAAGGGGCCGGACTGGCCGATGCTGGACATGATCGATCTCCTCTGAAGACCACGCAGAGCTAGGCGTAGCCGGCGCGTGTAATAAGTTAATCAATCCGCACAAGCGGTGCGGATTTATGAACAATGAAAGCCGATCTAGGCGATTTGAACGCGTTTCTGGCGGTGGCGCGCGCCGGCGGTTATCGCGACGGTGCACGCGCCAGCGGCGTGAGCGCGTCCGGACTGAGCGAAGCGGTGCGCCGGCTCGAAGCGCAACTGGGCGTGCGGCTCTACAACCGCACCACCCGCAGCGTCGTTCCGACTGAGGCGGGGGCGCGGCTCCTCGAACGGCTCGGCCCGGCAATGACCGAGGTGGACGCCGCGCTCGATGTGGTGGACGGCTTTCGCGAGCGGCCGGCGGGTACGCTTCGCCTCAACATCCCGGTCAGCGCGGTGCGGCTGGTGCTGCCCGCGATCGCGCCGCCGTTTCTCGCCGCCCATCCGGACATCAAGCTCGAGGTGATCGCCGAAGACAGCTTTGTCGACGTGCTGGCGGCTGGCTGCGACGCCGGCATCCGTTTCGACGAGCGGCTGGAGCAGGACATGATTGCGGTGCCGATCGGGCCGCGCGTGCAGCGTTTTGCGACCGCCGCCGCCCCCGCTTATCTCAACCGCCGCGGCCGCCCCGCGCATCCGCGCGATCTGCTCGGTCATGCCTGCCTGCGCGCCGCTTCGCGCGGAACGATGCCGCCGTGGGAGTTCGAGCGCGACGGCAAGGTGGTGCGCGTCGACCCGACGGGGCCGCTTCTTGTCGGCATCGGCGGGGCGAACGATCTCGCGGTCGAAGCCGCCGTCGCCGGCACCGGCATCATCTACATCTTCGAGGACTGGCTGCGCTCTTATTTCAAAAGCGGAGTGCTCGAACCCGTGCTCGAGCCATGGTGGCTGCGCTTCTCGGGAATGTTCCTCTACTATCCCGGACGGCGTCTCGTGCCGGCGCCGTTGCGGGCCTTTATCGATTTCGTCAAGGCATCGGCTGATCGAGATTGACAGCGCACGACCCTGATGTCCGGCGCCGATTGGTGAGCCTCGGATAGGCCTCTCAGCTGGCGAACTCAGCTTGCCGACTATGGCCGCTTCGCCGCGGCATCGAGCGCGTCGTGAATGACCCGCCCCAGCGCCGCGATCTGATAGGGTTTGCGCAGCAGCGGAAATTCCGGATCGGTCTCGAAAACCTTGGTGTAGCCCGTGGTCAGCACCACCGGGATATGCGGATATTCGCTGCAAACCGTTCGCGCCAGCGCCAAGCCGTCGATCTGGCCGGGCAAGACGACGTCGCTGAAGACAAGCCGCACGCTTTTGCCGTTGGCCAGAACTTCCAGCGCGGCGGGTGCGGTCTCGGCCTCGATGGTGCGATAGCCGAGTTCTTTCAACAGCGACACCGCGACATTGCGCACATCGGCATTGTCTTCAACCACCAGTACGGTCTGCCGCTCGGCGGCAACATATTGGCCGTCGTCCTGCGGCGACGGCGCCGCCACCGCGGCATGACTGCGCGGCAGATAGACCGTCACTGTAGTGCCGCGGCCGGGCTCGCTGTCGATCGCCACCGTGCCGCCTGACCGGCGGGCAAAACCATAGACCTGCGACAGGCCCAGCCCGGTGCCCTTGTCCGGACCCTTGGTGGTGAAGAACGGCTCGACGACGCGCGACAACAGGTCGTGCGGAATGCCGGAGCCGTTGTCGGCGACGCTCAGCGCGACAAAGTCGCCGCTGAGCTCCTCCGGCAAATGGCCGGGCTCGATCTCCACATTTTCCGCCGCGATCACGACGCGCCCGCCGCTGAAAGGTATGGCGTCGCGCGCATTGACGCTAAGATTGACCAGCACCAGTTCCAGTTCCGACTTGTCGACATGGACCGGCCAGGTGTCGCCGGGCACTTCGATCTGGAAGTCGATATTGACGTACATCGAGCCGGACAGCACGTCGCGAATGGCGTGAACCGTCTCCGCCGGGCTGATCACGGTCGGACTCAGCGGCAGCGTGCGGGCGAAAGACAGGAGCTGTCGCGTCAGATTCTCGCCGCGCGTCGCCGCCATTTCGATCGCGGCGACGGCGCGCTGATCCCGGGTCTCTTTCAGATGATTCTTGAGACGCTGGGCGTGGCCGCTCACGATCATCAGAAGATTATTGAAATCGTGCGCGATGCCGCCGGTAAGCTGCCCGATCGCGTCCATTTTCTGCAGATGCGCGGTCTGCCGCTGAGCGCGTTCGAGCGCCGCGGCTGTTTCTTTTTCCGCGGTGACATGCCGGCCGGCGAGATAGATCAGGCCGCCGCTCTCGGTCATCGTCCATTGCAGCCAGCGGTACGATCCGTCCTTGTGGCGGAAGCGGTTTTCCAGCCGCACGGTCAGCACACCCTGCGCCAATTGCTCGCGCGCCGCGATGGAATGCGCCGCATCTTCGGGATGCCGCAGCTCGCTGACATTCATCGACTTGATCTCGGCTTCGTTCCAGCCGAGGAGCCGCGTCCAGGCCGGATTAATGCTGGGGAAGAAGCCCTCGAAACTCGACACCGCGAGCAGGTCCTCGGAGACGTTCCAGATGCGGTCGCGCTCCAATGTCCGCTTGTGGACTTCGGCTTCGAGCCTTTCGCTGAGCTTGCGCAGCTCTGCTTCGATGCGGGTGCGGGCGTGATCGGCGCGCATGCGCTCGATGCCGAAGCCGAGCTGGCGCGCCAAGGTCAAAGTGAGATCGATGTCCTCGCGGGCGAATTCGCGCGGCGCGTCGTAATAGGTGACGAATTTGCCGATGACCTTGCCGGCGACCATCAGCGGAACGAAAGCGAGCGCGCCGATGCCTTCCTGTTTCGCCGCGGCCTTGATCTCGGCGCCGAAGCGGCACTTGTCGACATCGCCAATGCAAATCGGCTCCGGATTGACGTCATCGGCTTTCCACGGCGAAAGGCCTTCGGCGGCGAGACGATAACTGTCGGACAGGCCGCGCCAGGCGGAAAACCGAATCACACCTTCGCTGTCGAAGCGCTGGATCGAGGCGCGGCGGCAATGCAAGGCGGCGATGATCGCATCGAGCGTCGCCTCGTAGACGTCGTTCAAGGATGCCGCCCGATAAAGCCGGTCGGTAAAGCGGTAGAGCGCACTCTGCTCGTCGGCGCGGCGCGTCATCGCGGCTTCGGCGCGGCGCCGCTCGGTGACATCGAGCAGCGAGGCGATCCAGCCGACGGCCTTGCCCTTGGCGTCGAGCTCGGGCCGATAGGCGATGAGAAGACGGCGCGATCCGGTATTGGGAAAATCGAGATTGCATTCGAAATTGACCGCCTCGCCGCGCAACACGCGCTCGGTATAGGGACGCAGCGTAGCGAGGCCCTGTTCGCCGAGCACTTCGCTGATCGTCTTGCCTAGAATCTCGGCGCGGGTCTGGCCGATGAGATGCGCATAAGCATCGCTGATGAAACGATAGCGCATGTCGCGGCTGCAGCGTACCAGCATGAACGGCGTGCGATTGATGACGGATTGCAGCTCGGCTTCGCTGGCACGCAGCGCCTCTTCGGCGCGCTTGCGCTCGGTCAATTCCTGAAAGCCGCAGACGGCGCCTTCGATGCGGCCCAAATGATCTTTGAGCGGCTGGACATTCATCAGCACCGGAACGCGGCTGCCGTCGGGTTGTTCGATGACAATCTCGGCGGCGGTCACACGCTCGCCGGTGCGCAGCGCTTGCGCAACCGGTGTCGCGCCGAAGTGCAGCGGCTCGCCGTCGGCCCGATAGCGGCGTAATTCGCCGGCAAACCGCACCGTCGGTTCGCTGAGCGGCAGCTCGCGGCCCCACAGTTCGGCGGCGCGCTTGTTGTAGCGCACCAGACTGGTATCGGCGCGGCAGACACAAAAGCCTGTCGGAATAGCGTCAAGGGAGCTTTGCGAAATGAGCGTAAAGGCGTCGAGAACCGTCGGCGACGGCGCGATCGTCGCCGCCGCTTTGGCGACAACGTTGCTGCCTTCAACCTTCTTCCGTCCGACCTTGCGGATGGTCTTATGACCCTGGCTGCTCATGGGAACTCACCCCAACCGACGCAAAGCCCGTTTGGCGAGAATTTTCCTCAGCTTCCCGTCCTTATTATGCGCTTTTCCGGGCCCGATTGGGACGCAAATTTCGCATGTCCCGCGAGCCGAAAAACGGATTTGATCGCTAAGGGTTAAGCGTTTGTCCACATCACCGTCGCCAAGTGCCGCTATTGAGGCATAATACACCGGCCGCAACTGCTCCGTCTCGACAAAACCCTCGATCGGCGGCCCAGAAATTGCATGAAATTCTAGGTTTCTTGGACCACTTTCCGGGGCGTAACGCGTAAACCATGTCCATACTTGTCGGGCTTCATCACGCGACCCGCTACACCTAGGACCGGCCGATTAATCTCGGCCCGCAGGTTGTGCGCCTGCGGCCCGCGCCACACAGCCGCACGCGCGTTCCCAATTACGCGCTGACTGTCACGCCGGCGCAACATTTCGTGAATTGGCAGCAGGACCCGCACGGCAATTGGCTGGCGCGGTTTGTCTGCCCGGAAAGGACTACCGAATTCTCGATCACGGTCGACCTCACCGCCGATATGGAGGTCATCAATCCGTTCGACTTTTTCATCGAGCCTGCTGCGGAGAAATGGCCGTTCAAATTCGACCTGGAGGTTTACGAGGATCTGCTGGCTTTTATCGGGCCGGAGCCCGCCGGACCTAAGCTCAAGGAATTCGTCTGCTCGATCTCGCGCGAGCCGCGCAACACGATCGACTTTCTGGTCGAGCTCAATCAGCGCCTGCAGCAGCTGATCAAATATGTGGTGCGCATGGAGCCGGGCGTGCAGACGCCCGAAGAGACGCTCGCCGCCGGTTCCGGATCTTGCCGCGACACGGCGTGGCTCCTCGTTCAGATCTTGCGCCATATCGGCCTGCCGGCGCGCTTTGTCTCCGGTTATTTGATTCAATTGCGGCCCGACATCAAATCGCTCGACGGTCCTTCCGGCACCGACGTCGACTTCACCGATCTGCACGCCTGGGCGGAAGTGTATCTGCCCGGCGCCGGCTGGGTCGGGCTCGACCCGACATCGGGGCTGTTCTGCGGCGAAGGCCACATTCCGCTCGCCGCGACGCCGCACTACCGCTCCGCGGCGCCGATCAGCGGCGCGGTCGAGCCGGCTGAGGTCGCCTTCACCTTCGACATGAGTGTCAAGCGCATCGGCGAGCTGCCGCGTGTGACCGCGCCGTTTTCCGACGCGGCCTGGGAGGCGCTCGACGCGCTCGGTAAGAAGGTCGACGAGGATCTGAAAAGCAACGACGTGCGCCTGACCATGGGCGGCGAGCCCACTTTCGTGTCGATCGACGACTATCAAAGTGCCGAATGGAACACCGACGCGCTCGGCCCGACCAAGCGCATTCGCGCCGACGCATTGATCCGCCGGTTGCGCGACCGCTTCGCGCCGGGCGGCCTGCTGCATTACGGCCAAGGCAAATGGTATCCCGGCGAGCCGATCCCGCGCTGGGCCTTTGCGCTCTATTGGCGGGGCGACGGCGTGCCGGTCTGGCGCAACGACGACTTGATCATGTGCGAGCAGCCGACGCGCGAAGTTTCCGTCGACGATGCGCGTCGCTTTGTCGAGGGTATCGCCGCACGCTCCGACCTCGCCGCTGAATATGTGCAGCCGCTTTACGAAGACCCCGTCGACCGGATGCTCAAACAGGGGCTCATTCCGGAGAACTTCGATCCGAACGATCCGAAGATCGACGACCCGCATGAACGGGCGCGCATCCTGAAACTGTTCGACAGTCATCTGAGCGCGCCGCGCGGATTCGTGCTGCCGATGCAGCGCTGGACCGCACAGGCCAAGCCCGGCTGGCTCAGCGAGATCTGGCGGACCCGGCGCGGGCGGCTGTTTTTGCTGCCGGGCGATTCACCCGTGGGCTTCCGCCTGCCGCTGCAATCGCTGCCTCATATCGGGCCGGCGAGTTATCCCTATCTCGGTCCGGCCGATCCGTTCGCGCCGCGCACGCCGCTGTCGGATCCGCGCGTCACGCATCCGCTTCCCTCACGCGTCTACTACGCCGCAATGGGACACGCCGATTCACCGTCGCTTGCGCCTGACGCTTTGCTGCTGCAGCGTCTGCCGTCGCGACCCGGCGGAGGCTCGGATTATGCGGTGCGCACGGCGATGTCGGTCGAAGTGCGCGACGGCCATGTCTGCGTCTTCATGCCGCCGACCGAGACGCTCAACGATTATCTGGAACTGATCGCGACCATCGAGACGACGGCTACCGACCTCGGTCTGCCGATCCACATCGAAGGCTACGCGCCGCCGCCCGATCCGCGGCTCAATGTTCTCAAAGTCACGCCAGATCCCGGCGTCATTGAAGTCAATATTCAGCCCGCGGAATCCTGGCGCGAAGCCGTCGATATCACCAACGCCGTTTACGAGGACGCGCATCAATCCCGCCTCGGCACCGACAAATATATGCTCGACGGTCGGCATACCGGCACCGGCGGCGGCAATCACGTCGTGCTCGGCGGACTGAACGCGGCCGACAGCCCGTTCCTGCGCCGACCGGATCTGCTCAAGAGTCTCGTGCTCTACGCGTTGCGGCGGCCGTCGGTGTCTTATCTGTTCTCCGGTTTGTTCGTCGGGCCGACGAGCCAGGCGCCGCGCATCGACGAAGCGCGCCAGGATCTGCTCTACGAACTGGAAATCGCCACCGCTAAAGTGCCGCGGCCCGGCGACATGAGCTGGATCCCGCCATGGCTGGCCGACCGGCTGTTCCGCAACATCCTGGTCGACGTAACCGGCAATACGCATCGCACCGAAATCTGCATCGACAAATTGTTCTCGCCGGATGGCCCGACCGGCCGCCTGGGCCTCGTCGAATTCCGCTCGTTCGAGATGCCGCCCGATGCGCGCATGTCGCTTGCCCAGCAATTGCTGATCCGCGCGCTGATTTCCTCGTTCTGGAAGACGCCGCTCGAAGGCAAGCCCGTGCGCTGGGGCACCGCGCTGCACGACCGCTTCATGCTCGAACATTTCGTCTGGGAAGATTTCAAGGAAGTCTTGGATGATCTGAAATATGCCGGCTACGAATTCGATCCCGGCTGGTTCGATGCGCAGCGCCAATTCCGCTTTCCGCTCTGCGGCAGCGTGCATCGCTCCGGCGTCGATCTTGAACTGCGGCAGGCCATCGAGCCCTGGTACGTGCTCGGCGAAGAAGGCACGCCCGGCGGCACGTCGCGCTTCGTCGATTCTTCGGTCGACCGCCTGCAGGTCAAGGTCGCGAATTTCAATGCCGATCGCCATGCGGTCATATGCAACGGTCGCCGCGTACCGCTGACGGCGACCAGCCGTTCCGGCGAATTCGTCGCCGGCGTGCGTTTCAAGGCCTGGGATCTTCCGGAGTCGCTGCAACCCACCGTGGCCGTGCAAGCGCCGCTGACCTTCGACATCGTCGACACCTGGAATAAGCGTTCGCTCGGCGGCTGCGTCTATCACGTCGCCCATCCCGGCGGCCGCGCCCACGATACGTTTCCGGTCAATGCCTATGAAGCGGAGGGCCGCCGCCGCGCCCGCTTCCAGGATCATGGCTTTACCGGCGGCGTGATCGAGGTGCCGACCGTGGAAACCTCGCTCGAATATCCGCTGACACTCGACCTGCGGCGCTGAAGCTGAAACACTTCGCGCGATATTCCGACCGATTCTCAGATTATGGCCATCCAAGTCGACGCCGTCGAACCAAAGAATTCGGGGCTTGAGCCTTTGGTCTCGGGCTATCGGCCGCTGCCGGGCGGGTTCGACGAGATGATGGATGCCGACGGCCGCGTGCGCGCGCATTGGCAACCGTTTCTCGCCATGCTCGGCGCGCTCGGCGGCGACGAGATCAATCGCCGGTTCGGCGCGGCGGATCGTTACCTTCACGACTCCGGCGTGTTCTATCGGGTCTATGAGGATGCCGCCGGCATCGAGCGGCCGTGGCCGCTGAGCCATGTGCCGCTCATCGTCGAGCCCGGCGAATGGCGGCAATTGGTGGCGGGCCTGCTGCAGCGCGCGCAATTGCTCGAAGCGGTGCTCGGCGATTCTTACGGCCCCGGCACGCTGACGCGCGACGGCCGCCTGCCCGCGGCGGTGATCGCCGGCAATCCAGAATTCTTGCGCCCACTGGTCGGCGTCGCTCCGCCCGGCGGCGCACATCTGCGTTTCTATGCCGTCGATGTCGGCCGCGGCGCCGATGGGCGGTGGTGGGTGCTCAGCGATCGCTCGCAGGCGCCGTCCGGCGCCGGCTATGCGATCGAGAACCGGCTCGCTTTGTCGCGCAGCATTCCCGACATCTATCGCACCACGCGCGTCGAGCGCGTCGCGCCGTTCTTCCAGGCGCTGCAAGCCGAAATCTTTGCGCTCAGCCACCGCGACGATGCCCGCGCCTGCCTGTTGACGCCAGGGCCGATGAACGAGACCTATTTCGAGCACGCATATCTGGCGCGCTATCTCGGCTTGTTGTTGGTCGAAGGCGAGGATCTCAGCGTCGAGGACGACGGCGTCTTCATTCGCACCGTGTCGGGACTGCGCCGCACCGAAGTCATGTTACGCCGCATCGATGCCGATTTCGCCGACCCGCTCGAGCTCAACGCCGCATCGCGGCTCGGCGCCGCCGGCCTGTTGCAAGCCGTGCGCGACGGCAAGATCACGATCATCAATTCCCTCGGCGCCGGATTGATCGAGGCGCGCGCCATGCTGGCATTCCTGCCGGCTTTGGCGCCGGTCGTGCTCGGCGCCGAACTGAAATTACCCAATGTCGCGACCTGGTGGCTCGGCAGCGCCGCGATGCGCGAAGAGATGCTCGGCAAGCTCGACACCATGGTGATCGCGGCCGCCTTCACCGAACATCTAAGCGATCCGCATGTTGGCGGTGCGAGTTCGGGCAGCGAAATACTGGGCGCCAAGCTGGATGATAGCCAGCGCGCCGCGCTGATGCAGGCGATCCGCGAGCGCGGCATCGATTACGTGGCGCAGGAAGCCGTCACGCTGTCGAGCATGCCGGTCTGGCGCGGCGGCAGGCTGCAGCCGCGCCCGTTCACGCTGCGGCTGTTCATCGCCAAGGTCGGCGACGGCTGGCGGGTCATGCCCGGCGGCTTCGTGCGCATCGCCGACAACATGGATGCGCGCGCCGTCAGCTTGCAGCACGGCGCGGCGACGGCCGATGCCTGGGTGCTGGCGCGCGGCCCGGTTGCGGAAACGACGCTTCTTCCGACGGCCGAGGGCATGCCGGTGCAGCGCGCCTCGGGGGTGTTGCCGAGCCGCGCCGCCGATAATCTGTACTGGGTCGGCCGCTATGTCGAGCGCGCCGAAGCGACGCTCCGTCTGGTTCGCGCCATCGTCAATCGCGTCGCCGACAGCGCCGCCGCGCCGGTCATGGCCCGCATCAGTTCGCTGCTGGTGGCGTGGAGCGCCGCGCCGAGCGACGTCTTCCAGTCGCCGCCGACCTTCACCGCGCGCGCGGTGCTCACACGCGGCGATCTCGACAGCGC
>JBAUCK010000159.1:0-4579 GCA_049677525.1 Xanthobacteraceae bacterium
GCGCGGAAGACAATGCGCGCCGACGACATTATCGGCCGGCTCGGCGGCGAGGAATTCGTCGCCATCATTTCCGGCAAGCTCGCCGACGCCTGCATCGCCGCGAGCGCGTGCGCGTCGCATTCGAAGCGGCGGCGCTTGCCCCCGATAGTCCGCAGATTCCAGTCACAGTGAGCATCGGTGTCGCCTCCGGTCTGCCGACTGCGAATATCGACAAGATCATCGAACGTGCGGATGCCGTGCTCTACAAGGCCAAGGAAAACGGCCGCAACCGGGTCGAGGCGGACGAAACCTTGGTCGTCCCCGAAGCTCATGCGGACGGCGCGCGCAAGCCAGCGAAATATGCACCGGCGGCGGCAAAAGCCGGTCCGGTCCCCGCCGCGGTGACCGTTCCGATCATGGTGCGGTAATTCCCTGCGTTTCGAGTGTCGCGGGTGAAAAAGAAAGGGCGCCACCGCGGCGCCCTTTAAGTTCAACTTTGGGAGGATGATACACCTACGCTTACGACGAGTAATACATCTCGAATTCGACCGGATGCGGGGTGTGCTCGAAGCGAATCACTTCGCTCATCTTCAGGTCGATATAGCTGTCGATGAAGTCGTCGTCGAACACGCCGCCGGCCTTGAGGAAGCCGCGATCCTTGTTGAGTTCCTCGAGCGCCTGGCGCAGCGAGCCGCACACCGTCGGGATCTTTTTCAGCTCCGCCGGCGGCAGATCGTAGAGATCCTTGTCGATGGCTTCGCCCGGATCGAGCTTGTTCTTCACGCCGTCGAGGCCGGCCATCAGCATCGCCGAGAAGCCGAGATACGGATTGGCGAGCGGATCGGGGAAGCGGACCTCGACGCGCTTGGCCTTCGGGTTGGTGGTGTAGGGGATGCGGCAGGAGGCCGAGCGGTTGCGCGCCGAATAGGCGAGCAGCACCGGCGCCTCAAAGCCCGGGACCAGACGCTTGTAGGAATTTGTCGTTGGGTTGGTGAAGGCATTGATCGCCTTGGCGTGCTTGATGATGCCGGCGATGTAAGACAGACAGGTCTCCGACAGGTCGGCGTATTTATTGCCGGCGAACACCGGCTTGCCGTCCTTCCAGATCGACTGATGGCAGTGCATGCCCGAACCGTTGTCGCCGTAGACCGGCTTCGGCATGAAGGTCGCGGTCTTGCCGTAGACCTGCGCGACCTGTTGGATGCAGTACTTATAGATGATGAGCCGGTCGGCCATGGTCACGAGCGGCGAGAATTTCAGGCCGAGCTCGTGCTGTGCCGACGCCACTTCGTGGTGATGCTTTTCGACCACGCAGCCCATTTTGGCCATTGCCGCGAGCATTTCCGAGCGCATGTCCTGCGCGGAATCCTGCGGCGGGACTGGGAAGTAGCCTTTCTTGGTGCCGACGCGGTGGCCGAGATTGCCGCCTTCGTAGTCCATGTCGGAGTTCGACGGCAATTCGACGGAGTCGAGCTTGAAGCCGGTATTGTAGGGATCGACCTTGTACTTCACGTCGTCGAACACGAAGAATTCGGCTTCCGGACCGAAGAAAATGGTGTCGCCGATGCCGGACGATTTCACCATGCCTTCGGCCTTCTTGGCGATGCCGCGCGGGTCGCGATTATAGGGCTCGCCGGTCGTCGGCTCGAGCACGTCGCAGATCAGCGACATCGTGGTCTCGGCGAAGAACGGATCGATCGTCGCGGTGGCCGGATCAGGCATCAGGCACATGTCGGATTCGTTGATCGCCTTCCAGCCGGCGATCGACGAACCGTCGAACATCATGCCTTCAGCAAAGGTCTCTTCTTCGATCATGGTGACGTCGAACGTGACGTGCTGCCATTTGCCCCGGGGATCGGTGAATCGGAAATCGACGTATTTCACGTCGCTATCCTTGATCGTCTTCATGACATTCTTTGGCGTCGTCATGGAATGCGTACCCTTTCGTGGTGGTGTTTAATGCCTCGCTCCGGCCCGGTTACGCTTACGGCTGGCGGACGTAAGCGTCGGGCCGGCTATCATATTCAGATGGCGTCGATGCCGGATTCCCCGGTTCTGATCCGGATGGCTTCTTCGATGTTCGAGACGAAGATCTTGCCGTCGCCGATCCGCCCGGTTTGGGCAGCGCGACGGATCGCCTCGATGGCCTTTTCGACCATGTCATCGCCAAGGACAATCTCGATCTTCACTTTCGGGAGAAAATCGACCACGTACTCGGCGCCGCGGTAGAGCTCGGTATGCCCTTTCTGGCGTCCGAATCCCTTCGCCTCGGTGACCGTTATGCCTTGCAGGCCGACTTCCTGGAGTGCCTCCTTCACCTCATCAAGTTTGAATGGCTTGATGACTGCCTCAATTTTTTTCATCGCGTCTCATCTCCCGGCTCCAAGATGCACAGAGTCATCCCAGGAACCGAGCGTTGGTTAGCAGGTCCCGTGCCAAGGCTGTGCGCACTTGAAAAGAGACCTGACTTCAAGGGGTTCTGACGAAGCTTTGCGGCTGGTGCGGAGGCACGCGGCAAAGTTTCGCTGCTCAATTAGGCACACTGCCTATTATATGGACAAGGGTGCAAAATCAATCCGCCCGGTAGCGCAGTATCTGTGCAGGGCTGGATTCTTGGAGAGAGCATGATCTTTTCCAAAAACCGGCCTCCACTTTTCGGGATCATGCTCCGCACCTTGGCTATTCTGTGCGCGGCATGACCGAAATTCTCAGCACTGACGAAATGGCGGAGGCCGACCGGCTGACGATTGCGGGCGGGGTTCCCGGCATCGAACTCATGGAAAATGCCGGTCGCGCCGTCGCCGAAGGCGCCGCCCGGCAAAGAGCCTCAGGCAGCGGCGTCGCTGTCGTCGCCGGGCCGGGCAACAATGGCGGCGACGGCTTTGTCGCGGCGCGGCTTCTGGCCGAGCGCGGCTACCGGGTCGAAGTTCTGCTCGTCGGCGAGACGGCGCGGCTCAAGGGCGATGCAGCGCTCGCGGCGAAGAAATGGTCCGGGCGGGTTTCGTCGGCGCAGCCGCATGGCCTGAACGGCGCCGACGTCGTGGTCGATGCGCTGTTCGGCGCCGGCCTTGACCGGCCGGTGGAAGGACTTGCGCGTGCGATGATCGACGCGATAAACGCGCAACCGGCCCCTGTCGTCGCGGTCGATCTGCCGAGCGGCATCAACGGCACCTCAGGCGCGGTGATGGGAGCTGCGGTAAAGGCGAGAGCGACGATCACGTTCTTTCGCAAAAAGCCCGCGCACCTTTTGATTCCCGGACGGCTTCATTGCGGCGAGATCTCCGTCGCCGATATCGGCATTCTGGAAAACGTACTCGCGCGGATCGCGCCGCGCACATTCGAGAACGTACCAAAGCTCTGGCGCGCGCATTTTCCGGTGCCCCGTTACGACGGGCACAAATACGATCGCGGGCACGCGGTAGTCGTCTCGGGTCCGTCGTGGTCGACGGGCGCGGCCCGGCTTGCGGCGCGCGGTGCGCTGCGTGCGGGCGCAGGGCTCGTGACCATCGCATCGCCGCAGGAATCGCTCGCGGTGAATGCCGCAACGAACCTCGCGATCATGGTGCGGCCCGTCGACGGCGCCGGCGAACTCACGACGTTCCTCTCTGATCGCAGATTCAACGCAATCGCCCTCGGCCCGGGGCTTGGCGTCAATGAAGCGACCAGCGAACTCGTGCTCGCCGCGCTTGATGGCGAGCGCGCGGTCGTGCTCGACGCCGACGCGATCACAAGTTTTGCCGGCGAGCCGTGGCGGCTTGCCCAGGCGTTGAAGAACCGGCCGCAACAGGTGAGCGTGCTCACACCGCACGAGGGTGAGTTTGCCCGTTATTTCGGTGCGTTGGACAGCAAGACTAAAACCGGCTCCAAACTTGAACGGGCGAGGCTCGCGGCCGCGATCACCAACGCGGTCGTGTTCATCAAAGGCGCCGACACGGTGGTTGCTGCGCCCGATGGCCGCGCCGCGATTGCCGGCAACGCACCGGCTTTCCTCGCCACGGCCGGAGCGGGCGATGTGCTGACGGGAATCACAGCGGGCCTCTTGGCGCAGGGCATGCCCGTCTTCGAAGCTGCCTCCGCCGCGGTCTGGCTGCATGGCGAGGCTGCGGCGCTGTTCGGGCCGGGCTTGATCGCCGAAGACCTGCCGGAGACTTTGCCCCGCGTCTACAGGGCATTGCTCGGCTGAATTCAAGTCACTTCGAACCAGGCGTTGGCGCCACCCAACCCTCGATCAGCCATTTTCCGGGATTGTCGGCGACGAGGGCAATTCGCGCCTTGCCACCCGGTGCGACCGGCATGGTGTCGAGCCAGAACGGTTTCCAGCCGTCGTCGAGCGCGTCGAGCAGGCGAAAGCTATGTCCATGCAGATGAATAAAGCCGTTTTCTGCCCCGGATTCGAAAGTCCAAGGGTAATCGTGCGGCCGCGCTTGACGGCGAATAACGGAGCGTCGTTCTTCGTATGCCCGATTGCCGTATCGATAGCGGGGAGCTAGCTGATTCATTAGCCCAATAAAATCGGGCTTTTACCGAGCCTTGGAAATGGGCTATTTTTATAGTGGCGCTCGCGTGGCGCATGATATAAGCCGCGCGACCGGACCGCCCT
>JBAUCK010000160.1:0-5323 GCA_049677525.1 Xanthobacteraceae bacterium
CGCATCGCAATCTGATCGCAATCAAACGTCCGTTTGGCCGGACTTTGACGATTACCACGCGCGACGTGTCGCTCACCCAACAACGCCTCGCGGAGGCATTGCGCAGCTGCCTCGATCACCGAGGCAAAGCTGCGCTCAAACCCGAGCCGGAGATTTGCCGGCCCGCTGACGGCTTCTGCAAGCACGGTTCCGCAACTGGTCGAGGGCCTGGCCCGACAGCTCGTACCGCCGCCATCTATTCCCAAAAGCAGGGATTCTTATCCACGTCATCATAGCTCCAGGACGATCTCGTTGTTTCGTTGTAAGAACAAAATGGTAGCAATATGGTTGAGCGGTGTGGGGTCAGTCTTCTCGCAAAGAACTGATGCCAAAGTGATAACATGGAGCCGCGGTTCGGCCGGCCCTCGGCGCAGTCGACCGGGCAGCGGCAGCCATTGAGGCGCGCCTGCGCCAAGGCGGCAGATTGATCTATGCCGGCGCCGGGACGTCAGGGCGGCTGGCAGTACAGGACGGTGCAGAACTCATTCCGACTTTCAATTGGCTACGGGAGCAGCTTCTGCTGCTGATGGCCGGCGGCGAAGAGGCGCCGCTCCGCGCGACCGAGGGCGCTGAAGATCAGGTCGAACACGCGACCAAGCTCGTGCAATATCACCGCATTGGACCGGTCGATGCGCTCATTGCCGTCGCCGCAAGCGGCACGACGCCGTTCACTCTTTCATGCGTGCGCCGTCCAAAGAGCGCGGCGCGCTGATCAGTCCGCGCCGCTCCTGCAGGAGGTGGATCGTCCGATCTTTCTAGATACCGGCGCCGAACCGATTGCAGGCTCCACCCGGATGAAGGCGGGCACCGCCCAGCGCGTTGCGCTCAACCTGCTTTCAATGACCGTTTGCATGGATAGCTCCTCCGAATCGTGGGAGCCTCAGCAGCCCCCACTTCCATGGCACTCACGTGCCAGTGGAGGAGCCGTCCACAGCATCAAAGCAGACAGTTGGGCCACCAACTTGAGGCAGCCTCTTATGCTATGCTGGCCGCATGTCTAGGCAGGAATTTGTGCCTGCGGGAGTCGTCGCCATAATGGCTATTGCCGAGCGGCCAAACTTCATCAGTAGTGGTCCACCGATAAACGCAGTTTCAAATCTGGCGCTTCTTAGGGGCAGCAGTCATCGCGGAGTCATATATCGACTCTCTGGCCGAAAGTCGTGGCGCCAAAGCGATCGCAAGCGGCAAAATTGTAGCTGCCGTGATTGCGGTGGCCATCATGGCCCAGTGTGGTCCCACCGCATCTCCCAATATCCCAAAAAGAATCGGCGCCGTCGCGCCCGCGCCGATCGTGCCGGTGTAGAAGATTGCGAACGCTTGCTCTTCTGTGCGACCTAGTGGCGTCAGCTCCGGAACGGTGCCGTAGAGAACCGAAGACGTGCCGTTGAGCATGACACCGAGAATAGGCAAAAGCAGCAGCATCGGAACTAACGGAAGCACCAGGACAAGAAGAATTGTGGCGGCGGTACCGGCCTCGGTTAAGAGCACTGTTGCGAGGACGCCGAATCGCGCCCCCAACCAGCCGCAAGCAAACTTCCCGGCAGCACCGCCAACAAACACCAAGGCAAGAGCCTGACCGATCGTCGATAGGGACACCCCTTGTTCTCTGAGCAAAAACGGCAGGAACGTCAGAAATCCCATCCGAACGCTGGAGTCGAGGACTCCGATCATAAGGAGCAGCGTAAACCCTCCACGCGCGCCGGACGAGCGCGGTTCAGCTTTTACGTCTTGGGAAATCGGCCGCAGGTTCGCCGGTAGAAAGATCGCCACGGCCACTGCGACGATGCCGCCGAGCACCGAGAGAACCCAGAGCATCTGGTGCCAAGACATCAAGACTAACAAAAGCGATGCGCCGCTCGGAATTGCGGCCTTGCCCAAATCCCCAGCGAAATTGTAAGTGCCGAGGGGACCGCGCGCGTCGTCTCGATAGGCGCGCGAGACCGCAGCTGACGCTATGGGGTGTTGCGTACTCAATCCGCATCCGATCGCGACAAGCGCAACACATAGTCCAACTAACCCGGTCGAATAGCCTGCTGCCGCGTAGCCGATTGCCGCCAATGCCGTACCGAGGGCGAGCGTGGTACGACCACCGACATGCTCTGCCATGCGGCCAGCCGGCAGTTGCAGTCCTGCCATTGTCGCGGCCGCAAGTCCGCGCAGAAACGCCAAGGCGCTGTAGCCGAGCCCAAATTCGGCCTGCCATATCGGCAACAAGAGGTAGATAAGATCAGTGTATCCGTCGTGCAGGGCGTGCGCCGCACAGGCGGTCCAGAGCGTCCGCGCGCGAGAAACGGCCGGGCGATCCTCGTTTCTGCGTTTTGCGCTTAATGCCGTCATAGCTAGCTCCGATTGTTTTCTCGGCTTGACCGGCGTGAGGATTCCTCCCTGACAGGATTTAAGCTCGCTGCTCTTTCCTCCTTACCCAATTGTTCTAATTTGGTGACACCAAGCCTTCAACTGAGATATTTTCTCCTAAGATGGGAGAAAATGTCACCCATGAGCGAAAATGAGCTACCACCCCTGAACGCGATCAGAGCCTTCGAGGCCGCCGCGCGGCGCGGCAGCTTTGTTGAGGCTGCGAAGGATTTGCACGTCACTCATTGGGCCATCGGAAAGCAGATACGGCTTCTCGAAGACTGGTTTGGCATTGCGCTGTTCGAGCGACGTGCGCGTGGCATCGCACTTACGGACCATGGTGCGGATCTCCTAACGGATGTCAGTGCCGCACTCTCGCGGCTGGCATCGGCGGCAGGCAAGCTCAGAGGGCCCGATGTTGCACACCGCGTATCCGGCGTCATCCGCGTCAACGTGTTATCAAGCTTTGCGCTGCGCTGGCTTCTGCCGCGACTACCGAAATTCCAGGAACTGTATTTAAACGTCGAGGTGAAAGTTTCGACGACATCGCGCAAGCTCAGGTATGTCGGCGCCGCTTTCGACATTGGCATACGCTCCGGCATAGAGCAGGGGTCCGGAATTCGATGCGAGACGCTGATGCCGGACAGGCGCCTTCCTGCGTGTAGTCCAAGGATTTTGCGCGATCGTGCTGTGAAAACTGCACACGACTTTCGACGGCACGTCCTGTTGCATTCCACAACGACGCGATCGGCGTGGCCGCAATGGCTCTCGGCGGCCCATGTCTCTGGCTTAGTACCCGTTCGAAATTTTGAGCTAGATCATGTCTACCTTCAGCTTCAGGCTGCCGTCGATGGACTGGGTGTCGCTTTGGCATCTCTGCCGTTGATTGAGGCGGACATCGCGGCTGGCCGGCTCGTTTGTCCGATCGCGGCTCCGGAATTGCAGGCCGACGACTATCAACTTGTCATCAGAGATGATCGCGTGGGTGATCCTGCTATTCGAGCATTCCGAAGCTGGATTCTCGCAGCCGCTAAGGAGTCTTTGGCGAACATCGAAACGCCGATAGGTCAAAATCACCCAACGGGCACTAAACGCAAATGAACGAGATCGAAACCTCAGCACGACGAGAGATAGGTTCGTCCGGGTTGGGTCATTAAGCCGATGTGGCGGCTCCAATTTGCGGCTTCCGCTTACCCCTGAAAACGGCGAATAACTACATTCCCCCCGCGTCGACGCCGTGGACCCGAAAGATTGACTTCGCGATATCTAGACCGATCGTCGTGACCGTTTGCATGGATAGCTCCTCCGAATCGTGGGAGCCTCAGCAGCGCCCACATCCATGGCACTCAAGTGCCGGGCGAAGGAGCCGTCCAAAGCATCAATAGCGGCATATCGGCGCTCATTCGATCGCCTGATCGGCCCGACCGAGGAGTGAGAGCGGAAAGGTCATGCCGAGAGTTTTGGCCGTCTTGAGGTTGATAAACAATTCGACTTTCGTGACCTCTTGAACCGGCAGATCAGAAGGCTGGTCACCCCTAATTATCCGACCTGTATAAATGCCAGCTTGACGGTGCGATTCAAAAAAACTGCCTCCGTAGCTCATCAAGCCGCCGGCAATAGTGAAGTCCCGAGACTGGTGGATCGCGGGTACCGCGTGGCGGACAGTCAGAGTTGCAAGTGGTTCGCCATGTGTGCCGAACATGGTATCGGAAGCAAATACGAGTCCGGCCACCTGCAGCTGGGGCAAGGTTGCAAGCACGGCATCGACCTCTTGTTCACTACTGGCCTGCAGGACATGGATCTGCAGGCCGCGGGCGCTGGCAAATGCCTGCAGATTCCTCAATTGTGAATCGGCAGTGGGACTGGTCGGGTTGAAGACAACAGCGAAAGAGTCAGCCGTGGGGATCAGTTCATGCAGAAATTCCAGCCGCTTCGGCGTGACTTCCACGCTTAAGCTCGACACGCCCGTTACATTACCGGATGGCCGATTCAAGCTGTCGACCAGTCCAGTCGCGATTGGGTCGGCACCCATTTCGAAGACAATAGGTATGGTTGTGGTCACCGATTTTGCCGCGATCGCAGCAGGAGCGCCCCCTGGAGCGACAATCACAGTCACTTGACGCCCGACTAGCTCTGCCGCCAGCGCAGGTAATTTATTGTGTTGCCCTTCCGCCCAACGAAATTCGATTGCGACATTTCGACCCTCGACATATCCGCTTTCGCCAAGACCTTGGCGAAAGGCCGTTATACGGCTAGCGAACGCGGATAGTGTTTCGGCGCCAAGGTATCCGATCACCGGCATCGCCGACTGCTGTGCGCCTGCAGCGGGTGGCCACGTTGCCACCGTGCCGCCTAAAAGTGTGATGAATTGGCGCCGTTGCATATGTTCTCCTGTCCTCCGAGCAGGAACATTTTTCAGGCCGATCATAAAACGTCTGCGTGACGCCCGAAAGTGACACACACACACACACACACGCAGGCACCGGCCGGAGTCCGCTTTGGTCATTAGCTGCCGCGATCTGGTCAAGCTGGATGTCCGCTCTTCCCCCAAAAGCTGCCGCGACTATCGCTTAACGTCGCGTCCGCTATGGGCCAGGAGGCGACATTCCTTACGGCAACTCGGAACTTACCTTTCGGCCAAACTTGGAAGTCGCTACTGAGTCCATTGGCCCGCGGGGCCAGTGTTCGAGCAAGGTCTTCCACGCCCAACATTGATTTCTCGAACCTGTCGCAGGCCTTCGGAGATCAGCAGTTCGGCAGTCGTTAACCATTCGTTAACCGAATATACCCAGATTGTTAACCATCAGAACCGTCGAGTTCGGGAGAGGCAAAGTGTCGAGTATAGCTCACCAACGCCACTCGCTGATGTTTCGGCCGCGCACCTACATGGCGTTCGCCGTCGCGCCGCAACCGCCCATCATGGATTGGC
>JBAUCK010000161.1:0-1907 GCA_049677525.1 Xanthobacteraceae bacterium
GCGGGATCTCGTCCATCGACCCTGGCGGCAAAGATTTTCTGCGCCTGGCCTCGCGCCATCGCCAACGTCACCCTGCCGTAGGGACCGATCGTGTATTTGCGCAGTCGAGAACCGGCGCCCGCGACGCGATACATAACCAGGAAGACCTTTCGGCCTTTGGGTGTCACCTTCACACCGAAGCCAGGAAGTCCGGCATCCCAATAGACAGTGTCCTTCGACAGGACCGGCAGGTCGTCGATCGCGGACTTAGTCAATCGAAGGCGGGGAATTTTGCTCTCCTCGGGTGCTACCTTGACCTCATATAGGTAGCACTGAGCAGGCAACAACGGAACAAACGGACCATCTCAATCCACTTAAGGCCCTATAAATATTCTCCAATATCAACAGCCGGATATCAGTGGGAACGTCGAGGAAAGCTGACCCCGGGTCCGCGCCGGGTGCGCGATCGCGAGCACGTCAGGCATGTCGCTCAGCAATCGTGTCTTGTCTGCGGCCGGCGACCCTGCGATGCGCACCACCTGCGCTTTGCCCAAACTCGTACACTTGGGCGCAAGGTCAGCGATGAATTCACCGTTCCGTTGTGTCGCGGCCATCATCGCGAGCTCCACCGCTACGGCGATGAAGCCAAATGGTGGCGCAAAGCCGCTATCGAGCCACTCGCTGCTGCCAGGGCGCTGTGGCTTGAGACGCATCCGGCACTTGCTGCACAAACGGACAACGTGGCGGATGATGCCGTAGCCAAGCCTGCCTCAGACCCGCCGGGGCGCCCCTAACTGTCCCAAGCTTATGGCGCGTGAACGGTGACCAAGCCCACTATAAGGACTCGCAATTGCTCCCCGAATCCGTGACAACTGTGCCATGGCCCGACGGGGGAAACAGACACGACAATTAAGTGGGCTCTACCATGCGCGTGAGGCGCGCGGCATGAGCCGCACGGAACTTGTTGAACGCACGGGCGTATCGAAACAGCAGCTGTCTCGTCTCGAGAATGGCCAGATCAGGATGCGGCTTGATCATCTCAAGCCGTTTGCTGCCGTTCTCGGTTACTCGCCGGAACAGATTCTCTTATGGGGACGATTGCCTCACGGGCTTGAGGAGCCTTCGGAATCTGATAATCGCCGCGGCGCTGCCAGCGGCAAGAGCCCAGCACCCAAGCGGCCCGGAGAAGTGCGGGAGATTGATACACGCGCACCGCTCACGCGCGGTCGTGTCGTGTCGCGTTTCAAATCGGAGCACTGGCTTTTCCCGGAAAGCTTCGTTGCTGAGCAACTGCACGCCACTTCGGCCCAGCTCCTGGTCCTTGAAATGGACGGGGACAGTATGGCGCCAACGATACTGGCGGGGGAACGCGTTGTCATTGATACGGGCCACAAGAATCCGATTCGAGATGGGCTCTACGCTATCCGTGACGCATTCGAGGCTGCCGTCGTTAGGCGACTACAGGTGTTGCGCTCGCCAACACCGACGCGGGTGAAGATCATTTCTGATAATCCCAACCACGCTTCGGAAGAGATCCCGCTGTCTGATCTTGAGATCGCAGGGAAGGTCGTCTGTTGCCTAAAGATTGTTTGAGCCCCACTGATTAAGAAAGATGCATTTTCAAATCAGTGCATTCAGACTACGAAACCAGAGCGGCGAACAGTTCTCCGTCAGTTTTGGAAAGTAGCCAATTGGTAAGGCGGCGGATTTTGATTCCGCCATCGCCTTCCTGTTCATCACGATACGCGGCGGTGGGCGCATTTCGCGACTGTCGCGGCAGCTTTCGGGAGTAACACGGCCCCGTCTAACGGTGCGGCAGCTTTTGACCCGAAGCGGACCTGGGCGCGGAAGTCTGAGCAACGGTCTTGACCGGACGACGGTGCCGACAACCACTTTGACCTTGCGACCGGCGGCACTACAGAATTGGC
>JBAUCK010000162.1:0-14493 GCA_049677525.1 Xanthobacteraceae bacterium
AGTGCTGGCGACCGCGGCGACCGCGCTGGTTCACGGCCGCGCGGCGGCTGATGACGCCGCGGCGACGGCGCGCACGACGTTTGAGGAGGGCGGCCTTGGTGCAAGCCTGCCGAGCGTGGACGTGCCGCGCGCGGAGATCAAAGCCGGGATCGGCGTGCTGACGGCCTTCGTCAAAGCCGGGCTGGCGTCGTCGAACGGCGAAGCGCGACGTGCCATCGCCAATAACGCCATCATGGTCAACGACACCCGCGTCACCAGCGACAAGGCGACGATCAGCGAAGCTAATTTGACCGCGGACGGCGTGGTCAAGCTCTCGCTCGGCCGCAAGCGTCACGTGTTGCTGAAACCGGTCTGAGCAAAAATCGTCAGCGCGAATTCGGCGGCCCAATCTTCAGTGATTGCGTTGCCGAGAGTGCCGCTATTGCTGTTTGTCGAAGGAGCTGGTGGTGCTGCTATCGTCTCTATTGGCGTCGGGCGGCACATAGGGCCCAGTGGCCGGAAATTCGAACACTTTGCGCAATAGGCCCGGCGCCAGCGCCGAGAGCGGATTGACGTGCAAGACCGGCGATCCCGGCTTGCCCACCACTTCATAAGTGACGCCGAGCAGGCCTTCTTTTTCGCCGCCGAGGAACAGGCCCACGACGGGAAGCTGGCCGAGCAGGTTATTGGCGCCGTAGAGCGGCACCAGCGTGCCGCGCAGATGGACCTCGTCGCGGCTATAGTCGATCATGCCGTCGATGGTGCCGCCGAGCACTGGCCCGCGCACCACGCCGTCGCGCAATGACAGCCGGCCTTGCGCGCGCGTGAAGTCGAGCTTCAAGCTCGAGAAGTCCATGTTATTATTGTTAGCGCCGCGCGGCGGTTGCGGCCCGCCCTGTTGCACCACGGCCTGTTCGAGCTGCGACTCGTCATGGACTGAGAAATTCTTGATGGTGACCGTACCGAGCTGTGTCGGATTGCTTACCGACGGCGCGTCGACTATCGCCTGCATCTGCCCGCCGGTCATGCGCGAATAGATATCATTGAAACGGAAAAACGCGCCGGCATCAGTCGTCTCGAGGTCGACGATCTGCCGCGTGCCGGGCCGGCCGCGCAGATCCCCGGTCAGGGAGCCGTTGCGGCCGATCTTGGCAGCGAGGCCGAGGCTCCTCACCTCGCCGTTGCGGCGCGACATTTTCATCTCGACGCTGCGCAACGCCTCGCCGTTATAGCCGAGGATGGCGCCGAGCTTGATATCGAGATCGACGTCGGGGGTTGCGTTCTTCGTCGGCTGTTGCTGCTGGGCATTTTGCTGCGTGCCCATCAAAGACTTGACGAAGCCGCGCCCGTCATAGGCGTCGCCACGCATCACGACATGATAAGCGCCGTCCGATGCCCGATCGACTTTCAAGCTCGCGCGGTCGCCGTCGGAAAACCCATAGGATGGGAAATTGGCCGCTTGCAGATTGCCCGAACCGTCGAGATCGACGGTGCCTTTGACGCCGCTGCCGGCGCCTTCGATCAAGAGATCGTCGACGCGGATCGATTGCGGCTTGGTGGTGAGCGTGAACCTCGCGCGCGCCGGCTTGCCCGACTGCTTGACCCAGCCCGGCAGGAAACCGTCGATCTGAGCCGGCGTCAGATCGGCGGTGACCGAGAAGCGGCCCTCGCGATCCGCGGTGGTGCCGACGCGTCCGGTCAGATCGATCGGGATCGAGCCCGAGATCGTGCTGCTCGGATCGATCGCAAGATTGTTGCGCATGGTTTCGTCGAGCATGCCCTGGATGTGGACGTCGGCGGCGTCGTCGCCGCGCATCTTCTTGTAGTCGAGGCTTGCCGGTGTGCCGCCGATCTTCACATCGCCCTTGATGGCGACGGCTTGATTATTGGCGCTGACTTTCAGCGCCGCGGCTTCGACCTTCTGCCCCATGATCATGCGATCGGCGGAGAAGTTCGTGGCATCGACGCTGATATTGTAAGCGGTCGAGCCGGGCGGCAGATCGGGCTTCATCGGCATGGCCAAGGCGACGAGCGCACTCATATTGCCGCGCGTCGTCGCCGGATCGAACGGCACGCCGGAGGCGTCGCGCAGCCGGTCCATGGCCAGAAGCTCGGCGGCGGCCGGGACCGGACCGTCGATCTTGAAATGAACATTGGCCGGCGGCTCGTGCGGTGCGGTGTCGGGCACTTCGAACAGGCCCGATGACAAGACGAGCTTGCGTCCTGACGGCAGGTCGGCCGTGGCTTTGCCTACCGCGATTTGCGCGTCGCGCCCGACAATATGCACCGTAAGATCGACATCGCGGAGCGCCGGCAGGCCTTGCACCGGCGCGACCGTGCAGTTGGTGGCGAGCGCATCGACACGCAGCCCGTCACCAGGCAGCGGCGGCCCGCTCGCTTTCAAAGTGTTGAACGGCGCGTTCACGGCAATGACCAGGCGTTCGAGCGTGCCGGCGGAGAGATGGTCGTTGAACCAGTCGCGCACTTTCGGCGAGACGAAGACCGGCCACAGCCGCTTCAAGGCATCGGCCGGCATGCGCGTGCCGGCGACGCCCGCGGTAAGACGCAGTTCGCCGGATGAGTAATCCCCGGTGCCGGACATGGCGATGCCGAGGTCGCTATTGCCGAAGTCGCCGCCGTCGACGACGATGCGCTTCTTGACCGGATCGAACTGACCGCTCAGCGCAATGCGGTTGAGGACCAGCGGATCGCCCTGGCCGCTGGCGGCGTTGAGCAGGATCGTGCCGCCGCCGACCTTGAAGGTCCAAGGACCGGGCGATTGCGGCGGCGCCTGGACTTCACCCATCAGCGTCATGCGATTGCCGCCGGACAAGATCTGGAACGGCACCGACAATAGGCGGCTTGCAGCATCCCAATTGAGCTTGAATTCGGCGCGGTCGATATCGATCCGGCCGTCGGAATCATCGGAGCTGCTGATGAAGCCGGCATCCGCCACGATCCGGCCGGCGAGCGACACCGGCACGCCGTCGGGGCCGATTTCGCCACGCAGGCTCGCCGATATCGGCAGGCTTGTCTGCAGCATGCCGTTGTCGAGCCGGGTCGCCAACAGCAGATCGCTCGCCGCCACCTGACGAGCTTCAAAGGCAATGTTGCGATAGCCGTCCCGTATCGGATTGATCGACGCCGTCATCGCCCAAGGATGTTCGGCATTGTCGGAGCCGACGGTCACCATCATGCCGCCGCCATGGGGGCGTTCGACGCTGAGCGTGATGTTGTGGAAAGTCCGCTTCTTGCCGGTGCGCCGGTCGTCGACAGTCAGGCTGCCGTCCTTCAATCCGAGTTCGCGCAGGTCGTGACCGTCCAAGCCGGATTCGCCGATGCCGTCGATCCAGTTCAATAACGCGGCGATGGCGTCGCTTGCCGGACGTGACGGAACAGTCTCGGCTTGCGGCAATGCTTGGGCCTGCGGCAGCTGTGTGCTCACCGACGCCGCGACGCCGGGCAATTTGTTCTGCCGCATGCCTTGCGTGACGCCGAGCGGCGCTGTCGCAACCGGAACGCTCGTCGTCGCGAGCGGACGCTTGTCGGTGCCGGAGGCAAACACGGTGACTTCGCCGTTCTGCTCGATATGCACGGCGAGCTCGGCGCCGACGAGATTGAGGCTCTCGGCGCGCATATGACCGCTGAGCAGGCTTAAGCCCGAGACCCTGATTTCGGCTTTGGGGGCGCTCGCAACCACGGTGCCGTCGGGATCGCGCACGACGATGTCGCGGACACGGACTGCCGCGCCGCCGTTTTCGGTGCGCTCGATCTGGGTGCCGCCGACTTCGACGCTCTCGCGGCTGCCGAAATTGTCGGCGATGGCGCTCGCGAGCCACGGGGTGAAGGCGTCGAGCTGGATCGGTCCGCTCGACAGCCGCCACCACAAGCCGCCGAGGACGACAATCAACAGGCCGGCAAGAACACCCGAGACGATGCCGACACGCCGTATCAGCCGCCGATGCCGGCCCAGGACGCGCCGATAGGCAGCGAGATACCTGCCATCGCTGGAACGATCGCCACGATGAGCCGCGGTAAGGCTGCCCCGACGCCGTTGATGGACGAGCGGCTCCCATCTGGGAACGGCAGCGCTTTGCCTGTCTTGGTTCGCCATGCCCGCTCGGGCGTCCCCTCGTCCGTGCCGTCGTGACCAGTGTATAGCAGAACGGTGAACGACATTTCGGCCCACGAGCGGTCGACACCCCGGCTCCCGTTCTTCGTGTGGCCAAAAACAATGCCCCTGGGAAAGCGTCGAAAGGAAGGCACATGGTTGAATCCACGACAGAACTTCCGCAAACCGGCGACAAGGCGCCGCCCTTCACCCTGCCGCGGGACGGCGGTGGAACCGTCTCGCTGAAGGACTTCGCCGGCAAAAAACTCGTGCTCTATTTTTATCCGCGCGCCGATACGCCCGGCTGCACCAAAGAGGCCATTGCGTTTTCCAAGCTCAAAGCGGCGTTCGACCGGGCCGATACGGAAGTCCTCGGCGTGTCAGCCGATCCGGTGCCGGCGCAGGACAAGTTCAAGACCAAGCATAAGCTGACCATCGCGCTCGCCTCCGACGAGAAGCACAACATGCTGGATGCCTATGGCGTGTGGCAGGAGAAATCGATGTATGGGCGGAAATTCCTTGGCGTCGTGCGCGCCACCTTTCTGATCGGTCCCGATCAGCGCATCGCGCAAGTCTGGCCCAAGGTTTCAGTGGAAGGTCACGCGGAGGACGTCTTGGCGGCCGCCAAAAGCCTCTGAGTCACCGCACGCGCCGTGGGCTGTTACCATTTTGGCCGCTTGGTGGCGTCTTCTGGGCGCAAGCGGCGCATTTCGCCGCAATTCGTTACCCAAGTGTTTACTGAAGTCCGTAAAATGCCTGCCGGAATTTCCTGAATGTTAACCATAAACGGCTGGAATCCGCTCACGACTTGGGTGGGAGTGTCAATTGTCGCAGTGGACCGCGTCTCGGCAGCAGGCCGTCAGACCAAAGCATTTTTCGCCGCATCATCTTCCGCAGCACACGACGCACCATCCGGTCGCGCATGCTGCGTATCACCATCAGCCGGCGCCGCATGCCGCGCCCCCGCAAAAACAGCCGCCGCGCGAGATGACCCGCTGGCCGGATGCGAAAGAGCGCAGCGCCGATCAGGCGGCTGCGCGTTCGGCTTACACTTTCACCGATGCTGGACGTCAGGTGCGCCTCGGACCGGTCGCGTTCTGGATCGGCGTCGGGACCCTTGTGATCATGGCCGGCTGGTCGGTCGCGGCGGCGACCTATCTCACCTTCCGCGACGACGTGCTGCGCACCTTGATCGCGCATCAGGCCGAGCAACAATTCGCCTATGAAGACCGCATCGCCGAATTGCGCGCTCAGATCGACCGCACCACCAGCCGACAGTTGCTCGACCAGGGGCAATTTCAGCAGAAGCTCGACGATTTGAGCCACCGCCAGGCAACGCTCGAGCAGCACGCCGTTGCGTTAGGCGGGGTGACCGACCCGGTCACCACCGGTTCGATCAGGACGCCCGCGGCGCCGCCGCGGGGCAACCGGCAGTCCAGCATCGGCGACAGCCTCGGGCGGGTCGAGGCCTCGCTCGACCGGGTCGAGCAGCGCCAGACGCTGGCGCTCAATCAGATGGAGAACCGCTACGAGGGCAAGGCGCATCTGATGCGCAGCGTGCTCGGCCAGCTTGGGCTCAAGCTCGACATGCCGCCGGCAATCGGCGGCCCCTTCGTGCCGATAAAGCTTCCCGCCGGCGAAAGCTTCGAGCGCTCGATGATGCGGGTCAACCTCGCACGCGCGGATTCTGATCGCCTGAGCGCCACGCTGGTCGCGGTGCCGGTGCGCAAGCCAGTCACCGGCGAAATCGACCTGTCCTCGCCGTTCGGGGTTCGCGTGGATCCCTTTGTCCACGAAGCCGCGATCCATACCGGCTTGGATTTCCGCGGCGACATGGGCGAGCCAATCCACGCCACCGCCGCCGGGACCGTCACCGTCGCCGGCTGGACCGGCGGCTACGGCAAGATGGTCGAGATCGATCACGGCAATGGGCTCGCGACCCGCTTCGGCCACCTCTCCGAGATCGATGTGAATGTCGGCGAGAAAATCCGCATCGGCCAGGTGGTCGGCAAGCTCGGCTCGACGGGCCGTTCCACCGGCCCGCATCTTCATTACGAGACGCGCATCAACGGCGAGCCGGTCAATCCGCAGAGATTCCTCGATGCCGGCGACAAGCTGTTCGGCGGGTAGTTCCGCTACTCGACATCCTCGACTTGCTCCGGCCCGGTGCCGAAGGCGCGCTGCGCGAGCGCCGCTTCGGTGAACTGATCGATGTCGCCGTCGAGCACAGCGCCGGTGTCCGAGGTCGAGACGCCGGTGCGCAGGTCCTTCACCATCTGATAGGGCTGCAGCACATAAGAACGGATCTGGTGGCCCCAGCCGATATCGGTCTTGGCCGCCTGATCGGCCGCCGCCTTCTCCTCGCGCCTTTTCAGCTCGGCTTCGTAGAGTTTTGCTCGCAGCATCTGCCAGGCCTGCGCCCGGTTGCGGTGCTGCGAGCGGTCGCTCTGGCAGACCACGGCGATGTTGGTCGGGATATGGGTGAGCCGGATCGCCGACTCGGTCTTGTTGACGTGCTGGCCGCCGGCGCCGCCGGAACGCATGGTATCGACGCGGACATCGGACTCGTTGATGTCGATCTTGATGGTGTCGTCGACCACCGGATAGACGTTGATGCTGGCAAACGACGTGTGCCGCCGCGCATTGGAATCGAACGGGGAGATGCGGACCAGACGGTGCACGCCGTTCTCGGTCTTGAGCCAGCCATAGGCATTGCGGCCCTTGATCTCGATCGTAGCCGACTTGATGCCGGCCTCTTCGCCCTGGGTTTCTTCGATGAAGTCGACCTTGAAGCCGTGCTGTTCGGCCCAGCGCGTATACATGCGCAGCAGCATCGAGGCCCAGTCCTGGCTCTCGGTGCCGCCGGCACCGGCATGCACTTCGAGATAGGTGTCGTTATTGTCGGCCTCGCCGGAGAGCAGCGCTTTGAGCTCGCGCCGTGAGACTTCGGTCTTCAGCCGCCGCAGCGCGGCTTCGCCTTCGCCGACGACCGCCTGATCGCTCTCGCCTTCACCGAGTTCGATCAGCGTGATCTGATCGTCGAGCTCCTGCTCCATGCGCGTCAGCGCGGCGAGCTGCTCGTCGAGCGCGGTGCGCTCTTGCATCAGCCGGCCGGCGCGCTGGGAATCGTTCCAGAGATTGGGGTCTTCGGCCTGCTTGTTCAGCTCGGCCAGCCGGGCGCGCGCCTTGTCGACGTCAAAGATGCCTCCTCAGCAGCTCGAACGACTGCTTGATGTCTTCGACGATGGCTGTGATTTCCGCGCGCATGATGCTCGCGATGTAATGGCTTATGCCGAGCGCTGCAAGCGGTTGCGCGCGATACGGCGCCTAGCTCGCGGCATTAACGTCAATACGATAACGCTCAATAGAGACCGCCGGTGCCGGTGCGCACCACATTGCCCGCGTCGGGCACGGTGCCCGGCGGAACCGGAGCGCCATTGGCGGTATCGGCGCCGATCACGGAATAGCTGTCGGGCGGCGCGGTGCCAGGCTTGAAGGCTTCGAGGATGGTCTTGGGGTCGCCAGGTCCGGCGCGCATGCCGGTATGGGAGTTGACGCGGATGAGCTTGATGCCCGGCGGCACGGTGAACGGGATCGGCGGCTTGTCGGCAAGCGCGATTTTCAGGAAGTCGCGCACGACCGGCGCGGCGAGATGGCCGCCGGTCGCGAGCCGCCCGATATTGTGCGGCTTATCGTAGCCCAGATACACGCCGCAGACGATGTCTGGCGAAAAGCCGACGAACCAGACGTCCCTGGAATCGTTGGTGGTGCCGGTCTTGCCGGCGATCGGTTTGCCGACATCGCGCAGCACGGTCGCGGTGCCGCGCTGGACCACGCCTTCCATCAGCGAGGTGATCTGATAGGCGGTCATCGGATCGATCACCTGTTCGCGGCGGTCGACCAAGGTCGGCTCGGTGTTCCAGGCCTTGGCGTCCCCAGGCTTAGCGTCGCAGCCCTGGCACTCGCGCTGATCGTGCCGGTAGATGGTGTGGCCGTAGCGGTCCTGAATGCGGTCGATCATAGTAGGGATCACGCGCCGGCCGCCATTGTCGAACATCGAATAGGCGGTGACCATGCGCATCACAGTCGTTTCACCGGCGCCCAGCGCATAAGACAGATAGGGCGGCAACTCGTCATAGACGCCGAAGCGCTTGGCATATTCGGCGATCAACGGCATGCCGAGGTCCTGCGCCAGCCGTACCGTCATGACGTTACGCGACTCTTCGAGACCGAAGCGCAAGGTCGAGGGACCGAAGAACTTGCCGCCGTAATTTTCCGGCCGCCAGATGCCGCCGCCCTGCCCCATATCAATTTCGATCGGCGCGTCCATGACGATGGTGGACGGCGTATAGCCGTTGTCGAGAGCCGCGGCATAGACGATCGGCTTGAATGAGGAGCCCGGCTGCCGCAGCGCCTGCGTGGCGCGGTTGAACTGGCTCTGGTCGAAAGAGAAGCCGCCCACCATGGCGAGCACGCGGCCGGTATGCGGATCCATCACCACCATGGCGCCGGAAATTTCCGGCACCTGGCGCAGCCGGTACTGGCCCTGCTGCTCCATCGGATCGACATAGATCACGTCGCCCGGCCTGAGCACCTGGCCGACTTTCTGGATCGGCCTGCCGGCACCGGGGCCGGTCGCCGGCTTCGCCCATTTGACGCCGTCGAGCGGAATGAGGCCGATCTCGCGGTCCTTGCCGACGGCGCCGGAGGGATCGCGCGCCGGCTGCAGCCCGATGCGCGCCGATTGATCGTCGACCTGAAGCACCACGGCCATTCGCCATGGGGTGATGTCATCGAGCGATTTCACGTCGGCGAGTTTCACGCCCCAGTCGCCGCTGACATCGATTGTGGTGACGGCTCCGCGGTAGCCTTTGCTCTCGTCGAAATTAACGAGCCCGTTGACCATGGTCTGGCGCGCGACGAGCTGCAGCTTGGGATCGAGCGTGGTGCGCACCGACAAGCCGCCCTCGTAGAGCTTCTTCTCACCGTAATTGTCGTAGAGGTAGCGCCGCACTTCCTCGGCGAAATATTCGGCGGCGAAAATATGCGCGCCGGCCGGCCGCGCCGTAACTTCGAGTGGCGCTTTCTTGGCCTGATCGGCGTCCTGCTGCGTGATATAGCCGTCCTCGGCCATGCGATCGATCACGTAATTGCGGCGATCGACCGCTGCATCATGGCGGCGGAAGGGATTGTAGTTGTTCGGCCCCTTGGGCAGCGCCGCGAGATAGGCGGCCTGCGCAATGGTCAGTTCATGCACCGACTTGTCGAAATAGAGCAGCGAAGCCGCGGCCACGCCGTAAGCGCCGAAGCCGAGATAAATTTCGTTGAGATAGAGTTCGAGGATCTTCTGCTTCGAATAGGTGCGCTCGATGCGCAGCGCCAGCACCGCCTCCTTGATCTTGCGGTCGAACGACACTTCGTTGGTCAAGAGAAAGTTCTTGGCGACCTGCTGGGTGATCGTGGAGGCGCCTTGCGGATGGCCGCCGTGGCCGTAGTTCTCGACGTAGAGCATGCCGGCACGCAGGATGCCTTGGATGTCGATGCCGGGATGCTGATAGAAATTCTTGTCTTCAGCGGCGACGAAAGCATTGGTGACGAGTTTCGGGATCGCCTGGATCGGCAGATAGAGCCTGCGCTCTTTGGCATATTCGGCGAGCAGCGAGCCGTCGGCCGCGTGCACGCGAGTCATGACCGGCGGCTCGTAATCCTGAAGCTGCGAATAATCGGGCAGGTCTTTGGAGTAGTGCCACAACAGGCCAGCTGAGCCGGCGACCCCGGCGATGAACAGGACCGTTCCACCCGCAAACAGGAAGCCAAGAAAGCGCAGGAATAATCTCACCGCGACCCCGATTTCGCAGAACGTTGCATCAAAGTAGTTGCACCAAAAAGTGTCCAGCCCGGCTCCAACCGGAGCACCGCCCGAAACCCATTTGACCGGCCCGGCTCACGCTCTAACCCGTGTCAGCGCAGTGTGCCAGCATTGCCGCAGACCCGCCAGGGTCCCCGCCAATCCTCGCGTTGGTCGCTTGGTTTTTTGTTCAAACTGAGGCCATCGGAGCACATCCGCGACACATCGGGGATACCGCGCGGCTGCCGCCTGGAACCCGGCCCGGCCCAGCTCGGGCTGCGACGCCGGCGCTCGCGATCAATTGGCGCGGGCGCCGCCGACATGGGTGGCAAAATAGCTGTCGATGGCGTGCGCCATGCTGTCGGCGGTATGATCGCGCCAGGCGTCGGACAGGAGCGACTGCAAATCCTGCTTGTTCGATACATAGCCGAGTTCGACCAGGACCGACGGCACGTCCGGGGCGCGCAACACGCGGAAGCCGGCCGATTTGACCGGTTCCTTATGCAGCCGCGCCGCCTCCTTCATGTCGCCGATGAGCTTATGCGCGAACTGCACCGAGAAGGTCTTGGTTTCACGCTGCGCCAGATCGATGAGGATGCCGGCCACATCATCGGGCTCGGATTTCAGGTCGACACCGGCGATGACGTCGGCGCGGTTTTCCTCCTCGGCAAGCCGCGCCGCCGCTGGATCGGTCGCGGTTTCCGATAGCGTATAGACGGTCGCACCTTGGGCATCGCCTTCCTTGCGCGGCAAGGAATCGGCATGGATCGAGACGAACAGAGCGGCCCCGGCATTGCGCGCGATGCGGACGCGGTCGCCCAGCGCCACGAATGTGTCGTCGTCGCGTGTCAGCAGCACGCGGTATTTGCCGGTCTTTTCGATGCGATCGCGCAGGCGCTGGGCGACATCGAGCACGATGTCCTTTTCCGCTTCGCCGCTCGGCGCCTTGGTCCCGGTATCGATGCCGCCGTGACCTGGGTCGAGCACGACCAAGGGCCGCGGATCGGTGGAATTCGGCTGCGGCGCGTTCGCCGGAGGAGCTTCGGCGCGGACCAGCTTTTCGGCCTGAGCAATTTTTTTCACGAAACTGTCGCGGTCGGTCCCGGCGAGGTCGAGCACGAGCCGGGCCGGCGCGCCGTCGGTGGCATCGACCACGAAGGCCTTGTCGACGCGGACGGGCTTGGTGACATCGAGCACCACGCGGGAACCGCCGGCCATCACCAAACCGTAACGGAACGTCTTGATCAGCCCTCGCCCGCTGTCTCCGGTGTTCGGCGGCATCTGAAACCGGACCTGGGGAATATCGACGACCACGCGGTAAGGATCGGCCAGCGTGAAGACGTGCAGGTCGATCTTGCGGTCGAGATCCATCACGAAGCGAGTCTGCGACTCATCGCCGCCAACCCGCGCATCGGTTGCCACCGGAAACGAGTCGGAGGCTGGCAGGCCCGCTGCCCCGTCCGCCGCGCAGGCAGCCCCGGCGAAAAACAGACCGAGAAGCGCCCAGCCCGCGGCTCGGACAGCCATCGGTTTCCACCCCATTCTGCCCTCTACTCCATTAGGCGCGCGTGGTTAACCCAAACTTACCCGGCCAGCAGGAACCGGACCGAAATACCGCGGCAATTCACCACCGTGCCGCCAAATCCCACAGATGACTTGCCAATTCCCCTTCGGGGGCCTTAGAAAGAAAGTGCTGACGGTGAAAGGTTCCGGTTGTGTCGCGTTAGGGCATCCGGTTACGTCCGCCTCAAGATTGGCTCCCGGAGGAAGATGACCGGAGCAAGGCGGGCGGCGGGTTTGGAACCGCTCCGGCGCTGTTGCTGCAACTGCCACTGGCGATAGTGTCCAAGGGTTGCATGCGGCTACGGTGCCACGAAGGCGAAACGAACAGGCGACGCCGATACCCTCGATTATTGAGGACAGCCGGAATCTTGAGCGTGGCGCGCGAGCCAGGAGACGAATTGCTCGTGGCATGGCGTCACGCCGTTAGCGTCTAGCGGAATTGCGGCAGCGCCCGACGCTGTCGCCTCATCGCGGTTTGGAGTTCATGTTTCAGGCTTTTGTCTACGAGGCGCAAGTCCAGGTCCAGCCAACGTGGCGCGGTAGGTTTCACACGCTCGCCGGCACATTGGCCTTCATGCGGACCTTGCCCGCTTCGCGGGACTTCCAATCCGTCCCATTCACCGACAATTGGGCCCGTGCCCTTCTCCCGCGCCAAGTCAGATTTCGCATCAGACATAACGGCAACGTGGAGCGAGCAGGCATGCCGGCCCCTGTGAGATTTGCCAATGGCCAACAAAATGCTGATCGACGCGACCCATCCCGAGGAGACCCGGGTGGTCGTTCTGCGCGGCAATCGCGTCGAAGAATTCGACTTTGAATCCGCGCAACGCAAGCAGCTTCGGGGCAATATTTATCTGGCGAAAGTGACGCGCGTTGAGCCGTCGCTGCAGGCCGCCTTCGTCGATTACGGCGGCAATCGCCATGGATTTTTGGCATTCAGCGAAGTCCATCCCGACTATTATCAGATCCCGGTCGCCGACCGCGAAGCACTGATCGCCGAGGAAGAGCGCGCGCAACGCGCGGCCGACGACGAAGTCGACCGGCGTTCGCGGCGGCATCGTCAGCATCCGGCGGCGCGCCGCAATGAAGCGATGCGCGGCGAGGTGAGCGAGCCGGTCGCCGGCGACCTGGCTGCATCGGAACATGCCGACCTCGCCCATCCCGGCGACGAAGAGGCGGCGGAAGCCGAGACCGTTGAAGTCGAGGCTCCGAACGACAGCGCTGACGCGGAGCCTGCTCCGCTCGGCCGCGACACACCGGATCATTCGGCCGTCGACTCGCCGCCGATCGAAACTCGCGCCGAACAACATGCGGAAGAGCATGCGGACGCGGACGACGAGGACGACGAGCCGCTCGAGGCTCTCTCCGACTCCGAAACGACCGTCGAAGAGCGTGAACATGACGACGCCGAGGAGCACGACGTCGCGGAAGCTTCCGGCGACGAGGCGGCGAGCGCCGCAACGCGCGAAAACGGCGAAGGCTCGACTGTCGTCGACGTGCATGACGAGAACGGCGAGGATGCCGCCGAGGAAGTCGTCGAATCGGTCGGCGGCTCCGACGCGCTCGAGGAAGTTCCCGACCGCGCCCCGCGCTATCGCCGGCAATACAAGATTCAAGAGGTGATCAAGCGCCGGCAGGTCATGCTGGTGCAGGTGGTCAAGGAAGAACGCGGCACCAAGGGCGCGGCGCTGACGACCTATCTGTCGCTCGCCGGCCGCTATTCGGTGCTGATGCCAAATACCGCGCGCGGCGGCGGCATCAGCCGCAAGATCACCAGTGCCGAGGATCGCGCCCGCCTCAAAGAGGCGGCCGCCGAGCTCGAAGTGCCGGAGGGCATGGGCGTGATCCTGCGCACCGCAGGCGCGAGCCGCACCAAGATCGATATCAAGCGCGACTTCGAATATCTCCTGCGCATGTGGGAGACGGTTCGCGATCTGACACTCAAATCCACCGCGCCCAAGCTCGTTTACGAGGAGGGCTCGCTGGTCAAGCGCTCGATCCGCGATCTCTACACCAAGGACATCGACGACGTCGTCGTCGCCGGTCCCGATGCCTATCACGAGGCCAAGGATTTCATGCGCATGCTCATGCCGAGCCATGCGAAGAACGTGAAACCCTATGCCGACACGCAGCCGTTATTGTCGCGTTACGGCGTCGAGAGCCAACTCGACGCGATGTTCTCGCCGGTCGTGCAGCTGCGCTCCGGCGGCTATATCGTGCTCAATCAGACCGAAGCGCTGGTCGCCATCGACGTCAATTCGGGCCGCGCCACGCGCGAGCACCACATCGAGGACACCGCGCTCAAGACCAATCTCGAGGCATCCGACGAAATTTCGCGCCAGCTACGCCTGCGCGATCTCGCCGGCCTGATCGTGATCGATTTCATCGACATGGACGAGAAGCGCAACAACCGCGCGGTCGAACGGCGGTTGAAGGAATGCCTCAAGCACGACCGCGCCCGCATCCAGGTCGGCCGCATTTCGCATTTCGGCCTTCTGGAAATGTCGCGCCAGCGCATCCGCACCAGCGTGCTGGAAAGCTCGACTGAGAAGTGCCCCTATTGCGGCGGCAGCGGTCATGTCCGCTCGGTGTCGTCGCTGGCGCTGCAGGTGTTGCGCGCGCTCGAAGAGCAACTCATGAAGGGCTCCACCCACAATCTCATCGCCCGCACCCGGCCCGATGTCGCGCTCTATGTGCTCAACCAGAAGCGCGCGCATCTGCGCAGCCTGGAAGAGCGCTTCGCCATCACCATCACCATCTCGGCCGATGAATCGGTAGCGGCGCCGCAGGCCTTTGTCATCGATCGCGGCGAGCAGGTGCATACGCCAGAAGCGGCCAAGGCGCTGGCCGAGCGCACACAAGCCGACGCCGCGCCGCTTGAAGACGAGGACGATCTCGAAGACTTCGTCGCAGCGGAGGACGAAAGCGCCGACGAGGCCGCCTCTCCTACCACCGTGCCCGAGCAAGGCGAAGGCGGCGCACGCCGCAAGCG
>JBAUCK010000163.1:0-11536 GCA_049677525.1 Xanthobacteraceae bacterium
ATTCCTCCACGTTGACTCCCAAAATCTTGAATAGCTTGGGAACAAATTGCGCCGTCGCACTGCCCTTATTGTTGAAGCTCACCTTTTTCCCGTTCAGATCGCTGATACTTTTCGCGCCCGAGCGTGCGAGGATCTGCAACGGGTTTGGAAACAGCGGCGCAATGTAAGTGAGCCTCTGATCCAGGTTTGGCCCGAGTTCACCGGAGGTTTTTAGATAGTCCATCGCCTCCTGGGTGGTCAGCGCCATGTCAATATTTCGCAAGTAAAGGACGTCCTCTACATTCTCCACCGCCGCGCCACCGTCTACCGACAGTACGCGCAGGTTATTTACACCGCTGACCACGACGGAAATGTCGTTGGCAAGCTGGTTGAAGGTGGCGCCGGGCTGCCCGCCCATGAGAAATATGACGTTCTCATTCACTCTTTGCTTAGTCTGCTCATGACCGGGCACTGTCTGGGACAAAGCTTGATCACCCGAAGACAGTGATAAAAAAAGCGCGAGCAGAGAAAAAGACGCCCACTTCATGAAGCCTCCCCCAACACCGGTTTCCAGCCAAGTGGCTGGTTTAAAATCTCCGCCTTCGTCCTGGACGGAAAGTAAGCGACGCTTGGTCCGAAATTGGCCGCCCCGATTTGAACGGTTCGTTAGAAAGATCGTCAGGTAGACAGGTAGCAATTAACCGCCGAACGCGCTCCCAATGACATGCCGGCCGGTTGGCATCGACCACGGCGCTGCTACGCATTTGGGTTACTCGAGATCTGGCTTCCTGGTGCGCCCTCACGCCATATCGGAGCATCAATTTCTTGGCGTCCGCTATCACCAATTCTTGCCGGGCAAGTCTTTTTCGATACCACCAAAACACAGCAGCTTTCCTCGCGTCACACTATCTACCCGCGTCCAAAATACTTTCGGCGCAGCCGATCAGACAATCAAATATCTGCGAGTTTAAAATCATTGGAAAGCTTCCAGACGGAAGATTCAAGAAACAACTTTTCGGTTAGCGGCCTTTTGGCGACGATGCTGGCATAAGGAAGCAGGCCGGAGCACTCGTAGGTGCTTTGCCGAGCCAGTTCCTGAGGAAGACATCGAAGCGTCGGCCACGGCTCGGCCCGCGCAGCAGGAAGCCGGACCTGGCGCAGCCGATCGCTCGGCCTGCATCGGCGGACACGGCACCGAGCCATAGGAGCAGAACACGCAGCAATCCCCTTCCTTCGGTCGCAGCCTCTGCTCGCAACCCGTACATACATAATAGAATTGGCAAGCGTCGGTCGGCATCGTTTCGGTTTTGACCGTGTCGCAATGGGGACAGGTGATGACCGATTGCAGAATCATGGCGTTCAGCTCGTGGGCGCGGACGGATAGCCGGCGTTGGTCGTCGCGGCGCTCAGGCCGGTCACATTGGCCTGACTGTCATCATAGGTGACGATTGCGGTCTTATCCTTGAAGGACACCGCAACCTTGGCGACGCCCGGAACGCGCTCCAGACTCTTTTGGACAATGAAGGGGCAATCTGCACAGTCCATATTGCTGATCGTCAGCGTAATCGTTTTCTCGGCCGCGAATGCATTCGGCGAGGCGGTAAGAGAGACGGCAAACGCCGCACAGGCGAGCAGCTTGTTCATGGGATGCTTCCGTTCATGAGGAGAGGAATAGCGGTGCAAGAAAATCGAAACCAAGCGCGGCAATGACCATGATCGTCGCGGCAATCAACCCGGTCTTGACTAGCAGGTTCGGGAATGGACGTGCACAAATTGGGGGGTCGGCGCAGGCTTGCGCCGAAGTCCGATAGACCAGCCAATACCCATAGCCGAGAAAGGCGAAAGTCGCCGCGATGAAGCACGGCTGATATGGCGCAAGCCGCGTGAAATTGCCGATCCAGGCGCCACTGACGCCGAAACCGAACAATACCAGGGGGAAAATGCAGCACGAGGACGCCGCGAGAGCTCCAAGGAGTCCGCCCGTGGCCATTAGCGCCGTCACCCGTCGCGCTTTGCCAACGGAACATCCCGGGTTGACCGTCATGACGGAAGGATGCATCCTGTAGCTACTACAGGATCAAGAAGTATTTCATGGCAGCGATCACAGCTTCGCGAGCCGAACCGCTCCCGATCGGCGCGCTGTCCAAGCGGAGCGGCGTCAATATCGAGACGATCCGCTACTACGAGCGCATCAAAATTCTGGCACCGCCGCCGCGCACCGCCAGCGGCCGTCGCGTCTATGACACGACGGACCTTCGTATCCTCATCTTCATAAGGCGTTCGCGCGAACTTGGGTTTTCGCTCGGTGAAATCCGCGCCCTGCTGCGTCTGGGCGGGCCCGGCAAGGCCTCGTGTCGTGAAGTCCGCGAGGTCGCCGCGCGCCACCTGGCAGACATTCGCACCAAACTCGATGACCTGAAGAAACTTGAACGATTGCTATCGAAGACGGTGGCGCGCTGCTCGGGCAAAACGGCACCCGATTGCCCGGTCTTGGACATCCTCGATATCGAGCGGACCAGGTAGAGGCGCCGGCTCCAGGCTTCGAGCGCGGCCACGTCAATTGAGATGCCGAGGAAAGCGACATACCTACGGTCGCCAGGAAGTGGCGGCCACGGAAGCGGATACTCACACCGCCGGTTCAGTCAGCCGGCAACCGCCCAGGTGCCCGGAAATAAAAAACCCGGCAAGGGGTTGCCGGGCTTTGAGTGGGTCTCTTGAGGGGTAGTACGTGACGTGACTACCAGCGGCAAGTGACGCGATCTTTGTAACTGTTGTGCGACCAGTGGCGCGGTCGATGCTGCACTGCGCGAAAGGTGAAGTGCACCTCAACATTTTTTGATGTCACATAGCCAAAATTTTGGTGACCCGCGAACGGGCGGCGGATATCTGGCGAACGGGCAGAGAACCGAGCCGTTCTCGCGAATGAAATAGAGGGCCCGATTGTGTCGTGCCGGACCCTCTTGCGCGTGCCCAGTACGTGGAACAGGCGCGGTTCATCACGAGTCGACTCTGCTTGATTGAGACTCGCACCATTGCGACCGAATATCGGATTGACTGATGACCGAATTGGCAGCTGTTGTTATCGGCGGAGGTCTCGCTGGCTCGGCCTTTGCAATCGAGCTTGCGCGGCAAGGTCGGCCAGTCGTCGTTTTCGAAAAAACGACGGGTCAGCATCATAAGGTCTGCGGGGAATTTCTCAGCGCTGAAGCGCAAAATCTGCTTGCACGGCTGGGTGTCGATGTGTGGAAGTGGGTGCGCGGCCTGCAAGTCAACTGGGCCTCGAATTCGGCGGCCGGACGGAGAGGATTAAACTACCCTTTTGCCCTTTTGCGGTGCTGGCCTCTCGCGATTTTTGCTCGATCAGACTCTATTAGACGTTGCAGCGCGGACAGGAGCGCGGGTGGTGCGGGGTGTAAGCGTCACAAAGTTGGGATACCAACGACGAACGGCCGTGGTGCACACGGCAACGCAGCAATTGTCGGCAGCCCATGTCGCGCTCGCAACCGGCAAGCATAATTTACGAGGTTTCCCGCGACCTCTAACACAGACAGTCGAACCGCATTTTGAATTCTGCGGGAGTGACCTGTTCCGCTGACTGCTTCGACCATGGATTAAGGTCGACGCCGGTGAGATCTGCCTTTAGGTCGTGACGCCTCATCAATTTCCATATTCGACGCAACATGTCCCCGCCACCACTGCCTACGTCCAGAATGGAAGTGGTTTCGCGCGGCGGTGCTTTGTCTAGCATCCGCTTAAGCCAATACAGAGTAGGACGATAGGCCAGAGTGAAAATGTTGACGATCGTAAGTTGACGCAGACATTCGTCAAATTCTGCGAAATCTATGGACTCGGAATCCATCAGCTCGGTCTGAGTACTGCGACGGTCGAAGTTCACTGTTGCCATGATCTATGCCGTTTGGATGCTGTTCGAAGTGCCAGTATGTCCGTTAGATGCCAGAAAACCGGACTTGTTTTCAGAGTGGTTGGTGTCTGTTACCGACCGGTCTTACGTTTTGGCTGGGTCTCCTTGCCAAGGGGACGACAAGAAGAGCGGCGCAAGTTATTAGCGCGACCAGAGCCCACGCGTCGTTTATGGCTTCGACGAAGGCGATCTTCTTGACGAGTGGGGATAGCATCGCCTGCGTGGTGGAGTCGGACAAAGAGTACCCTAAAGCCTCGGGTGGGATGCCAAGCGTTTTCACAGTGTCCATATCACCGGCAGAAAGGCGACTGATGAGAGTCTTGGAATGCTCAGGCGCACGGGTGTAAACGACAGTATCGATTATCGCGATTCCGATAGCGCCACCGAGATTTCGCATCATGTTGAACAAACCGCTGGCATCGGCAATAGCTACCTTTGATAATTGGCCGAGGGCAAGCTGTGTAGGCGGCAGAATACAAAACATGATTGCGCAGCCGCGCACCAATTGAGGCCAAAGCATCTCATCGAAGTCTGTGGCTTTGGTTTGAATGGAACTTAGTCCCAATCCTATCCCGAAAAGCAGAAAGCCGAACGCCGTCAGAAGACGTTCATCAACGCGCTTCACCAAAGCCACCGCGACTGGAGCAGTTACAAGCTGGGCCGCACCTGTTACCAACATAATCTGGCCTATCTGCAGTGCGTTGTGCCCTCTCACATAGGCAAGAAAAACGGGCATGAGATAAACCGATCCAAAGAGTCCCATCCCGAGCACGAAGCTAAGCAGACAACCGACCAAAAAGTTTCGATTACGAAATGTCCACAGATCGACTAGCGGTGTCGGTGACCGTAGTGTTCGCCACACAAATCCTACCGCAGTGATTACACACAGACCGAGAAGTCCAGCAATGAGCGATGAAGTCCAGCCGCGCTTTGGGGCTTCTTTAATTGCGATTTCCAAAGCTGCGAGCGCGACGGCACCAAATCCTAACGACACCACATCCAGATGCCGAAGCTGTTCAAAGAATACTCGTCCTTTTGGCAGTGATAGTGACGCTACCGAGGCGGCTACAATTCCTGTCGGGACGTTTATGAGGAAAAGCCATGGCCACGAGAAGGTTTGAGTGATCCAGCCTCCTACAACCGGCCCTACGGTGGGCGCCAGCACGGCTAACACTCCCGCAATCACAGTCGCGAGGGCTTGGTGCGCTACCGGGAAAAGCAAGAACACCGCTGAAAAGACTGCCGGGATCAGGGTACCCCCAGAAAAGCCTTGCAATAGGCGCCACGCAATCAGAGACGAAAAGCTCCCACTGAAGGCACATCCGATCGATGCGAGTGTAAAGGCCGAGATCGCGATGCAGAACAGCCATCGCATCGTTAATATGCGCGTGAAAAACCCAGTGAGCGGAATCGAAATGATTTCAGCAATCAAATATGCGGTTTGGATCCAGCTCATTTGATCTTGAGCGATATCTAACGCTCGTTGAATAGTGGGGAGTGACGTAGCGACAACTTGAACATCTAGTATCGCCATGAACATGCCGACACTCATCATAGCAAAGCCCATCCAGAGCTTCACGCTACTGGTAGTTGTTCCTTGATCTTCTGTTCGCTGTGAAGCATTTGTCACAGTTCGGCCACGACAAAGTAAGCGGAAAAGCCCGGACCGAATCCAGCAAGCAAATGCGGACCGCGCGCGCCGGCCATCATGGCGCGATCCAACACGAACAAAACTGTGGCCGATGACATATTACCGTAGTCGCGCAGGACGCCCCATGAATGTTCAAGTTGCTTCGGCGTGAGCCCCAGCACCTGCTGCATGGTCTCGATCAGCTTGCGTCCACCCGGATGAAATAGAAAGCCATTGAAATCCGAGAGCTCGAAGCCATTACGACCGAGGAAATCCTGTAACGCGGGCGCCAGCTGCTCGCTCATGAGTGACGGCAGTTCGGGACTAAGCACAACGCCGAAGCCGTCGTCCTTGATATCCCATCCCATGATGTGCTCGGTCTCGCGCCAGCACCATTCGCCGCTTGCAAGAATGCGCGGACCACCGCGTGAGCCCTCACGGGTGTTGTGCACCAGTATCCCCGCAGCGCCGTCCCCGAACAGCGCGCTCGAGACGAACATCGCCGGACTCGGATCGTTTACCCGCAAACAAAGACTGCAGAGATCGACGGTGAGAAAAAGCACATGCGCGCCATCGGTCGCGTGCGCCATGCGCGTAGCGCGCGAAAGACCAGCAACGCCGGCGCCACAACCAAGGCCAAACATTGGCAAGCGTTCGATGTTCGGCATGAATTTCAGCCGATTGAAAAGCAACGCGTCGAGGCTTGGAATGGCGAGCCCAGTCACGGTGTTGGTGATGATCATGTCGATCGTATCAAGGCTAATGCTCGCAGATGCGATCGCTTTGAGCGTCACCTGTTCCAGAAGATTGACCGCGTTCCTGTGGAACGACGCGGTACGCTCTTCCCAGCTGTGCGGCGCGAGATACCATTCGACGGGTTCGCAATTATAGCGAACGTCTATGCCGGTATTGTCAAAGAGCGGCCACAGTCTCTTGAGGCGCGGATAGAGGGCTTTGACGCGTGCCGCGGCATCAGTTTGAGTGATTTGAAAATCTGGATTCGCCGTGGCCAGGGATAGGACTTCGACGTCAAATCCCGCTTTTAGCGCGTGACGAGGCGCCTCGGAGTTGATGACTTCGAGCATGCTGAAGTTCCTAGCGCCGCTCCCGAAGGCTAATAACCCCGCTACTTGTGCATTCGTCCCGTGGAGTTGTGATAGGGCCTTCAACCGCCGCTACACCGCTCAAAAGGTAAAGAGTGTATTGGACGCTTGCCCCATTGCCCGCCATGGCGTGAGGTCAGGACTGTCTGCGCCGAACCGACTCGTGGTTCCATAACCTGTCATTATGCGAACTGACGCTCTGACGACGTCACGATCGACGAGCTGCCGTGTGTCCTCAGCGCGCCACACGCACGTCGGCGTTGAGCCGAGTCAGTCTGGCTAGTGGTGCTGCGCGCTATACGTATAGATCTCAGCCTTTGAGACATCCCGCGGATAGGCGGCTCGGAAACCGGCCGCATCCGTGCTATGTTTGTTAGCTTGGGGGGTCGGAGAAAACAAAAATGATGATCGATCCGAGACGCAAAGCACTTCAAGACGATGGTGGCCGAGACAAGCGCAGACAGCAGGAAGAAGCGCTGGACGAAGCCCTCAAGAACACCTTTCCGGCATCCGATCCAGTTTCGGTCGTGCAGCCAGTAGGCGATGTCAACCCGCGCAGCTTCGGCGACGATATCTACGACGCATCCAATGACTGGCCGTGATGGCGGCGTTGCGTCGCTCGGCCGACCCGCCCAAGACTTTGTCATCCCGAATCATCCGAGGCGCACGCCGATCCTTTGGGAGCATTGAACTTGGATGATAACCAAAGCGGCGATTCACGTGATGAGGTCGTGCGTCTTGAGGGACTTATCGAAGACCTCGCCGCTAGGATTGAGAGCTGTCGGAAATTGATCTTGGTTTCGCGGATCGCAGTGGCTGGCGGCGGTCTTGTGCTCGCTGGGGTGCTATTGGGCGCCATCAGGTTCGATCCCGCAGCAATGGCTGCCGCCGTCGCGGCGTCGCTCGGGGGCATCGCCGTATGGGGCTCGAATAGCAGCACTGCACAGCAAGCAGCGAAGGAATTGGCCTCGGCTGAATCAGACCAGTCAGCGCTAATCGAAGAAATGGATCTCGGTGATGTCACGCCGCTGAGAGGATTCTCTGCTCGATCACAGATTGGCACGACGACGTAAACGCGCGCGCTCGTCGAGTGCCTGTAACTCTCGCCGCCGCCGCGAGCGGAGTGTTGCTGCGGCATTCACCCAAGGCGCCGACCTGATTGCGAACAATTTAAGCCTGCGAATAATCCTTAATCTGTCATTCTCCGATTCGGAATTGACGGTGCGTCGCGCGTTTCTCGGTAAGGTGCAACCCTAATGTCCCGCTACTACAAAGGCCCAGTTTCCGGTCATTTCGATGGCGAGCGGTTTTTTGACCCACACGGCGCACCACCGAGAAGCCGACGCGACTTGTTGCGTTGGTTTGTCGATCGTCACTGGCGCGCCACCAAGTCGCGGTGGCCGTCTAAGGCACCATCACCTTACGTTGATCGACCACCGCAATGCGTCGAGGGTGTGGCTTGGCGCATATCCTATATCGGGCATGCCAGCTTGCTGATTCAGACCGCGGGTCTCAATATACTGATTGACCCCGTGTGGTCGCAGCGCGCGTCGCCTTTCCGCTTCGCCGGGCCAAAGCGCGTCAATAACCCGGGTATCGCTTTTACAGATCTGCCGCCGATCGACGTGGTGTTAGTATCGCACGGCCATTACGATCATCTCGATCTCGCAACCCTCTCGCAGCTCACGGCCGTACATCACCCGCGCGTCATCACGCCATTCGGCAATGATACGATCATGCGAAATCACGATCCCGCAATTTCGGCCAAGGGGCACGATTGGGACGATCGGGTGGACATCGGATCGGGAGCGACGGTAACGCTTGTTCCTGCGCAACATTGGTCGGCGCGAAACTTATCCGACCGCAATATGTCCCTATGGGCTTCGTTCGTAATAGAAACGCCCACCGGGCGGGTTTACGCCGTGGCTGACTCGGCCTATGGGGACGGTCGCTATTTCCGAGAAGCACGCCAGCGCTATGGACCGTTCCGGCTCGCCATCCTGCCCATCGGAGCCTACGAACCGCGCTGGTTCATGCAGGACCAACACATGAATCCTGCCGAGGCGGTCCAGGCGTTCATCGACTGCGAGGCTGAATACGCGTTAGGCCACCATTACGGCACCTTCCAACTCACCGACGAGCCAATGGACGCGCCACTCATTGCGCTTCACCAAGCCTTGCACTCTGCGGGAATTCCAGCAGAGCAATTCCGTGCGTTGCAACCTGGGCAGGTTTGGGAGCTGTAATCGTCACCTTGAGTTGAGGCGATACGTCGATCTTCGTTGACGCCACCGCCATGCGGCTTGCCTTGTCGCCTTTCGGCGTAATGGCGATTATGCCCGAGACTTGCCCATGCAATTCTTGAACAAGCGCGGTCCCGGCGCCGGTATCCTCCACTAGGACGCGTGTGGCCTTCCAGGTTTTGGCTTGAACCTGCACTTTTGCTTTGAGAGCGGGATAATCAACGCGCCCCCGCCACGCAAGCTCACCGGCGAAGCACCGATGAACATGCGCGACTTCGTAAATCTCCATGCCGCTGAGTTCAAGCAGCGTGGACCGGCGCATTCCTAATCCCTCAATGTCGGCTATTGATGCTGTGGATGGCCTCCTCCACCCGGGACTCGTAGTGAAGCGCAAATGGAAGATGAGTCAGAATCGCGAGCTGCAGGATCAAGCTGGCGTCGTGGAAGGTCTACCAGATCGGCCGCTGCCGGCACCGCAATATTGAGGGCGATTGCGACCGCTCCCGCTAGTAACGCGCCGAGCGTGCTTGGCATCGGGCTCGCAGCGCCGTCGGCACGCGGCGCAAGTACGGCTCCATCGTGGCGCATATCATTTTCGCTATTTCTATCGTATTAGGGCTGCGTCTCTATTTGGACCGGTTCACCTGGTTGCGCCGGCGTTCCAGCGGCGATTAAGAGATAGCGCTTGGGCACATTTACATCGCCCTGTACCACCTGACGAATTTGTCCAATTGCATTAACAATGGCGGCGCCAGCGGGGTTAGTAGTGAATCCAGCAAGCGTCTCAAGAGGACCAGTCCCCTTGGGATCGTTAGAGAGCGCCAAGACGAAAGGTTGTTTAGGCGGCAGTCCGGTGACAGCGGCCTGCAGAACTTGAACGGCGCCTTGATCGAATAAAGAGACTTGCGTCGCAGGTTTAGCATCCTGACCGACCAATGTCAGATGAACCGAATTTGCGGCGACGCCAAGTGGCTGCAAATCCTGCGTGCCATCGCCCTCCGGCACTGCGTTGGAGATATAAGCAACGCCTTGCGGCGCTTGTCCGATCGGAATCGTTGCGATGACCTTATTCTGCAGCGTGTCGATGGCAGCGGCGGTATCTGCATTTTCGAGGCCGACATAAACGCGTGTACCATCTCCCGATGGCCAGATGCCATGGGGTAACGGGCCAGTCGGAATTACGGCCATTTGCTCGAAGCTGTCGGTCTTGAAGACTTTTACTTCATTCAATCCGCCAATCGTCACATACGCAAATTGGCCCTTCGCGTTTCGGACGATGTTGACGTGATTGGTGATGGGGCCGGTATCGATCACTTTAAGCACGTCGAACGGCGGCCGTGCATTAAAGATCTGCGTTTTGCCGGTATCCTTCAAGGTGAACCAGACTTGTTTGCCGTCGGGGGTCGCCGCTATGTCAGGACAGAATGGACTTGCCTGGGTCACGTGCCCAACGATCTTGTGCTCGGCGGTGGCAATTACGACAGTCTCGGGGTTGAAACTCGAGCAGACATATCCGTATTGGCCATCAGGCGAAAAGATTGTCATGCCCGGGCCAGCCGGAACCTTAATCCGCGCCTTTTCTTCAAACGAGTGCCCATCGAGCACGGCGACATAATCTTCACCACGCACCGTGACCCACACTTCGTTGCCATCCGGCGTAAAGAACGCCTCGTGCGGCGAGCGACCGACATAGGTGACGTGCTTGATCGCATTTGTTGCGGTATCGATAAATGTCACTGAGTTGGAGCCGATGGAAATTACCGCGAGCGTGCGATGGTCAGGAGAAAAGCCCATGCCATGCACCAGCAATTGCCCCTTGTAGAGCGGACTGAGATTGGCAGGCGTTGCGTCACCGAGGCGAAGGACGCCGAGTAATTTATTGTCCACCGGATCGATGACGGAAACAGTGTTCGAGAACTGATCCGACGTATAGAACCGATCTTTGTGACTGATCGCTATGTCAGGCGCATTTGCGGTACCTGGTGCTTGTCCGGCCCAAGCGTTTTGAACATTGATGAGAGCGGCCGCGGCAAGCAGAGCAGCCAAAATCGAGGTGCGTTTCATGTTACGGCTCCTTGGCCAGGTTCGCGGAGTGGATGGATTGCGAGTCAATTTGTCCCGCTGGTGACAGCTGGTCGGACGAGGACACCGATGGCGGCATGGGTTGACCAAGCGCCAGCTGCATCGCCGCGATCTCCAGTTGCTGGGTCACGATGATCTCCTGCCCCATGCGCCTGAGCCGCTCGTTGTGTCCGTACCGCAACTCGGCCTGCGCCATCTCGATGGCGCCCAGGTTGTGAGGCGTCATCATCGCAACGAAATCTCTATCGACGTCGCCGGACGGACGAATGCCCATATCGATCATCATCTTCGTCATCGCGCTAACATTCTCGGCGAGGAACAGAGCCTCCGCGGCAGGCGCGGAATCAAACGTCTCTGTGCAAATCTTCGAGATGTAGTCCGCGAGTGATTGCGGGGCCTTATAAGTCGCCGCGTCAAGAGCATTGCCGCAAACGAGCCGCTGCGAGCCCAATATCCAGAAATCATTCAGTGCAACTCGTCGTAGGGACGATTGTCTGCGAGCGAGTTACATCGAAGTAAAGGAGCGTGCTGTTGCGGTTTCGCCGGAGGGGCGCGTCAGATACAATGAGCTTAAAGG
>JBAUCK010000164.1:0-2764 GCA_049677525.1 Xanthobacteraceae bacterium
GACGACGTGTGGCCCGGCGTGTGGCCGTGGCACGGGATGGCGGTGACGCCGGGAAACACCTCGCCCTTCTGAAACAGCCGCGTGCGGTCCTTGTACGGCGTGAGCTGCTCCCGCGCGCACATGAATAAAGCCGCTGCTGGCGCTTTGACGCCTTGGCCATGGCGGCGTCGTCGAACCAATGCGGCGGCTGGCGTTTAAGCCGCAAATTTATTTCGGCGGCGCGTCGTAGAGCGGTTTGCCTTTGTCCACGATGTGCACGGTCACGATTTTGAAGGGGGTGTTGCCGACGACCTTGAAGCCGGCGTGCGGCATGTCACGCATATTAATCGAGCCTGTTCCGCTCTTGAGTTCCATCTGCTTGCCATCAGGCGTTTCGACGGTCGCGCCCTGGATCACGTAAAAAGCCTCCTCGCCGTGATGGATGTGGCGGGCGATGAAATCGCCAGGCTGATACTCGATGACCGACAGAACGACCTCCATGTTGGCGCCAGGCGCGCTGAGATCGGCACGCTTCAATTCAACACGGCTTTTCGGACTAAGGTCCTCGGCATAGGCGAAACCACTGATCGCAAGGACAGCAACGGTGGTGACGAACCATCTGAGCGTGGTGACCATTTAATCCTCCCAGTTTATCGATTTTCGACATTCAAATCATAATCGAACTGCGAGGAGAAATCTGTACGAATGCTGCCGGGTGAGCAAAAGCCGCCGGACACCCCCTGAAGTCCGCCATGATCCCTAGCGGACATCGGTACCCTTCAAGAACACAGTTTGAGGCGATACGATGCTCTAGCCAAGGGGTATGCCAAATGAGACGGCGCTATCTTATCGTGCTCTTCGTCGTCGGCACCGCGCTGTGGCCGCTGCATATTCACGCGCAACAATCCCGAAAAATCCCTAGGATTGGCGTCCTCCTTCCGGGCACATCGGCGTCGTTCTCACTCCGCGCAAAGGCATTCGCCGAAGGATTAAGAGAACTCGGATATGTTGAAGGAGGGACGATTGAGATTGAATGGAAGTGGGGGGACGACCAGCCCGACACACTGTCTGGACTTGCGGCTGATCTCATACGCAGCGACGTTGATGTCCTCGTTACGGGCGGAACTTCCGCGGCCAAAGTTCTCAAAGCCACGACACGAACAATTCCGATTGTGATGGCGATCGTGGGCGATCCGGTTGCCGCCGGACTGGTGGATAATCTTGCGCGCCCAGGCGGTAACGCTACCGGTTTCAGCATTGTTGCTCCGGAGTTAGGGACCAAGCGTCTCGAGTTGCTGAAGGAAATCGTGCCAAATCTGTCATCAATAGCCGTGTTATCAAACACTAAGAACCCGCAATCAAAAATAGAGATGAAGGAGATGCAGACAGCGGCTCAAGCAATGGCACTGCAACTTCAGCCAGTCGAAATATCAACTGAAGACGAATTGGAGAACGCATTTGCTGCAATGAATAGAGCCGCCGCACAAGCCCTGATCGTTTTGACGGATCCTATTTTATTTAGCCAAAGAAAACGAATCGTCGATCTCGCCAGCAAGTACAAGCTGCCAGCCGTCTATTTTTTCAAGGATTTGTCGAAGAGGGAGGTCTAATGAGTTACGGCCCAAGCGACGCCGACCTTTTCCGCCGCGCCGCAGGATATGTCGACAGGATATTGAAAGGTGCGAAGCCTAGTGATTTGCCGGTGGAACAGCCAACTAAGTTTGATCTGTACATCAACCTGAGGGCCGCCAAAACACTTGGCCTTCCGATTTCGGACACTTTTCTCGCCCGCGCCGACAAAGTGATTGAATGAGGCAGCGCTTTTGCCGCTCCGCACTTTACCGCTTGTGGCACAAAGCGGACATGACGATGTCCGCTTTCGGGGGTTAAGCGGACATCGCCATTTCAACACTTCACGTCTGCTTTTGACCCTGAGCGGACATCGCGTGACCACGCGGGCCGGAAATCTGTGCACGCGGTTTTGCTCATCGCAAAAATCGCTTAGCACTTCCTAGCGAGCGCCCTCGAACCTTGGCGAGTGGAATTGCCGATCCATCCCGGTTGGGATTACGCGCCGCCCATGAAGAAGCTTTCCTCGACGATCTTAACGGTCCGGACCGTGTAAAGCCCGACCTCATCGAGATGCATGCGTTTCTGGCCCTTTGGCGTGACCTCTCCCTCAAAGCGAACGACGAATTGATCGCCGTGCACGTAGGGACCCTCAACCTTGAAATTATGCACTTCGTGGTTCGCTTTCCACCACTCGCTTTTTCCTTCGACCGCCTTGCGCCCCTTGAGCTCCGCCATATCTCCGGTCATCGGCTCACGGCTCACGATGTCGTCGGACCAGAATTTCTTACCAGCGGCCTCTAGTTCACCCTTTGCGCACAGATCGGTGAAAGCCTTCGCCAGTTCTTGTGTATTCATGATGTCAAATCCTTCCCTGAACCCACGCCGGTATTGTACCGACTCCATTGCGAGGTCTCCAAGGCAACGGCCGGCGTAACGGTCCTGGAAGCGGCCGACGCGTTGGCCAAGGTGCACGCGCGGAACAAGAAATTGCTTCAGCTTCGCTCCATCACAAATGGAATCGCGCGATGCCCGGGTTGAGTTTGCTTTCAAGGGCTAAGTAGCCATGAGGCGGACGTCGGCGAAAGTGTTGCTGGCACAAAGCGGACATCGTGGTCGCGCTCCGCAATATCCGCTTTTGTGGGTAAAGCGGACATGCTCGACTGCCGTCAGTTCCGCCAGAAATCTTTGAACCGAGTCGGGGAGAGCTCGGTGT
>JBAUCK010000165.1:0-8570 GCA_049677525.1 Xanthobacteraceae bacterium
GCGCGGCCCGCAGCCTTGCCCCCGCCGAACGCATAGACCCATTTGCCCTTGTCGGAGGCCGCTGATTTCGGCGCGGCTTTGCCGGCTTTCGCCGGCTTGCGCGCGCTTGCGGCACGGGCCTTTTTCATGGGCTTACGGGAGTTCTTGGGCTTACGAGAGGCTTTGCGGGAGCGGAGTTTGGCCATGGTGGCTCAGCAGCGGCAGTGTTTCAACGATGTGGGGCTTTTAGATCGCAAATCCTGTCTGGCACAAATTCATTGGATGAAATGATGGATGGCGTTGAGCCCCATCAATCCGACGATGATGAGATAGATCGCGACGATGAAGTTCAAGAGCCGCGGCATCAGCAGGATGAGAATACCGCAGATCAAGGCGACAAGCGGCGTGATATGGGCGGCGGTGATGACCATGATTATCCTCTTGAGGGCTTAGAGCGGTGAGCTTCGGGCGGGCAACAATTTGAAGGCACGGCCGCATATCAACGCATAGATAACGCATGAGCCGCGGTTCGGTTCTATGCGACAAATGCCGGCAATGAAAGCCTGCTCGCTAGCCTTCAATGCGCGAGAAATCCGCCACCGCGCGCGTCGCGGCGCGGATTTCATTGAGCAGTTTCAGGCGATTTTCGCGCAACGCCTTATCCTCGACATTCACCGTCACTTTATCGAAGAAGGCATCAACACTTGGGCGCAGTTTGGCCATGGCGTGAATGGCGGCCGCGAAATCTTCCTTTTCCACAGCACGGGTCGCATCGGTCTTGGCGGCCGCGATCGCCGCGGCCAACGCCTTTTCCTCGAGGCTGTAGAGCTTCGCATCCGGCGCGCCAGTATATTCACGCGCGTCCTTCTTCTCTTCGATGCGGATGATGTTCGTGGCGCGCTTGTAGCCGGCCAGCAGGTTCTTGCCGTCTTCACTGTCGAGAAATTTGCCGAGCGCTTCGACCCGTCGGACGATCAGGAGAAGGTCGTCCTGGCCTTCTAAGGCGAAGACAGCGTCGACGAGATCGTGCCGCGCGTCTTGGTCGCGGAGCTGCACCTTGAGGCGGTCAGCGAAGAACAACAGAAGGTCAAGACTCGTCCGTTCAGGGTATCTACCGCCCCACGCGACTGGAATGCTGGCGGTGACGGAGATAGAGATGCGACCGTCTTTCGGTACCGCCGGTACATTTTTGACCTTAAAGATGTGTTCGTCAAAAATTTTCGTGAGCGAAACACGCCGCCTGTTGTCGACTATTAGGCGAATGACCCCTAAAGCCGCCCTCCGCAGCGCGTAGGGGTCCTTGCTCCCCGTCGGCTTCTCATCAATCGCCCAAAAGCCGACGAGTGTGTCGATCTTGTCAGCGAGCGCAACGGCGATAGAAACCGGGTCGCTCGGCACCAGGTCGTCCGGCCCCTTCGGCTTGTAATGATCCTCGCTGGCGTGCGCGACAGCTTCGTCCTCACCCTGGGCTTCGGCGTAGTATTTGCCCATCAAGCCTTGCAGCTCGGGGAATTCGCCGACGACTTCGGTCAACAAGTCGGTCTTGCACAGTTTCGCGGCGCGTTTTGCCTTGTTCACATCGGCGCCGACCAGCGGCGCGAGTTCGCCTGCCAGTTGCTCGATACGCGCGATACGCTCCGCCTGCGAGCCGAGCTTCTCGTGGAACACGATATCCTTGAACTTCGGCAGCCGATCTTCCAGCCGCGTCTTGAGGTCCGTCTCGTAAAAGAATCTTGCATCCGACAGCCGGGCGCGGATGACGCGCTCGTTGCCGGCGACGATGGCTTTGCCGCCGTCCTCGGCTTCGAGATTGGAGACCAGCAGGAACTTGTCGACGAGCTTGGCATGCGCGGCATCGCGCAGCACAAAGCATTTCTGGTTGCTGCGGATGGTGGCGCGGATCACCTCTTCCGGGATGTGCATGAATTTCTCGTCGAACGAACCCATCAGCACCACCGGCCATTCGACAAGGCCCGCGACTTCGTCGAGCAGCCCCTGGTCCTCGACGAGCTCAAGCCCTTGCGCGAAGGCAAGCTGCTTCGCTTCCGTGAGGATGATGCTTTTGCGCCGCTCGGCGTCGAGCACCACCTTGGCCTTGTCGAGCTTGGCCTGATAATCGGCGAGCCGGCGGACGGTGAAGGGCTGCGGCGCGAGGAAACGATGCCCGCGCGTCTCGTTGCCGGCAGTGATGCCGCCGACCGTGAACGGCACGATGTCCGGCTCTTCGGTTTCCGGCCCGAAGGTGGCGACGATGGAATGCAGCGGCCGCACCCAGGTGAGCGCACCGGGCTCGCGCGACGCTTCGCCCCAGCGCATGGATTTCGGCCACGGAAAGCGCTTCATCACCTCGGGCAGGATTTCACCGATCACCTCGATCGCAGCACGACCGGGCTTCTCGATCACCGCGACGTAGAAGTCGCCCTTCTTGTCCGGCTGCACCTTGGCTTCGCTGATCGATTTCAGGCCGGCGGCCTTGAGGAAGCCCGCGACCGCGTTTTCCGGCGCGCCGACCCGCGGGCCCTTCTTCTCCTCGCGCAGATCGGGCTGGCGCACCGGCACGCCGTGCACGGCCAGCGTCAGCCGTCGCGGCGTCACGAACGCCTTGGCGCCCTCATAGACCAGACCCGCATCGACCAGCCGGTCCGTGACGGCCTTCTTCAAATCCTCCGCGGCGCGCGCCTGCATGCGCGCGGGGATTTCTTCGGACAACAGTTCGAGGAGAAGATCGGGCATAGCTTCATTACCTAACGCGAAGGCGGAAATGCGTGGGCCGGGTTTAGTGAATGTAGGTACGCCTGTCATTCTGCAGTTGATTACGTTATATACGCGCAGTATATGAAGACAGCGCATCAACCGAAGAAAGGTTGCCGCTAATGACGCCTAGAATGGTGACCGCCATCCAAGAAGCCATTGAAAACATTAAAATATATCAGGACGCGTTACGCCAGAATGCTGAAATTCGGAAACGCGTCGCCAAGGTTTGGTCTTGGTACGCTTTTAGAGACGAAAAGTCCGGATGGAAATTCGCGCCTAGCAAATTCATTGGCTATCGCAATCCGAACGCGCAACGTTACCTTGCCGAAGCGGGCAAAGACGGCGAATTCGATGGCCGCACCACAGAGCGCGTCCTTGCGGAGTGGTTTACGACATTGGAGCCGGGTTCGAGGCTCGAACGTGAACTTGCGGACGCTTTACGCGCATTTCTCGCGGGCTATGGAAAAACGCCCGGTGCGCGCGCACGTATCAATGTGCCCGCGGACGACGTCGCAATTCCGAACCGAGCAACGGTGAACGCAGACGATCTTCTCAATCGGATAAGCTCGGATCCCGCAATCTGCGGCGGCAGGCCTTGCATTAAAGGCACTCGCATGCGCGTCGCCGATATCGTTGAGGCTATCGCGCAGGGTGCAAACAAGGAGGAATTGCTCGCCGACTTTGACTATCTCACCGAAAACGACATCGCAGCAGCGTTACTTTATGCGGCACGAGCGACAGAGCATCGGATTGTTCGGACAGCCTGATGATCCGCTTGCTAATCGATGCACAACTTCCGCCCGGGCTAGCCCAGCGGCTTATGGCGCGCGGTTATGCGGCTGAGCATATCAATCGCGTTGGTCTAGGAGGCGAAAGCGATGGTGACATTTGGCATTATGCAAGCCGCACTCAAGCTTCTTTGATCACCAAAGACCAAGATTTCGTCGCGCTTGCCAATCAGCAAAAGAACGGCCCGCAGGTCATTTGGATTCGAATAGGCAATATCAGCAACGAAGCGTTGTGGCGCGCATTCGAGCCGCTCCTTGACGAAATCATTCAAGCACTGAAAGCAGGCGAAAGAATCGTCGAGGTTCTTTGAAAGGCGATTTTGTCAAAGGGTCGCTTCTCGATCATCGCGTTGCTTCCCGACCCCCAGCCCTACCCCTCCCCACAAGGGGATGGGGAAATTTTAGGTCAATCCCTTATGACTGCCGTCGCAGAGCGGCTCATGCGAAGAACGCTTGCAGGCGCAGAACCAGGCTTCTTCGTCTTTTTGCGCCTTCCATTCCTGCGGCTGGAACGGCGTGCCCTTGTGCGAGCCGTCGCAGAACGGCTGCGCCTTGGAACGGCCGCAGGCGCACCACCAATAGCTCTTGCCGGCCTCGACCTTGACCGGGATCGGTTTGCGTCCGCCGATTTCAGGGACTTCACTCATATGCTTTTCCCTCCGCCTGCGGTGGCAAGCCATGCCTCGCCGCAGGCTTTCGCCAATTCGCGCACCCGTAATATGTAGCTTTGCCGCTCGGTCACCGAGATGACGCCGCGCGCATCGAGCAGATTGAAGACGTGGCTCGCCTTGATGCACTGATCGTAAGCCGGCAGCGCCATCAGATGTTTCTCGCGATCGCTCCCCCAACCGGCGGTGAGATATTTCTTGCACACCTCTTCCGCCATGCGGAACTGCGCGAACAGCATGTCGGTATCGGCGTATTCGAAATTGTGCCGCGAATATTCCTGCTCGGCCTGCAGGAACACGTCGCCGTAGCTCACCTTCTGCGCGCCGTCGCGGCCGTTGAAATTGAGCTCATAGACGTTCTCGACGCCCTGCACATACATCGCGAGCCGCTCGAGGCCGTAAGTGAGCTCGCCGGCGACCGGCGCGCATTCGACGCCTGCGACCTGCTGGAAGTAAGTGAATTGCGACACTTCCATGCCGTCGCACCAGCATTCCCAGCCGAGCCCCCAGGCGCCGAGCGTCGGACTTTCCCAATCGTCCTCGACGAAGCGGATGTCGTGGATCTTCGGGTCGATACCGATGGCATAGAGCGACTTCAGATAGAGATCCTGCAGATCGTCCGGCGACGGTTTGAGGATCACCTGGAACTGATAATAGTGCTGCAGGCGGTTCGGGTTCTCGCCGTAGCGGCCGTCCTTGGGCCGGCGCGACGGCTGGACATAGGCCGCATTCCACGATTTCGGGCCGAGCGCGCGCAGCGTGGTCGCCGGATGAAAGGTGCCGGCGCCGACTTCCATGTCGTAAGGCTGAAGAATGACGCAGCCCCAATCCGCCCAATAGCGCTGCAGCGCCAGGATCAGGCCCTGGAACGAGCGGTCGGGACGCATATAAGTCGGCAGATCGACGCTGGCGGCTGAAGGGGTTCCAATCATGGCGCGTTGTTGGTGGATGGCGGGCGGCAGGTCAAGCCTTCACGTCGCCCTCGCGGCTGGCATGACGCATGGCCTTACGCCCCTTATGCTGCTATCGGAAATCCGCGATCGGGACGGAAACATGAGCGATAGCTCGGATCCGATATCTGATTCCCGGCATGTGACGCCTGATTATAGGGGGGAGTTGTGCGCAGAATTGTAGCCATGTTGATCGCCGGAGCCGCGGCGCTGTCGTTTGCCTCGGCTCAAATCGTGCAAGCTGATGATTTCCCGTCTCGACCGGTCCATATTGTGATCGCCTTTCCGCCAGGCGGCCCGACCGATTTCGTCGGCAGGGTCGTGGCGGAGAAAATGCGCGACACGCTCGGCCAGTCCGTCATCATCGACAACAAGCCGGGCGCCAATGGCACGCTCGGCGGCGAATTCGTCGCCAAGTCAGGTCCCGACGGCTACACGCTGTTCCTGACCACGGCCGGCGCGGTGACAGTGTCGCCGCATATCATGACCGACCTGCATTACGACCCGCTGCGCGATTTCGCGCCGGTGGCGCTGGTCACGACGGTCACCGAGGTGCTGGCGGTGACGCCGAAATCCGGCATCAAGACCGCGAAGGAACTGGTCGCGCTTGCCAAGGAGAAGCCCGGCACCATTCCGTTCGCCTCGACCGGCATCGGCTCGCCGCCGCACCTGGCGCAGGAACTGCTCGACGCGTCGGCCGGCGTGCAATTCCTGCACGTGCCCTATCGCGGCGCCGCTCCCGCCTTGACCGATCTGCTCGCCGGCCAGGTCGAGGTGATCGCCGCCGACATTCCGGTGCTGATCTCGCAGATCAAGGGCGGCAATCTCGTGCCGATCGGCGCGGCGTCGAACAAGCGCGACGCCATTCTGCCGGACGTGCCGACGCTCGCCGAGCAAGGCTATCCCAACACCGACGCGTCCAACTGGTACGGGTTGCTCGCGCCGGCGAAGACGCCACCCGCGGTGATCCAGAAGATCAACAGCGCGGTGAACGCAGCGCTCAAAGATCCGGCGACGCGCGACAAGCTGGTTCAGGCCGGCGCCACGCCGGTCGGCAATACGCCGGAGAGTTTTGGCACTTTCATGAAGACGGAATACGACAAGTGGGGCCGCGTCGTGAAAGAGCGGAACATCAAGGAGACGTCGCAGTAGGACTAGAGCGTAATTGTTTCAGATTGAATCGTTTCTCGCTCGAGGATTTTGATTGAGCATGATCTTTTCGGAAAACCGGCGTCCACTTTTCCAGATCATGCTCTAGCCCGGCCGGTATTCCCCGGTTTTCGGATCGCGCTTCAGAGTCGGCAAGGCGTTACGGTCGACCGGTTCGACGGCCGCGCGGGTGCGCACGTCGTCGAGCTCGGCATTCACGCGCTGCGCCTCCTTGGAGAACCAGCGCACCAAGGCGGCCGCTCCGACTAATCCTAGCGCAAAGATAACGACCGGCGGCATGAGCGCCTCCTCGAGCCATTCAACTTTAGTTGCGCATGATCGTTTCGGAAAACCGGTTCCCACTTTTCCGGATCATGCGCTAGAGCCCGAACCGCGCCCACATTGCGCGCGCCTCAAATGCCGAGATCACGTCCTCGGCGAAACCCGTTTGGCGACCCGCGGAAAACCCGGCCTGCGCCTCGCGAAGTATATCGCCGGTGCTCACGCCAAGCACGCGGCGGCCGAAAAAGCCGCGCTCAGTGACCAGGGGGGTAACCACCTTGTCGCCGAATCGTTCGCGAAGGACCCCGCGCAAGTCGCCGATGGCGTCGACCAGGCCGAGTTCCAATGCCCGCCGCCCGGTCCAGTATTCGCCGGAAAATAAGTCGCTTTCCGGGCCGATAAGCTTGGCGCCGCGCCGCGATTTTACCAGCGCGATGAAATCGTCGTGGATGGCGCGGTGCAATTTCTGCAGGCGTTCGACGTCGCCGGGGTCTTCCGGCAGGAACGGATCGAGCGAGGCTTTGTGCTCGCCCGACGTATAAAGGCGGCGCTCGATCCCGACTTTGGCGATGAGCTTGTCGAAGCCGAACGAGCCGCCGACCACGCCGATCGAGCCGACGACAGAATGCGGATCGGCGATGATCTCGTCAGCGGCGCAGGCGATCATGTAACCGCCCGAGGCGCCGGCATCTTCGACAAAAGCGATGACCTGACGCTTGTGCTCGGCGGCAAGCTCACGGATGCGGCGGAAAATCAGGTGCGATTGTACCGGCGAGCCGCCCGGCGAATTGATGGCGAGCGCAACGGCCGGCGCATTCTTGGTGGCGAAGGCCTTGTCGAGCGTGCGCGCGATGCCGGCGAGACTTAAGCCCGGCCGCAACGGCGTCGAAAAGCCGATGACGCCGGTGAGCCGTACCACCGGAACTGTCGGCTTGTCGCGGCGAAATCGCGCCGGAATGAGCGACCGCAACGCGCTCATGGCGCGGCCGGCAAGGCCTGCGGAACCCTGCCCCGCCGGTGGCTTAGTCGTTGGCTCAGTGACTGGCTCGGTCATCAGGTCCCGCTCAACAGTTCAAATATGATCGGTCGCATTAACGCTCAACTAACCGTTTCTTAATGTTTGGAACGCTTCTTGCTTGGTGTGGGGTGAGCAAAATAACGGCGGAGGCCAAGAAGCAAATGAAGATCTACTTTCTCCTGATACTCATCAGCGTGTTTGTGGGCCTTTCCTATATGCCCATGCGCACGGAGGCGAAGCAAAAGGTCGCGGCGCAGCCTGATTCCTTGCCAGCGTAGTGCACAACCGCTGAGCAGTTTTGCGTTTTGTCGGTACCTGTTTTCAAGGATTGCGCAATCCAAGAAATTAGTCTCGTAGTGCGCTAATCAATTATCTGTGTGACCTCCCCTTCGGGCAGAAGCTCCACATCAGCTTTGAGTAAGCGACAGGCCTTTGCCGTCGCGTAGAACGGTTTCCGCCGCAACCGTAGGCTTGCCGTCGATATCCGTAAGCACCAGACCCACCAGCAAAGCGAGCGGGCCGTTCCGATCTCTTATTGCCTGCGCCAGGATGCGGATCGCTGGACCGCCGGCTTTGCCATGAATCGGCAAGACCGCGATCGCGCCAAAGCCGTCGCTCAGTGCCGCAAGCACATCGCCAAGCCCATCCGCGCGCCAGATCAGCGTGACGGCACCTGCAGGACGGAGCAAGCGTCGCGCTGTGCCAAGCCACTGCACGAGCGTCTGATCTGACGCGACATAAGCTGCGCTGCGGGCGCGGTCGGGCGACGGATTTTGTGCCGGGTTGAACGGCGGATTCATCAGCACGTGATCGGCCGATCCCGGCGCAAGCCCCGCGGCGGAGAAGGCTGCGGCCGGTGCCGTAACATCGAGATCGACGGCGCGCACGCGCCCCGAGACGCCGTTGCGATTTGCGTTCGCGGCGGCAAGCGCGGCAAGCGCCGGATCGCGTTCGACGAGCGTCACATCGAGGCCCTCAACGC
>JBAUCK010000166.1:0-8507 GCA_049677525.1 Xanthobacteraceae bacterium
CGCTCTGGTTGCCAGCGTCGCCGATCCGAAGGTGTTCCGATCAGGAAGGGACTTCTCGGCCTGGATCGGGCTTGTCCCCAAGCAGAACTCGAGCGGAGGCAAGGACAGGCTCGGCAGTATTAGCAAACGAGGCGATCGCTATCTGCGCAGCCTGTTCACGACGCCCAAACTGCCCGATGAGCATCGAACCCTGGGGAAAATTCCGGTATGGAGACCGATGAATGTCGGCTAAGTGGTGGAGCTGTCGGGGGTATTTCGAAGACGCGGAAATGCGCAAAAGAGACGGCGCTGGCTGGCTGAGGCGGCAGTCCGTATCGGACCGGTCTCCGCCCCAAATTCTCTGCTAACAGGGAATTTAGTGAAATCCCGGTCGCTGGCCAATTTCAACAGCTTGCAGACAAATTCCCTACACAACTGAACGGGGGAATTTCAAAACGAGCAGCAGGGAAATTGTTCCGACGATCAGGGAGCAAGCCTTAACCATCGCATGTCCGCTTTCGGGGTATATTTGAAATATCGCCAGAATTTCGCGTGACTTCCGAACGAACCGCGACCAGAGACTTTTCGCCCCTTAGCTGACCGAAACGTCACATGCACCTCGCGGCTGAACTGGCCGCCCGGACGCCGGGATTCGAACCGGTCTCCCAATAATTTTTGCGGCAAAACCACATTCGCCTTACGCCAACAGCGGACAACGCTGTGCTCATATTGATCGAGCGCGCCTGCTCCCCCTCCCACCGCCGAGGATGCAAGCCATTGACCAGCTTGCAGCGCGCCGCTCCGCAAGATGACAATCACGCTCTAACCGGCGAGACGTATCGGCCCGGGCTTCTTCGGCTCAAAGAGAGCAACGAGATCATCAAGAATCGGCGAATAAGCTGCGTGGGTGCGCATCATCCAGCTCCGCAGGCCCTCGCTGTTGTGATGCTTCTTCCGCTCGTTAGGCAGATCAATCCACTGGTTCTTGGTCTCTTCGCGAATCGTCGCCATCGGGTCGAGCCCTTCCTCGACCTTCTTGATCTCGCGACGAAGAACGCGCCGATACATGGCGATGCCTTGATCGGACGCCCCCAGATTTTCACGCGTGCGATCAGCGATAGGTCCCTGGGTGACCCATGCCATAATGTCCTGGCTTTCGACGTTGTCGAGGATGAACTCGCCGTCCTCGTTTTTGAATGGAACCTCATAGAGGTGTACTTTTTCGGCCAGCTTTAGATCAACCGCGGCGTCCTTCGGCGGCACGTAAGCTGAGTACCAGAAGTGCATGGTGTTGGTGTCGTCGATGGGCACGCGAATCTGGAACGCGTAATAGCGCGAGTTCTCGTCGCCGTTTCCGACCGAGAGCATGTTCGGAAAAACCACCGGATGGCCGATGCGCCAATCGTCGGAATCCTCGGAATGACCCGCCAGCAATCGGTGCTTGGTTATGCCGTATTCGAATTCGCGGAAGGCGATCTTCTCGTGCTTGGCGCTGATCGCGACCTTGACGCCTTCATTCTCCTTGATGAACTCATAATGGTGACCGTGCAGCCATTCGGTGTGGATGGGATCGAGCGAATTTTCCATGATCTGCAGCCAGTTCACCGGAACCACCGTCCTGCCGAGCATCTTGATGGTTCCTTCCGCGACGAAACCGTCATAATGCGGAAGTAGCGGGCGCGGCTCAGGACCGAGATAGGCGAAGAGAAGGCCGCCGAGTTCTTCGACCGGGTAGCCCTCGGTTCCGACTTTGTCGCGGAATGCCGTTTTGTCGGATTCGTTCGGCTGGTTCAAGCATTGCCCATTCCGGCCAAACTCCCAGCCGTGGTAAGGGCAGCGGATGCCGTCTTTGGTCGGGATGCCGTATGCCAGCGAGGCGCGACGGTGCGGGCAAAACTCAGCGATCAAACCGAGCCGGCCTTGCCGATCCTTGAAGAGAACGAGATCTTCGCCGAGCAGCCGCACGCGCTTTGTCCATTTGTCCGTCATTTCCACTGCGGCGGCGATCGGCTGCCAGTAGCGCCGCAGCAGATTACCGGCCGGCGTTCCCGGTCCGACGCGTGTCAGCATGTCGTTCTGCTCGGCAGTCAGCATGGATCGTTTCCCTTTCGCCGTTTGTCCTGCGGGATCGCGACGCGACATCGCTCTGCGGCCGAATTGCGGACCTCTGCTCACGTCAACAGAGCCACGTCTCCAAACCGGGTGCAAATCGAGCACCGGGGCTCTGACCAAACTCGAATTTGACGATATTACGTACGGTAGTCCAAGACATTGAACGGCTGGCTGCCATCATCGAAAGTGATGGGTGGCCCAAAGTGGGACGACCGCCGAGGAGCGCGAAAACCGTCCTAGCCGAGCCGGCAGCGCTCGCGCTAAGATGATGCAGAAAAAAAGAAAAATGGGCCTGCCCCCGGGCTCGGGAAGGCCGCGACAGGTGGGCCAGGTGCATGGACTTCCGCCAGCTGAAATATTTTACGATGGTCGCCGAAGCGAAGAGCTTCACGCGGGCCGCCGAACTGCTCCGGCTCGCGCAGCCCGCACTCAGCAATCAGATGCTAAAGCTCGAGGAAGAGTTGCAAGAGCAGCTGTTCATCCGGCATTCGCGCGGCATCGAGCTCACCGGCGCCGGACGACGCTTGTTGAGCCATGCGCGGACCATTCTCCATCAGGTGGATGTAGCCATGGAGGACGTGCGAGGGGCTCGCGACGAACCCGAAGGCTTGGTGCGCGTCGGAATGCCCCGCAGCATGGGCGAGATCCTTGCCGTGAAACTGCTTCAGGAAGCGCAGCGCCGGGCGCCCGCAATGTCGGTCCGCATCGTCGAGCATTTCAGCGAAAGTCTCTACGTTTTGCTCCTCGAGCGGGAGCTGGATATCGCCCTCACCTACAGCACCGAGAACTCGGTCCGTGTCGTTGCCGAACTTATTTCGCTCCAGCGCCTCAGCCTGATTTCGCCGGTCAATTCAGACCTCCCGTCGGCGGATCAGATCGCGCTTTCGAGCGCCATGCAACTGCCGCTGATTCTCGGATCGCCGCCCCATGTCGTGCGTAAATTGCTCACCGCGGCCGCAATGGAAAGCGGCACGCTGCCCAATGTCGTGCATGAGATGGATTCCCTGCAGACGACATTGAGCATGGTGGAAGGAGGCCTCGGACACACCGTCCTTCCGGCGACGCTCGCCGCGAAGGCCGCGCAGGAAGGCCTGGTTGAGGTCCGGACGATCGTCAGTCCCGAGGTGACCCGCAAACTTCATCTGGTACGGCCGGCGCAAAGTACGCCGACACGCGCGCAGCTCCTCGTTCGCAACCTACTGATGGAGCTCTTGCAGCAACTTCCGCCGGGAGCACGCAAGGCCCGTTATCACGATGCCGTTTCATGATCATGATGTCGAGAAGCATCGGCATATGTTTTGACTATTGCAGCCATCACCAAATTGTATTGTGAAGCTTTCGGGGTATCGGCCATTATGATAGATGCGCAAGGTTTGAAGCACAGGCTTTCCGATCCCCACGGCTTTGGCTCCGCCGCTGCCCGCGGCGGCGGTTATGGAATGCGGTTTCAATTCTAGTGCAGCGTGGTGACAGGCGAGTATGACAGGACACGGGAGATTGGAAAAGCTGCGCCTGGGATTGGTCGGCTTGGGCGCCGCCGGCAGGGCTTTCTTGCCCGCGGTCCTTGCCCACAACAGCTTCACCTTGGCCGCAGTGGCCGATCCGGACCACCAGGCGCGCGCCGAGATCGAACAGCAAACCGGCGCACTTGTCTTCGACAGCCTGCCCTCGATGCTTGCTGGCAGCGACCTCGATATTGTCTACATCGGCACCCCCACCGAACTGCACCGCGACCACGTGATGCTCGCCTGCGCGGCGCGCAAGCACGTCCTGACCGAAAAGCCCATGTCGACTTCGCTCGACGGCGCCAAGGCCATGGTCGACGCCGCGCAAGCGGCGGGCGTTCTGCTCATGGTCGGGCATTCCCACAGCTTCGATTTGCCCATCCGCACCATGCGCGAGATCATCGCCGCCGGCACGCTCGGACGGGTCCGGATGATCCAGACCTGGTGCTTTACGGATTGGGTCTATCGGCCGCGCCGGCCCGATGAATTGAATCCCGACCTCGGTGGCGGGGTGACCTACCGGCAAGGCGCGCATCAATTCGATGTCATCCGCCTGCTCGGCGGCGGATTACTGAAGAACGTACGCGCCACCACCTTCGATTGGGATCCGGCGAGGAAATCCATGGGCGCGCACGTTGCTTATCTGCAGTTTAGCGACGGCGCCGCGGCGACCGCCGTTTATAACGGCTACGGATACTTGTCGAGCGCCGAGCTTTGTTTCGACATAGGCGAATGGGGACTGCCGCAGAAACCGGAAGATCGCATCCCCCGCATGCGCAGAGATACGCAGGTGAGTGCCGCCGATGAGCTGGCGGCCAAACGCGAACGCGCCAAGACGGCAATCCCGGCCGCAGCACCTTTTCAGCCGTTTTTCGGACTTACGGTCGTGAATTGCGAGCGGGGCGACCTACGCCAATCGCCTCAAGGCATCTATTTGTATTCCGAGAACGGGCGTGAAGAGATCGTCCTGCCAGCCGATCGCAGTCCGCGGTCGCTCGTGCTCGATGAACTGGCTGATGCGATCCTCCGCGACGTCCAGCCCATTCATGATGGACGATGGGGCCTCGCCAATCTTGAGGTCTGCGCGGCCGCGATTGCATCGTCGCAAAGCGGCCGCGATGTCGAACTGGCCTATCAGGTGCCCGCTCCCGCATCGACCGGTTCGGACATTCTCGCGACGTCGCAACGCACGGCGCGGCATGTCTGACGCCGTACTGACGCCGGAACTGCGCGCAGTCCCGCTATGGAGCCGCTCATGCAATCTCTTGCGCTGGAGGTCTCGGACGATCACCTACGCCTGACGATTTCGCCGGCCGACGGCCGGATCGGGCGCCTGGAATTAGAGGCTGCCGATCTCGACACCTTCATCCGCGAACTGACCGAATGCCGCTCCAGAATGCTTCCGGTGCACCCGGCCGAGCCGCCGGCGGACAACGACCGGCTTTATCGCGCCGATAACCTGTTGCTGAATGTGAGCGCTTCCGAGACCCTTCCGGCAATTCGAATCGCGATGCAGCATCCAGGCTTGGGTTGGACTGCAGCCACATTGTCGCGCGATCAGGCCGAAGACTTTCAAACCGCCATCGATTTTGCGCTGCAGGATATTCCGCGCGACTCGATGACCGCGTAGCGATCAGGCATGATCCGGCAGTGGCGGAGAATGGCGCGGGCGAGATTATCCGCGCTCGGGTCCCGTCGCCGCGGGTCGCGATGAATCCGCGCTCCATGCCGACCAGGATCCGACATAAAGCGCAGGCTTGAGACCAGCCACTGTCATCGCGGCGACGGCATGTGCGGCGGAATTGCCGCTGCCGCAATAGACGCCGATCTTGCCGGAGGCATTTGCGCCGAGCGAAGCAAAACGCGCGCGTAGATCGTCGGTCGATTTGAATTTGCTGTCGGCGATACTATCGCCCGCAGCCGCGTGGATGGCGCCGGGAATATGTCCGGTGCTGGCTTTCGCCAGGTCGCCGACGTAAGAGGAGCGCGGCCGGGCATCGAAAAGTTTCCCCTGCTTGGCGAGAGTTGTCGCTTCGTCAGCCTCGATGGTCGGCATATGGCCGGGTGTCAGCACCACATCGCCGGCCTGCCCCGCCTGAGTGGCGACGTGATTGGATGACGGCCCACGTGCCGCGGCCCAGGCAGCATGGCCACCGTCGAGAATGCGGACATTGTTCAAGCCGCCCCAGCGCAGCGTCCACCATGCGCGGGACGCTTGCGCGCCGCCGGCGTTGTCGTAGACCACGACGACGCTGTCGCCGCGGATGCCCCAGGCGCGTGCTTTGGCTTGCAGTTCGTTGATGTCCGGCAGCGGCCGCCGGCCGGAAAGTGCCGTCGGCTTGCCGGAAAAATCCGTCGCCAGATCGACCGACAAGGCACCGGGGATTTTCGGCCGATCGTCCGGCGCCGCACCCGCTTCGTCCAAAACATCGAGCAGGACGACAGGCATTTTCGCGTCGAGGAGCCGTGTCAGTTCCTCGACGGTGATCAGCGTCTTGGCACGAGCGTCGTCCACAGGAACGGCCTTACGCCGTCATGGTCGCGCGGTAGAGGATGCGGCGGCCGCTGCCGTAATCCTTGATGCCCTTGTGCTGCACGACGCGATTGTCCCAGATCGCCAGAGCCCCGCGCGTCCAGCTGTAGCGGGCGGTCGCTTCCGGCGATTTGATCATGTCGAACAGGATGCCGAGAATGTTCTGGCTCATCACCCGGCTGACGCCTTTGATATAGTTTGCGTAGGACTCGTTGACTGCGATCCATTTGCGGCCGGTCGCCGGATGCACGCGAACGAGCGGCATTTCGAAGGGCGGCATGCGCATACGTGCATTAGCCGCTTCCTGCGGATCGAGATAACGGTCGGTGATATGGCCAGTCGCGTCGGCCGACTGAATCACGGTGAGCGATTCAAGATAGGCCGCGAACAGCGGGTCGAGGTGTTCGTACACCCAGGCCGCGTTGGCAAAGATCGTGTCGCCGCCGCTGTCGGGCAATTGATGAGCAAACAGCGCGGTGAAGGCCGGTGCGTCGGGGCGAAAGCCGCCATCGGCATGCCAGATATGATTGCGCAGATTCTTGTCCTTCATCGAATCGATCATGGTCGCGTCGGGATTTTCCGGCGCGCGCGGCGTGTGCGGTCCCGCATAGTGGAAGAACTCGCCGAAGAAGCCGGCGAAGGCGGTGAAGTTTTCCGCCGTCACTGTGCCGGGCTCGAACACCGCCAGGCCGCGATTGTGGAGGACATCGCGTAGCGCCGAACGGAATTTATCGGCCAGCGGTTTGCCGTCGAATTTGAATCCCGAGATAATCGAGCCGAGCGCGGGCTGGATTGGCGTGACCCGCACGCCCGCCGGCATCGCGGATTCCGAAATCAGTCTAACTGCTGAAGTGGACATGGGCAGTGACCTTCCCTTGCGACCGTTGTTTTTTTCGAGCCGAAACATGACTCTGCAGGCTTTTCGAATGGTGAGCAAGTTGGTGCCCTGGGCTTAAAGAGCAGAGCTCGTCTGCGTTTTCTAGAGGGTTTTTGGTACTATTGCGTGTCTTGCGGCGCCGTTGCCGGCACCAGCAATCGCGGCGCTAACCGTTTCAAGCGGCCGTCATGGCGTGTTGCATCGTGATTGACGCCGATCTGAAATTGCCGCTAGCTCGACGATCGGACGGCAGAAGCCGCGATAAGACGCTGGGAGAATGAAATGTTTGGCTTGCGGTATGCATTCGGCATTTTCTGTTTGCTGATCCTATCGGCCTCGGCCGCTTTTTCGCAGAGCGCCAATTACCCCGACAAACCGGTCACGATCATTTCCGACTCGCCGGCCGGTTCGTCGCCGGACGTAGTTGCGCGTTTTGTCGCAGAGGGGCTCAGCAAGCTCTGGGGGCAACAGGTCGTAGTCCTCGACAAGCCGGGCGCGAATGGCAGCATTGCCGCCCACGCCGCATCCGAAGCCGCAACCGACGGCTACACCTTATTTCATGCGACGCTGTCTACCTTTGTGGCACTGCCGACAATCGCGCCGAATCTCCCGGTCAAACTGCCACGCGACTTCGTGCCGGTGGGTTACGCCTGCGATCAGCCGATGTTCGTCGCCGTCTCGCCGACACTCGGCATCTCGACGCTGCCGCAGTTGATCGAGCTCGCCAAAAAGGAGCCGGACAGAATCACCATAGCAGCCACCGGCATTGGCCGGCTTACTCATCTGACCGGCGAACTTTTGCAGGAGCGCGCAGGCATCAAGCTCGAGGCGGTGCCGTATACACGCGGTCCGGCATCCGCCATCGGCGATGTCGCCGACGGCCGCGTATCGATGATCATCGAAGGCTATTCTGGAATTGCGGGCGCGGTGAAAGCCGGTCAGGTAAAATTGATTGCTACCGGCGCACCGCAGCGGCTGCCGGAATTTCCCGATCTGCCGACTGTCGCCGAGACGCTGCCAGGCTTTCTCGGCTTGGGCTGGCAGGTTCTGGTCGCACCGGTCGGCACCCCGGCGTCGATCATCGCCAAGGTCAGCACCGATCTCACCAAAGTTCTCAACGATCCGGACCTCAAACAGAAATTCGCATCGTTCGGCAACTACCCGCGGCCGATGACGCCGGATCAGACGCTCGCTTTCGTTAATCAGCAGCAGGAAACCTGGATGCCGATTGTACAGAAGGTCGCCGCGCAGAACGAGGGCAAGTAAACGTGTCGCATGGGCCGATAAGCTTGCCTTGGGAAGAATTCGTAATATCGAACCGGTCTCCGCGCTTTCGAACCAAATCTCCAACAAAAAAATTTGGATATTGAAAATTCACGACCCAAACCGGCCCGTGTGCGCCGTACTCGCTCTTCTCTTCGACCACAGAGACCCATGATCGGCCGTCTAACCCGCGGAAGTGTCGTGCAGTTTTCCGCAAATCGGAAAGAGCCGACCGAAA
>JBAUCK010000167.1:0-1598 GCA_049677525.1 Xanthobacteraceae bacterium
CAGTCAAGCTCGCCAGGAAGCAGAGCGCGCCCGCGATAACGACCAGCCGCCAATCGTGCTCTGTCGTCAAACAGTCAAAAACCCGGAACAGAGCTATGCGGGAACCTGGGTGACGACGAGATGAGATAGGCGGCGTATCGAGGCGGGTGTCGAGCCTGCCAGAACCTCTCAAGGAAAGCGATACGCCATGAACGAGAATAGCAACATTGTCTCACTTCGTCAGCCCGACGCGATCGATGATCCACTGACGAATATCTTGCGATCTGGTGCGCGGCGGCTTCTTGCGCAGGCGGTTGAATTCGAGGCCGATGCATTTCTGGCCGAGATGAAAGACTTGAAGCTTGCCGACGGCCGCGACCGTCTAGTACGGCACGGCCACGGCCCGGTGCGAACGATCCAGACGGGGATCGGCGCTGTCGAGGTCGCGCGGGTGAAGATTAGGGATCGCGGAGCAGTTTGCGACGGCGAGCGGATTCGCTTCACATCGGCCATTCTGCCGCTGTGGGCGCGGCGGACGCGGAGCCTAGACGCGCTGCTGCCGGTGCTCTACCTGCGGGGCATTTCGATGGGCGACTTCCAGGAGGTGCTGGCAGCGCTCTTGGGCAAGGACGCAGCGAACCTGTCGCCGGCGGTGATCTCGCGGCTGACGGCCGAATGGCAGGGCGAGTACGAGCGTTGGCAGAAGCGCGACCTGTCGGCGCGGCGATATGTCTACGTTTGGGCCGATGGCGTCTTCCTGCAGGCTCGCATGGAAGACCACGGCGAGTGCATGCTGGTGCTTATTGGCGCGACGCCGGAAGGCAAGAAGGAACTTATCGGCTTCCAGGTCGGCGTACGGGAGAGCACGCAGAGCTGGCGTGAATTGTTGGTCGAGGCGAAAAGCCGTGGGCTGACGATCGCGCCTGAACTCGCCGTTGGCGATGGCGCGCTGGGCTTCTGGAAAGCGCTCGACGCAGTCTTCCCCGCCACGCGGCATCAACGCTGTTGGGTGCACAAGACCGCCAACGTATTGAACAAGGTCGCGCTGTCGGTGCAGGGCAACATGAAGAAGGATTTGCGCGAAGTCTACTTGGCGCCGAACCGGGCTTCGGCCGAAGTGGCGATCGACATCTTTGCTGAGAAATACGGAGCGAAGTACGACAAGGCGGTCGAGTGCCTGACCAAGGATCGCGAAGCGCTGCTGGCCTACTTCGACTTCCCGGCCGAACATTGGGATCACCTGCGCACGACCAATCCTATCGAAAGTGTATTCGCAACGGTTCGCCACAGGACGGTGCGTACGAAAGGCTCGCTGTCGCCAACGACCGCCAAGCTGATGGTGTTCAAACTAGTCATCGCCGCATCAACAACATGGCGACGACTCAAAGGCACAAATCACTTGCCCAAGGTCATCGCAGGTGTCAGATTTGAAAATGGCATCGAGATCATCAAAGTGCCGGCAACCAACGCCGCCTGATCGTCTCGTCACCCAAAATCCCGCATAGCTCGCCGTCAAGTCGATTGGCGGCACTGTGACGACTTGCGCAGCCCCGGCACGGCACGGCGGAGACGAACAAATGTTTGGCCCAGAGTGACAAGTCACGCGTGGAGGACAAATG
>JBAUCK010000168.1:0-7490 GCA_049677525.1 Xanthobacteraceae bacterium
CGGTCGCGCGGCGAGGAACCGGAACAACACGAGCCGTCCGCGCAGGAATCCGGTAACGAAGCGGGCTTGGAATCGCCACCGGACGAACCCGAAACCGGCACTTGACCCGAGTTCCGCCGCAATCCGGTACGCGAGTAGGGGACTAGATGCCCGGGCCTGGTTCTGGTCCAATTGTACCCGAGGGCGGTGTGCGGGTCGGCCCAAAAGCAGGGCCGGGGGTTAAGAATGCTGGATCGAATTCGCATTGTCGGCGGCCGGCCGCTCAACGGCGCCATACCGATCTCGGGCGCGAAGAACGCGACGCTGCCCTTGATGATCGCGGGACTGCTCACCGACCAAACCCTCATTCTCGACAATGTGCCGCGGCTCGCCGACGTCGGACTGCTGCAGCGCATTCTCGGCAATCACGGCGTCGACATCATGGTCGGCGGCAAGCGACCGGGCGAGACCGCGGATACCGGCCAGACGCTGCATATTTCGGCGGCCAATATCGTGGACACCACCGCGCCCTACGAACTCGTCTCGAAAATGCGGGCGAGCTTCTGGGTGCTGGCGCCGCTGGTCGCGCGCATGGGCGAAGCACGGGTGTCGATGCCCGGCGGTTGCGCCATCGGCACCCGGCCGGTCGATCTTCTGATCATGGCGATCGAGCGGCTCGGCGCCAAAGTCGATATCGACGGCGGTTATGTCGTGGCGCACGCGCCGAGGGGTTTGCGCGGCGGCGAGATCGTTTTCCCCAAGGTCACTGTCGGCGGCACGCATACCGCGCTCATGGCGGCGGCGCTTGCTAATGGCACCACGGTGATCGAGAACGCGGCGCAAGAGCCCGAGATCGCCGACGTTGCCGAATGCCTCAACAAGATGGGCGCGCGGATCGCGGGTGCGGGAACGCCGCGTATCGTGATCGAAGGCGTCGCCAAGCTCAACGGCGCGCGCCACGCCGTGTTGCCCGACCGTATCGAGACCGGCACCTATGCGATCGCAGCCGCCATGGCCGGCGGCGACATTCTTCTGCAGAACGCGCGGCCAGAGCTTCTGCAGGCCGCGCTTGACGTGATCACGCAAGCCGGCGCCACGGTGACGGCGACCAATGAAGGCATCCGCGTCGCCAGAAACGGCGTCGGCATCGCGCCGGTTGATGTGACGACGGCGCCGTTTCCGGAATTCCCCACCGATTTGCAGGCGCAGTTGATGGCGCTGATGACGTGCGCGCGCGGCACGTCGCAAATCACCGAGACGATTTTCGAGAACCGCTTCATGCACGTGCAGGAATTGGCGCGGCTCGGCGCCCGCATCCAGCTCGACGGCGAGCGCGCCACGATCGAAGGCGTGCCGCAGCTCAAGGGCGCGCCGGTGATGGCGACCGACCTGCGCGCCTCGGTCTCGCTTGTGATCGCCGGGCTCGCCGCCGAGGGCGAGACCATCGTCAACCGCGTCTATCACCTCGACCGCGGCTTCGAACGCCTCGAGGAAAAGCTCGGCCGCTGCGGCGCCGCCATCGAGCGACTGTCGGGCTAGAGCATGATTCGGAAAAGTGGAATCCGGTTTTCCGAAAAGATCATGCTCAATCAAAATCCTAGAGCGACAAACGATTCAATCTGAAACAATTACGCTCTAGCCCCGGTTGCTTCCACGGAACTTGTGCTAAGTCTGGCTTCCCGCTGCCGCGGGAACAAGCGGAACTAACGGTCCAGCCGGTTTTCATGCGCAGCGTGCTTTCCAAGAAAATTTCGTCAGGTGTGAGCGCATTCGCGGCGCTCGCTCTCGGTCTCGCTGTCAATGCCCATGCCGACGATTATCCGTCGCGTCCGGTGCGGCTGATCGTTGCCTTCACGCCGGGCGGCACCACGGACATCACCGCGCGCCTGATCGCCGACAAGATGCATGAGACGCTCGGCCAGGTCGTGGCGATCGAGAACAAGCCGGGCGCCAACGGCGCCATCGCCGCGCAATATGTGGCGCAGTCCGATCCCGACGGTTACACGCTGTTCTTCACCACCGTCGGTGCGGTCGCCATCAATCCCGCCTTCCGTGCCGATCTCACATACGATCCGCTCAAGGATTTCGTGCCGGTCGGCAAAGCCGCGATCAATTCGCCGGTGCTGGTCGTCTCCGCCGATATGAAGGTGAATTCGGCGCGCGACCTCGCCGAAACGGCGCGCCGGAAGCCAGGCACCATCACCATCGGCATTACCGGACGCGGCGCGATGTCGGATCTCGGCCTGCAATTGTTCGAGGCGACGGCGGGCATCCAATTGCAATCGGTGCCCTATCGCGGCGCGGCGCAGGCGATCACTGATATTCTCGCCGCCCATCTCGACGGCCTGTTCGGCGACGTGCCGACCGTGATGGGCCAGGTCCGCGCCGGTTCGCTCAAGGCGCTGGCAACGATGTCGGAGGCACGCTCCGATATTTTTCCGAACGTGCCGACCTTCGGCGAGGAAGGATTTCCCGGTGTCGTCGGCGACAATTGGGACGGCGTGCTGGCGCCGGCCGGCACGCCACCGTCGGTGATCGCGAAATTCAATGCGGCGATGGTCGCGGCGCTCAACGATCCGGGCTTGCGGGCGCGGTTGCACGAATCCGGCACGACGCCCGCGCCCAGCTCGCCGGCTGAATTCGGCAATTACCTGCGCGCCGAGATTTCACGCTGGAATTCCGTGATCAAGGAAAAGGGGCTGAAGGGCGAATAGGCTCGGCGGACAGGCAGCTCTGTTCCGTCCTATCACCTGTTCCGCGCTATTACGCCTGCTTCGCAGTCTTGCTACAATTGCCGGCAAGAATGGGGGCGGTGCGTAGACCAAAGGGAAGGCGTCAAGCGATGAAAAGCCAGATTGTGAAAGGCCGTGCGGCCAAGATCTCCGTGCCGCGGAATTTGGCTCTGCCGATACTTGCGCTTCTTGCGCTCACCGGCGCGGCTTACGCGCAGGGGGCAGGCAGCGAATTGAAAGCCAAAGACGCGGCGGAGGCCACAGCCGCCCACGAATATATCGACCGGATGAAAACCGACCAGAAATACCAGGAGACGATCCGCAGCCAGCAATCGGCGCCGACCTCGAACGATCCCTGGGGCGCGGTGCGGCCGACGACAACGTCGCCTGCCACCGGCGCTAGGCCTGCCGCCAAAACCGCAACCGGCACGAAGACCGCAAGCGGAACTGCCAAGCCTGTTCCCGGCGCGGCCAAGCCTTCGGTCGGCGCGGCGTCGGCAACGACCACGCCGCCGAAGAGCCAGTAGCCGGGTTTAGGCGGCGAGTTCTTTCATGATGCGATAAAGCCTCGCCTGGCCTTCGAAGCCGATGCCCGGCCGGTCCGACAGCGTCAGATGGCCGTTCTCGAGCTTGGCATCGTCGGCGAAGCCGCCGAAATCGCCGAACACGCCCGGATAAGATTCCGCGCCGCCTAATCCAAAACCCGCGGCAATCGCCAGCGACATCTGGTTGCCGCCATGCGGGAACATCAGCGCGCGCGGCCATTGATGCCGCGCCAGCATGCCGAGCGTGTGTGCATATTGCACGATGCCGTAAGCCTGCGGCGGATCGACCTGAATGACGTCGTTGCGGTGCGGCTTCAGTCCGCCGAAACGTACCAGGTTCTCGACGTCCTGGGTCGAGAACAGATTCTCGCCGGTGGAGAGCGGCGCGTCATAGACGTTGGCGATTTCGGCCAACAACGCGAAGTCGAGCGGATCGCACGGCTCCTCGAACCAGCGCAGCCCGAACGGTTTCAGGCCCTTCGCATAAGCGAGCGCCTCGTCGCGGGAAAATTTCGAATTGGCATCGACCGCGAGCTTGCCGCCTTTCGGCAGGATCGATTTGACGGCTTCGACGCGGCTGAGATCGTCCTGCAGCGGCATGCCGCCGACTTTCATCTTCACCATCGTATAGCCGGAATCGAGATGACCCTTCATCTCGTCCTGCAGGTCCGTGGTGGTCTTGCCCGGCGCGTACCAGCCGCCGCCGACATAGCAAAAGACTTTCTCCGCGACTTTGCCGCCGTTGTAGCGCTCGGCAAGGACGCGATGCAGCGGCTTCTCCGCAATCTTGGCGACGGCGTCCCAGATCGCAACCTCGATGGTGCCGATGCCGACCGCGCGCTCGCTGTGGCCGCCGGATTTCTCATTCTGCAGCATCGCCGCGAGGACTTTTTCCGGCGCGAAATTATCACCGGTCTCGTTCAGCAGCGACGCCGGCGGCGCTTTGAGAATGCGCGGAATGAAACGCGCCCGCATCTGCGCGCCGCAGGCATAGCGTCCTGTCGAGTTGAAGGCGAAACCGATAACCGGCCCGCTATCGCGCTTGACGTCGGTGATGACGGCCACCACTGACGTCGTCATTTCGGAAAAATCGATGCTCGAATTGACCAGCGTCGAATTGAGCCGGACCGACGTCTCGCGGATATCGACGATACGCATGAAGTAGTGGTTACTCTCTTACTTATTGAATTTGCGGAATCTTGGCGTCGACGATCACCTTGTGCCACTTGTCGATCTCTTTCTTGATGTAGGCCAGGAAATCCGCCTGCGAATTGGCGACGACGTCAAAGCCGAGATCGGCGCATTTCTGCTGCACGTTGGGAAGCCGCATCAGCTTGACGATCTCGTTGTGTAAAAGCTCGACGATCTCTTTCGGCGTTCCCGCCGGCACGAAGACGCCCTGCATGGTTTCGGATTCCTGGTCGGGGATGCCGGCCTCCGCCGTGGTCGGCACGTCAGGGAGCGCGCCCGAGCGCTTCGCCGCGGTGACGGCGAGCCCGCGCAGATTGCCGCCGGCGATCTGCGGCGCGGCGGGAGGAATGGCGCTGAACGCCACCGGCGTATGGTTGCCGACGGTGGACTGCACCGCGGGCTCGCCGCCGCCATACGGCACGCTCGGCGCGTCGAGCTTGTAGGTCAGCTTGAACAGTTCGGAAGCGAGTTGCGGCGTGGTGCCGAACCCGGCATTGGCGATCGAGTATTTACCGGGATTGGCCAAAATGAGCGCGATGAGCTCCTTCATGGTTTTGACCGGAACGGATGGGTGAACCGTCACGATATTGGGCGAGCCCGCTGCGAGCGTGATCGGGATGAAATCCTTGTACGGATCGTAAGGGTTGTTGGCGTAGAGGCTCGGATTGACGACGTAGCTCGAGCTCGCCACCAGGATCGTATAGCCATCCGGCGCCGAGCGCGCGGCAAGCGTCATGCCGAGATTGCCGCCGGCGCCGACATGGTTCTCGACAATGAAATACTGCTTCAGGCTTTCCGAAAGCTGTTGCGCGATGATCCGCGATATCACGTCGGTCGGGCCGCCGGCCGCGAAGGGCGCGATGATCTTGACCGGATGATCGGGATAGCCGGCCGCCAAAGCTGGTACCGTTGCCGGCACCGTTGCGACGGCCGCTAATGCCAATGCGACGCATGGCACCAAATATTTCGCACGCAATTGCATAAAGTGTCCCCCTGGCTTTTCGTTTTCGGAATCGCGCGAAGCTGCGTCGGCGTTCATCGCCGATTTCGACCATGCGTGTCGTGACTCCGCTAGTCCATATGGATCCCCGCCGCCTTCACGACCGCGTCCCACCGCGCGGCTTCGCTCTTGATGCGCGCTGAGAATTCAGCCGGCGTATTGGCCACGGCGACGAAGCCGAGCGTATCCAGTTTCTTCTTGATCTCGGGATCGGCGATCATTTTCACGATGGCGTCGTGCCACTTATCGACGACGGCTTGCGGCGTGCCGGCCGGCATGACGATGCCGGTCAAGGTATCGCTCTCGAGCCCGGGCACGCCTTCTTCGTCGCTGGTCGGCAAATCCGGCAGCGAGGGGACGCGTTGCTTGGCCAGAAGCGCGATGCCGCGCACCGAGCCGTCCTTGATATTACCGATGGCCGGCGGCAGCGCGGTAAACGCGATCGGCGTGTGATTGCCCATGGTCGAATTGACCGCGAGCGGCGCGCCGTTGAACGGCACCATCACCATGTCGAGATCGAATTTCTGCTTGAACAGCTCGCCCGCCAGATGCGGCGTCGAGCCGGTCGCGGGCTGGGCAAAGCTGTATTTGCCCGGATTGGCTTTGACCAGCGCAATCAGTTCTTTGAGATTCGTCGCCGGCACCGACGGATGCACCATCACCACATTGGGCGAGGCCGCGACCAGTGAGACCGGCGCAAAATCCTTGAGCGGGTCATAACCGATCTTGGAATACATGGTCGGATTGATGATGAAGCCGGTCGAGACGACGAGAACGGTGTAGCCGTCCGGATCGGCGCGCTTGGCGGTTTCGACGCCGAGATTGCCGCCGGCGCCGGGCAGGTCCTCGGCATAGATCTGCTGGCCGAACACGTCGGACAGCCGCTCCGCCACCATGCGGCCGATGACGTCGGTCGGGCCGCCGGCGGCGAACGGCACGATCATGCGGATCTTGTGGTCCGGGTAAGTGTTGGCCGCGTAGATCGGCGACCAGGCCAACGCCGCGCCAGCGAGGATTGCCCACGCGAAGACCGCGCGCAAAGCAGCGGCGCGGACGCAAGATAATCTTGCCCTCATTGCCTCCTCCCCAACTTGCTCCCCTTGTCTTTGGCGGCGATGCTATCATCGCCCGACCGCTCCGGCGAGCGTGCGACAATATGTTTTTGTCGGGACAGACGTAGAGGGAAGGAAAGGCGATGGCGGGTAAAAAGATAACGCGGGACGATCTGCGTGCGGCCGCGGAGAAATACAAGAACTGGGGCAAATGGGGACCGGAAGACGAGATCGGCACGCTCAATTATACCAGCCCGGAGGACATCGTCGCCGCCGCCCAGCTCGTCAAAAAGGGCAAGGTGATCTCGCTGGCTTTGAACTTCGACAATAACGGCCCGCAGGGCGGCAAGACCAATTATCCTGTCCTAGGCCGCATCAATCCGCTCCACACCATGCTGCGCACCGGCACCGACGCCTATTCCGGCGTGCTCGACAAGCGCGGCATCCGCGCCGCCGATGACATGGTGGTGATGCCGCTGCAATGCGGCACGCAATGGGATGGCCTCGGCCATGTCTTCTACGAAGACAATATGTGGAACGGCTACGATTGCCGCGAAGTGTCCTCGTTCGGCGCCGCCAAATGCGGCATCGAGAAAACCAAGAGCAAGATGGTCGGCCGCGGCGTGTTCCTCGATGTCGCGCGCGCGCTTGGCAAGGATTATCTGGAGGACGGCTACGGCATCACCTGCGAAGATCTCGACCTCGCCGCGAAGCAGCAGAAGGTCACGTTCAAGCGCGGCGATTACGTCGTCGTGCGCACCGGGCAGATGGAGTGCTGCCTGAAAGCCGGCAGTTGGGACGGCTATCCCGGCGGCGATGCGCCGGGCTTTGCCTTCGAGACGCTGGAATTCGTGGCCAAGACCGAATTGGCCGCGCTCGCCAGCGACACCTGGGGCTGCGAGGTGCGGCCGAACAATACCGAAGGCGGCATCAACCAGCCCTGGCACTGGATCACCATCCCGATCATGGGCATGACCATGGGCGAGATTTT
>JBAUCK010000169.1:0-27087 GCA_049677525.1 Xanthobacteraceae bacterium
GCGCAGGAAGGAGCGGCAGCATGAGTGTTGAAGTAACGACCCTGAAATCCGGTATCAGTGTAGTGACCGATGCGATGCCGCATCTTGAGACGGCATCGCTCGGCGTCTGGGTCGCTTCCGGCAGCCGCGACGAGCATCACGACGAGCATGGCATTTCGCATTTCCTCGAGCACATGGCGTTCAAGGGCACGCGGCGGCGCAGCGCGCGGCAGATCGCCGAAGAGATCGAGGCGGTGGGCGGCGATCTCAACGCGGCGACCGGCGCGGAAAGCACTGCTTATTACGCGCGCGTGCTCAAGGCCGACGTGCCGCTCGGGCTCGACGTGCTGGCCGATATCCTGTCCGAGCCGGCCTTCGACAGCGTGGAATTGATGCGTGAGAAGAACGTCATCGTTCAGGAAATCGGTTCTGTCGCCGATACACCGGACGATCTGATCTTCGAGCATCTCAACGTCATGGCCTTCCCCGATCAGCCGCTCGGCCGTTCGATCCTCGGCACGGCGAAAACGGTACGCTCGTTCGACGGCGACAAGCTGCGCACCTATCTCACGCGCAATTATCGCGCGCCGGATATCGTGGTGGCCGCCGCGGGCGCCGTCGATCATCAGGCGGTGCTGGCCGAAGTGGAAAAGAAATTTTCGTCCTTCAACGGACCGGCCAGTCCGGCGCCGGAGCCGGCGCGCTTCGGCGGCGGCACCCATGTCGAGAAGCGCGAGCTTGAACAGGTGCATATCGCGCTCGGCCTTGCCGGCGTGTCCATTACCGATCCCGAGCTCTACAGCCTCCAAGTCTTCACCAATGTGCTCGGCGGCGGCATGTCGTCCCGGCTGTTTCAGGAAGCGCGCGAGAAGCGTGGGCTGTGCTACTCGATCTATTCGTTCCACGTGCCTTATTCCGATGTCGGCATGTTCGGGCTCTATGCCGGGACCGATGCCGCCGACACGTCGGAACTGATGCGCGTGATCGTCGACGAGATCGAAAGCACGGCGGAGACGATTTCCGAGGTCGAAGTCGCCCGCGCCAAGGCGCAGATGAAGGCCGGCCTGCTGATGGCGCTGGAAAGCTCCGGCGCCCGCATCGAGCAATTGGCGCGGCAGATGATTACGCGCCGCCGGCCGATCCCGCTCGACGAATTGGTGGCGCGTGTCGAAGCCGTTACGGTGGCCAGCGCGCGTTCTGCCGGCCGCGGTCTCCTGCAGCGCCGCAAGCTCGCCACTGCGGTCCTAGGTCTCGGCTCCGGACTTGAAAGTGCGGCGGCGATTGCAGAAAGTCTGACGCGGCGCGCCGCTTGACGAAGCGCCGCCGGCGCTTCGCAGGATCACGTATTCGTCGCAGCTTGGTCGCATATCAGTCCGATGGCGTTTTTCCGCACCATCAACTTCACCGAGCCGCTGCCGACCATCGAGGGCGACGGCCTCATGCTGCGCACGCCGCAGATGACCGATTACGAGGAATGGTCGACCCTGCGCGAAGCGAGCCGCGATTTCCTTGTGCCCTGGGAACCGACCTGGCCGGACGACGATCTGACCCGCGGCGCGTTCCGGCGGCGGATCAAGCGCTATACCGAGGATCTGCGTAGCGACCAGGGCTACGCCTTCCTGATCGTTCGCTATTCCGATGGCGCGCTGGTCGGCGGATTGACGCTTGCCAATATCCGCCGCGGTGTCGCCCAGGCCTGCAGTCTCGGTTATTGGATGGGCCTGCCCTTCGTGCGCCACGGCTACATGACCGCCGCGGTCCGCGCCGTCATTCCGTTTGCCTTCGCCACCTTGCGGCTGCACCGGGTCGAGGCGGCCTGCATCCCGACCAATGCCGGGTCGATCAAGCTTTTGGAGAAGAACGGCTTCGTCCGCGAGGGTTATGCCCGGGAATACCTCTGCATCAACGGCGTCTGGCAGGACCACCTGCTGTTTGCCCGGCTAAAGGACGCCGCCGTCAAGTCCTGACCGTCTTAACCGAGCTTGCCGCTGGGCTAAAATACCGCCTTGGGATGGCCACGGTTAGCTTGGTATAAAATCCTGGGCATCGCGTTAAAGCACGATCCTTGCCGCCCGTTTGTCGGGAAAGATCGTGTTCCAACAGTAAGCGATGAAGTGGGGATGTCGCGCGATTTTCGATTGAAAGAGTGGAGCGACCGCTGGCCGATCGCGGCTCTGCTCATGACTTGGCTGCTGGCTGCGGGCTGCACCGGCAGCAGCACTATTGGTGCGCCGGCAACCACCGGTTCGGTGCCAGCCGCCGGTCCGCAGACCTCGGCCGCACCGCCGCCGTCCGCTCCGGCGCCATCCGGCTCGCCCTCGTTCAAGGACAAAGTCGCGAATTTCTTCTCCGGCGCCTCGGACAAGTCGCCGCAGTCTGTGGCCAATGCACAGTCCGATGTCGAATGTCCGTTCATCGATATCCGCCAGGGCGCTTCCACCCTGACGCTGCCGCCGCCGCCGCCTGACGGCAGCAACGAAGCGATGGGGCTCAAATATCAGGGCAGCTTCGTCCGCGCTGCCCGCGAATGCGCCGTCAACAACGGCCAGATGGTGATGAAAGTCGGCATTCAGGGCCGGATCGTCGTCGGCCCGGCCGGCGGCCCCGGCCATGTCGACGTGCCGCTCCGCATGGCAGTCGTCGACACGCCGTCTTCCGGCACCAAAGTGATCGCCACAAAATTCATTCAGCTTCCGGTCGATATCCCCAATGAGGACGGCGCGAACTTCAGCCATATCGAGGAGGGCTTGAGCTTCCCGCTGCCGACGCCGGCCTCGGAGCTTGGCAATTACGTGGTCTATATCGGCTTCGATCAGTTCTCGGCGCAAAACGCCGCGAAGCCTGCGCCGGCATCCAAGAAGCCGAAGCCGAAACCGAAACCCAATCCCAACGCGCCGACGGGCTGAGACACCGCTACCAGCCGCGCAGATCCGTAATCGCGCTCTTGAGCCCCCGCATATCGGCGACGACGGTGCGGGCGCCGCGGGCGAGGAGCTCAGCCGCAAGCCAGCCGGGCGTCTGGCTTGAGCCGACAAAGCCGACCGGCGTCATGCCCGCGGCCGCCGCAGCGGCGATGCCGGCCGGGGAATCTTCAACCACGATGCATTGCGACGGATCGACCTCGCTGTGCGCGGCCGCGAGCAGAAATATGTCTCGCGGGCTTACCTCGATGGACACGGCTCGCCGAGAACAGCCGTGTCTCGAAAAAGCGGATGAGGCCGGTGACCTCGAGGCTGAGCCGGATGCGCTCCGGCGAGGACGACGACGCCACGGCTTTCGGCCCGCGGATCCAGGTCAGCGCATGCGCGGCATGCGCAACGGCGCGCAGCTCCGTGCCCAAGCGGCGCAGCGTCTCGGTCGCGACTCGCCCGGGAATTGCGGCGGGAGTTCTTGGTCGGTTGCGGCTTCGACGGCGGCAAGAATGTCGGACGGCCGCCGACCCTGAAAGCGGCGCATCACTGTCTCGGCCGGAAGCACGATGCCGATGCGCTTGAACGCGTCGGCAAGCACCGCAGCCGCGATGGGCTCACTGTCGACGAGCACGCCATTACAATCGAAGATGACCAATGGTCCCTCCGACCCGCGGCCGGATCGCCGGCCGCCGTTCAGCTTTTCGAGGAAAGTACGACGAGGAACATATCGCCGGTTGCGGCGATGCAAAGAGCGCGCGTGATCTCACCGATCATTATGCACAGAAATCAGATTCGACTGTGGATGACGCGACGTCCGCCGGCGTTATGGCCGTTGCCGCGAAATCAACAAACGCCGTCAGTTTAATTTGCTTTTGACGTCTTCGATGCCGCGCGCCAGCAAATCTTCGGCGACCTTGCCTTTGGCCGATACCGAAAGAATCCGCTCCGCGGCGGCAACCGCGGCGTCGGCCGCCGCCGATTTTACGTCGGCGAGCGCCTGCGCCTCAGCCTGGACGATCTTCTGCTCCGCCATCTTGGTGCGGCGCGCGACGAAATCCTCTATGCGGGCCTTGGCTTCGGTAGCGAGCCGCTCGGCTTCCACCTTGGCGCTGGCGATAATGGCCTCGGCTTCCTCCTCGGCTTCGCGGCCTTTGCGCTCGAAATCGGCAAGCAGCGCCTGCGCCTCTTCGCGCAGCTTTCGCGCGTCGTCGAGCTCGGACTTGATGCGGGTCCGGCGGGCATCAAGGCTGTCGAACACTTTGCGGTGCGCGCCGAGATAAACGAGCAGCGCCAGAAAGCAGAAAAAGCCTAAAGCGACCCAATTCTCGGTTTCTGCCATGGCTGTTCTCAGCTTTTCCCGGCGTCGAGCGCCGCGTCGACTTCATGGTCGGCCGGCACTTTACCGATCAGGCGCTCGACGATCGCCGCGGCGGTGTCGGAGGCGATACTGCGTACATTGCCCATGGCGGCCGTGCGCGTCGCCGCGATCGACTGTTCCGCCGCCGTCAGCCGCTCGTGCAGCTTCGCTTCGAGCCGTTTGTGCGAGGCTTCGGCTGTGGCGGCCTGCTGGTCGCGGGTCGCGTTTGCGATCGATTGGGCGCGGCTGCGCGCATCGGCGAGCGACTTCTCGTAAGCCATCTGCGCGGCGTTCGATTGCTCCTTGAGGCGCTCGGCTGCCGCCAGATCGTCGCCGATCAGCTTGCTGCGCGCGGCCATGATCGCGCCGATCCGCGGCAGCGCGATTCTGGACATCAGCGCGTAGAGCAAGACGAAGCTGATCGCCAGCCATACGAGCTGCGACGGAAAGAACTCCGACTGGAACGGCGGGAATTTGCCGTGCCCAGCGGGTTGCTCGGTGTGAGCGGTCGGTTCGGCCATCGACTTTGCCTAAGAGCTTTACGCCTGAGAGAGCTTTGTGCCTTGACCGTCGCTGCGCAGGCTTAGAGCCCGAACAGCAAAAGCAGCGCGATCAGCAGCGAGAAGATGCCGAGCGCTTCGGTAATGGCGAAGCCGAAGATCAGGTTGCCGAACTGGCCTTGCGCCGCCGACGGATTGCGCAGCGCGGCAGCAAGGTAGTTACCGAAGATGATGCCCACGCCGACGCCGGCGCCGCCCATGCCGATGCAGGCAATGCCAGCCCCGATGTATTTCGCGGCGATCGGATCCATAACAAAACTCCTTCTTGAGGTTGTAGCGAGGTGTTCGGTTTAAGTTTCGGCCTTAATGGCCCGGGTGAATCGCATCGTTGAGATAGATGCAAGTGAGAATGGCGAAGACATAGGCTTGCAGGAACGCCACCAGGAATTCCAGCGCGGTGAGCATTACCACCATGATGAACGGCAGCGCCGCGCCGAACCAGCCGAGCACGCCGGCGCCGGCCAGCATGATGATGAAGCCGGCAAAGACCTGAAGCGTGATGTGGCCGGCGAGCATGTTGGCGAACAGACGCACCGAGTGCGACACCGGCCGCGACACGAACGACAGGATTTCGATGACCACGATCGCCGGCAGGATCAGCTTCGGCACGCCTTTGGGCACGAACAGGTTCAGAAAGTGCAAGCCGTTGCGATAGAAACCGTAGCCGACGACGACGAAGAAGACGAGCAGCGCCAGCGTCGCGGTCACGATCAGCTGGCTCGTCACCGTGAAGGAATAGGGAATGAGCCCGATCACGTTGGCGAACAGCACGAACATGAACAGCGTGAACACGAACGGAAAGAACTTCATGCCTTCGGTGCCGGCCGAAGATTTCACGGTATTGGCGACGAATTCGTAAGACAGTTCCGCGATCGATTGGAGCCGGCCTGGGATTACCGCGCGCGGTGCCGTAGCGCCGATCAGCAGCAGCGACACCGCGCCGACAATGATGAACATGTACAGCGCGGAATTGGTGAACGAGATATCGCGCCCGCCCATGCTGACCATGGGCATCAAGTTCTCGATCTGAAACTGGTGAATAGGATCGACCTGCATGGTCCTGTGTGCCGCCCTGTTGCCGCCCGAGCTTTCGGCCTAAGCCGATCGCTTGCCGTTTCGGCGCCGCCGCGCCTTGCGCTTATTGTTTCCGGTTGCCCGGGTCGTCGAGTGAATTGCCCGCGACAACTCCAGCGGAGCGCATAACATTGAGCACACCCGCCGCAAAGCCGAGCAGAAGGAGAACCGTCAGCCCCCACGGTGAAGTGCCGAACCACCGATCGGTGAGCCAGCCGAGACCGGCGCCGACCACAACACCTGCAACGAGTTCGCTGGAGAGCCGAAAGCCCTTGGCGTAGCCGGATGCAGTTGCCACCCGCTCCGCTTCAGAACCTTCAGAACGTCGGCCCGACTTGCGTATTTGGCCGAGACCTTCGTTGAGCCGCTGCAGCCTCGCGGAGAGTGCAGCCTCGTCGGTGTGTTGCTTGTCCCGGTCGCCATTTTCGCCCGCGTCGCTCATGGTCCCGACTCTCGGTCCCGCGACATTCGCGGCTTGCAGCACCGGCGCCATGCGCGCACCTTGAAGCCGCGCGGACCATACTTATTGGTTCTAGCCAAGTCAAGAACAGCGGACTCAAGCCAATCATTTGAAATCTCAATAAGATTTGGCTGTGCACAGGACTTTTGGCGGCGCCATTTTGCGGCCTCTCACGTCCGCTACCGAGTCGCACGAGACGTTCTAAGATCGGACTCGATGCGGACAGTGTGGGAGGTCGTGATGATGACGTTAAAAAGTTTCGTGACCGCGGTTGCGGCCCTCGGTGCGGCGATGGCTTTCACGGTGCCGGCAACCGCAGACGATGCGACACCGGACAGCGCCAATGGCCGCTACATGTTCAACAAGACCGCCGACGGCGTGGTGCGGCTCGATACCCAAAGCGGTGAGGTCTCGCTCTGCAGCCGGAAGAGTGTCGGCTGGGCCTGCGAGGCGGCGCCTGAGGATCGCACGGTTCTGGAAAACGAGATCGCGCGGCTGCGCGCCGAGAACGCTGCGCTGAAGAAAGAGATCCTCGCGCGCGGTCTGCCATTGCCGCCCGGTGCGATGCCTGAGCCGTCCACGGCACAAAGCAGCACGTCGCAAAACAGCATCACCGTGCCACTGCCGAGCGACGCCGATATCGACCGCATGACGGCTTTTGCCAATCGGGTCTGGAACAGCTTCAAGGACATGATGGGGCGCGCGCAACAGCAGATTTTCAATAAGAGCTGAGGCATGATCCCGAAAAGTGGACGCCGGTTTTCGGATAGGATCATGCGCAAACCAAGCATGATCCCGAAAAGTGGGTACCGGTTCTCGGATAAGATCATGCGCAAAATAGAGACCTATACGCTTTGAGCAAATTGTCCGCCGTCAAAACTACGCGCGTCGAGACCATCGCGACGGCGGTCCTGACTATCGAGACGTCCGGCGAAGGTTTTTTTGAAATCAGCCGTGACGCGGCTTGCTTTCTCAAAGACATCGACGGCGCGCTGCTGCTTTATCTCAGACACACGTCGGCATCGCTGGTGATTCAGGAAAACGCCGATGCCGATGCGCGCACCGATCTGGTCACGGCGCTCAACCGGCTGGCGCCGGCGCAAGCCGGTTGTGTCCACGAAGTCGAAGGGCCGGATGACATGCCGGCGCATATCAAATCCATGATCAATGGCGTGTCGCTGCAAATCCCGGTCAGCGGCGGGCAATTGGCGCTAGGCACCTGGCAGGGCATCTATGTCGCCGAGCATCGCGCCCATCCGCATCGGCGCGAGGTGGTTTTACAATTCCTCGGCAGCTCCGGCTAAGCAATTGTAAATAATAGATTTTCTCAGTTCATGCGCGCTGCACATTGCTGCAATGATGGCGCCGCCCGTGGTGCAGCGCCGCATCCCCCATAGATGCGAAGCTACGATTCCCACCGAGGTCCGGCTTTCGGTGTCGCCGGCTCTCATACGGACCGCAGGACAAGCAGACCTCAACACAAGGATCGCAAAACGTGGATCGTTTCGTCGGAATGGCTGTATTCGCCAAAGTCGTCGATTCCGCGAGCTTCGCCGCGGCGGCGCGACATTTCGGCATGTCGCCGGCCATGGTCAGCAAGCACGTGCAGACCCTCGAAGATCGGCTCGGCGCGCGGCTGCTCAATCGCACCACGCGGCGCGTGAGCGCAACCGAAGCAGGACAGGATTATTACGAGCGCGCCGTGCGCATCCTTGCCGAGATGGAAGACGCCGAGGCGGCAGCCGGCGACATGCAGACCTCGCCGCGCGGCCAGTTACGCCTCACGGCGCCGGTCTCGTTCGGCTCGCATATGCTCGCGCCCGCGGTCGCCGATTATCTCGTCAAATATCCGGACGTCTCGATCGATCTCAGCCTCGACGATCCTTATGTCGATCTGGTGGAGAAGCGCTTCGATCTCGGCATCCGCTTCGGGCACCTCGCCAATTCGAGCTTGATCGCGCGCAAGCTTTACGCGCTCGAAATTTATCTTTGTGCTGCGCCGGCCTATCTGGAGAAATTCGGCGCGCCGCACCAGCCCGCCGATCTCGCCGAGCACAGATGTCTCGTCTACACCCACGCCGCGCCGCAGAACGTCTGGAGCTTCATCGATCGCCACAGCAAGGAAGAGACGGTGCACATTTCCGGACGCTTTCAGGCCAATAGCGGCGACGTGCTGTTGCCGCCGGCGCTGCGCGGTTGCGGTCTGATCCTGGCGCCGGATTATCTTGTTGCCGAGCATCTCAAGGCCGGTCGCCTGGTTCGCATCATGCCGGACTACAGGACGCAGGAGACGCCGGTCTATGCCGTCTATCCGAGCCCCAATCCCTCCGCCAAGACCAGGACATTCGTCGATTTTGTGGCGGCGCGGTTCGGCCGCGCGCAGGATAGCGATCACAGCAGCATTGACGGCAACGGCGCTAATGATATGGCGCTGAACGTGGCACCCGGTGTGGCGAGGCTCAAGGCTCCGCCGCAAAAGGAAACGCGGGCGAGCTAGCGCTTACCCTCGGTGTCACAGCCTCGATCGTCGCGGAGGTTCTGGCCGTAGCTCACGCTGCCGCCGCCATTTCGCGCGCGTGCTTGCAGGCATGCAAGCCAGATCCCGCTCTTCATCAAGTCACGCAAAGTTGAGCAGTGTCGGCGCTGCCGCTTCCCGGCGACAGGCCGGAAAAATTAGTACACATTGGCGCGCAGCGTGAGACCAGCCAAGTCACAGGCTCAATAAGGCACGGCTTCAATAAAGCACGGATTGAATATGAGAGCGGTGATCAGTGCGTTTTTTGTTGCGTTGATTGTCTCGAGCGGCTGCGATACCGCCGCAGCGCAGGACGCGAGCCCGCCTCCGGCGGTATCGGTGATCCCGGTGACGAAACGGCAGGTGACCGAAACCGGCGACTTCATCGGCCGTGTCGTCGCCATCGACAAGGTCGATGTCGTGGCGCGGGTCGCCGGCTTCATCGAAGAGCGCAATTTCACCGAAGGCCAGATGGTCAAGACCGGCGATCTGTTGTTCCGCATCGAGCAAGATACCTACAAGGCCACGGTCGATCAGCAGGCTGCCAATGTCGCCAAGGCCAAAGCGACGGAGGTCAATGCTAGTCTGCAATTGCAACGCGCGCAGACGCTGGTGAAGAATCAAAACGTTCCGCAGTCCCAGGTGGATCAGCTCTCTGCCGTCGAACAATCGGCGCAGGCCGACATCTTGCAAGCCCAAGCGCTGCTCGAACAGGCCCAGATCAATCTCGGCTATACCGAAATCCGTTCGCCGATTAACGGCCGCATCGGCATCGCCAATTTCACTGTCGGCAACCTGGTCAGCCCGTCGACGGGCACGCTTGCAACCATCGTCAGCCAGGATCCGATCTATGTCATCTTCCAGGCGAGCGAAGCCGATATCATCGCCTATCGCAAGCGGGTCGCGGATTCACCCGACAAGAATCCGCATGTCACCGTTCACATCAGGCTGCCCGACGGCACCGAATATGCGCATCCCGGCGTGACGAATTTCCTCGACGTGCAGGTGCAGAGCGATACCGACACCGTGGCGGTGCGGGCGCAACTGCAGAACCCCGACAGCGTGCTGATCCCGGGCGGCGTTGTCGGAGTCATCGTCGAGCGCGGCAAGCCGCGTTACACGCTGCTTGTGCCGCAGTCCGCGGTGCTGCTGGACCAGGCCGGCCATTATGTGCTCGTCGTCGACGACGTCAAGAAGGTGGAACAGCGGCGCATCACAATCGGCCCCGATCACGGCAAGGATGTGGAAGTGGCGAACGGGCTCAAGGAGGGTGAGTTCGTCATCGTCGATGGCATTCAGAAAGTGCGGCCAGGTCAAGTCGTGGCGGCGACCGTCGCGCCGGATAATTGAGCTGCAAATCGAGCCCGATATCGAGCCCAGAAATCAGCCAAAGACGCGCCAATGTTTTCCAACATTTTCATCGACCGGCCGCGCTTCGCCATCGTCATTGCCATCGTCATCACGCTGGCGGGCCTCATCGCCATCTCGGCGATCCCGATCGCGCAATTCCCCGACATCGTGCCGCCGCAAGTCACGCTGACCGCGAACTATCCCGGCGCCGACGCCGAAGTGGTCGAGACCACGGTGGCGCAGCCGATCGAGGAGCAGATCAACGGTGTCGACAACGCGCTCTACTACCAGTCGGCAAGCGGCTCCGACGGCAGCTACACGCTCAACGTCACTTTCGCGCTGGGCACCGATCCCGACATCAACACCGTCAATGTGCAGAACCGCGCCAGCCTCGCCATTCCGCAGCTGCCGGATGAGGTGTCACGCTCGGGCCTCAGTGTGCGCAAGAAGTCGGCAGCGCTGCTTCAGGTCATCAATCTCTATTCGCCGAAGAACACCTACGACGCCATCTATCTGAGTAACTACGCGGTTATCAATGTCATCGACACGCTGGCGCGCATCAAGGGCGTCGGCCAGGTGGTTCTGTTCGGCCCGCTGAACTACTCGATGCGCATCTGGCTCGATCCGGACCGGCTCACCGAGCTCAACCTCACGCCGAACGACGTGATTCTCGCGGTGCAGGCCCAGAATGTGCAAGCCGCGCTCGGCCGCATCGGCGCGGCGCCGGTGTCGAACGACCAGCAGCTTCAGATCAATATCAAGACCACCGGCCGCCTGACGCGGCCCGAGGAATTCGCTAATATCATTCTTCGCTCCAATCCCGACGGCTCGCTGGTGCGGATCAGCGACGTCGCCCGCGTCGAAATGGGCGCGCAATCGCAAGACCGCTATAGCCGCTATAACGGCGCGCCGGCGGCCGCGCTCGGCATCTATCAGTCGCCGGGATCGAACGCCGTCGACGTCGCCAAACAGGTGCGCGCGGCCATGACGACGATGGCGACGCGCTTTCCGAACGATCTCACCTACACCGTGTTTTTCGATACCACGGCGTTCGTGAACGCAACCATCGTCGAGGTGGTGCGGACGCTGGTGATCGCGATCGTGCTGGTCGCCATTGTGGTGTTCCTGTTCCTCGGCAAATTGCGCACCACGCTCATTCCGCTCGTCGCCGTGCCGGTCTCGATCATCGGCACCTTCGCGGTCATGTATTTGATCGGTTATTCGGCCAACACGGTCTCGCTGCTCGCGCTCGTGCTAGCCATCGGCATCGTCGTCGATGACGCCATCGTCGTCGTCGAGAATGTCGAGCGGGTGATCGAGGAGGAGCCGGAGCTTTCGATCCCCGACGCCTGCAAGAAGGCGATGTCGGAGATTACCGGGCCGATCCTCGCCATCACGTTCGTCCTGCTGTCGGTGTTCGTTCCGGTCGCCTTTACGCCCGGTATCAGCGGGCAATTGTTCCGGCAGTTCGCCGTGGCGGTGTCGATCTCGATGCTGATCTCGGCGCTCAATGCACTGACTTTGTCTCCGGCGCTATGCTCGGTGCTGCTCAAGCGCGGTCAGCGCCCGGGCGGTATCATGCGTCGCGTGCTCGGCGGCATCGACAAGGCCCGCGACGGCTATGTCGCGGTCGTGCGCCGGCTGGCGCGGGTCTCGATCCTCGGCATCGTTGTCGTCGTCGTCGTGCTCGCGGCCGCGGCTTTCGTCTTCGAGCGCACGCCGCAAAGCTTTCTGCCCGACGAGGATCAGGGCGCGATCTTTGCCGCGCTGCGGCTTCCGGAAGGCGCGTCCGTCAACCGCACCGAAGCCGTGGTCAAGCAGGTCGAGGACATCGCCAGGTCGACCCCCGGCGTCGAAGGCGTGCTCTCCGTGGTCGGACTCAATTTCATCGATTATGTCGCTTCGTCGAACCAGGCGTTCTTCGTCATCCGGCTCAAGCCCTATGAGGATCGTACCGATCGCGCGCAGAGCGTGAGCGCGATTATCGCCAAGCTGCGGCCGCAGCTCGGCGCCATACAGGGCGCCATCGCTTTTCCCTTCAACCTGCCGCCGATCCTCGGCCTCGGCAGTACCGGCGGTTTCCAATATGTGCTGGAAGCGCTGCAAGGCCAGTCGCCGACCGACGTCGCCGCGGTAATGAAGGCGCTGACGGTGGCGGCCAATGCGCAGCCCGAGCTCGGCGGCGTGTTCTCGACCTACGCCGCAGACACGCCGCAAATCTATCTCGATATTAATCGCGACAAGGCGCAGGTGCTGGGCATAAAGATCAGCGACATTTTTGCCGCGCTGCAATCGACGCTCGGCAGCTTCTACATCAACGACTTCAACGTGTTCGGCCGCACCTGGCAAGTCAATGTCCAGGCCGAGCTCCCGTTCCGCAATCAGATCAGCGATATCGACCGCATCTATGTCCGCAACACCAAAGGCGACATGGTGCCAATGCGGGCGCTCGCGGAAGCCAAGCTGGTGCAGGGACCGCAAACCGTGGTGCGCTATAACGGCTATCGTGCCGCCATCATCAACGGCGCGGCGAAGCCACCGGCGAGTTCCGGCGAGGCGCTCGCGGCGATGGAGCGTATTTCGGACGCAACCTTGCCGCCGGGCTTCAGCTACGAATGGACCGGCACCGCGCTTCAGGAAAAGACCGCGAGCGGACATACCGGGACCATTCTCGGCTTTGCCGTGCTGTTTGCTTATCTGTTTTTGGTGGCGCTCTATGAGAGCTGGAACATTCCCATTCCGGCTCTGCTGTCGGTCAGCGTTGGTGTTCTCGGCGCCGTGATCGCGGTGGCGATTGCCGGCCTGAGCTTCGACGTTTACGCGCAGATCGGATTGGTGGTGCTGATCGCGTTGGCCGCCAAGAACGGCATTCTGATCGTCGCCTTCGCGGTCGATCAGCGCGCGCTCGGCAAAGACGTCGATGCAGCCGCCATCGAAGCCGCGGCTTTGCGCTTCCGCCCGGTCATGATGACGAGCTTTGCCTTCATTTTCGGTTTGTTGCCCCTGGTGATCGCGAGCGGCGCCGGCGCGATCACGCGCCACGCCGTCGGCACGCCGGTCTTCGGCGGCATGATTGCGGCCGCTGCGTTCGGCATTTTCCTCATTCCGCTCCTGTTCATCACCGCGGAACGCCTGCGCAACTGGAACAAGGACGCAAAATCATAGCACGCCGAGACACGAAGAAAAACGGCCAGACCAAAACGATCCGGCCGCGCATTCAATCAATATGACTTGCTATGACCTGAATGCTGTTGGCGCTGTCGTGCTTAGTTCGGCCAGCAGCGCTTGCCTTCCGGGCCGAGATGGTAGCCGACGGGGCAGGCCCGGTTCACGGCGAACGGATGGCAGTGGCCGCCCGGGCCGCGTCAGAATCCGGGGCCGCAGCCTTCGGCGGCACTGGCGGCGGTGGCAAGAGCAAATAGCAGACTTGCGCTCAACATAACGGTTCTGGCCATAGGGACTTTCTTCGCGGTGGTTATCGCCGCCCCTATTTGCACTGGGGTGCAAGTCCATTAAAGCAACTGCGGCAATGAATAGCGCCTGAACGGCGGCGCGGTGGACCGCTACCGCCGGTTAGCGGTAACATGGTCGGCAAGCTCGCGTGACGAATTGGGGCGTGTCTTTGAGCGAAGGCGAGTTTCATCATCTCCTGATTGCCGACGATCATCCGCTGTTCCGCGGCGCGCTGCGCGAAGCGGTGAACGGGCTGTTCGATCGCGCCGAAATCGCGGAAGCCGGCACCTTCGAGGAGGTCACCGAGCTGCTCGAGCGCGGCGGCGATATCGATCTCATTCTGCTCGATCTGCGCATGCCCGGCGTCCGCGGCTTTTCCGGATTGATGTATCTGCGCGCGCAATATCCAAGCCTGCCCATCGTCGTGGTTTCGGCCAATGACGATCCGGCGGTGATCCGTCGCTGCATGGAGTTCGGCGCTTCGGGCTTCATTCCAAAAACGCTCGGCGTCGAGGCCTTGCGCCAGGCCGTTGCACAGGTGCTGCGCGGCGAAGTCTGGACGCCGCCGGACGTCGATCTGCAGCGGGATAACGACACCGAAAGCGCCGCGGTCATCGCACGGCTCGCCACGCTGACGCCGCAACAGGTGCGGGTGCTGATGATGCTCTCCGGCGGTCTCCTCAACAAACAAATCGCCTATGAGCTCAGCGTGTCGGAGGCGACCGTGAAGGCGCATGTCTCCGCCATCCTGCAAAAGCTCGGCGTCGAAAGCCGCACCCAGGCCGTCATCGCCGCCGGTAAGATCGAAGCCGGCCAATGGCCGCAGGTGCCTACATTACCGTCATCCTGATGTGGCCGCCAACGGGTTCGGCCCAAAGTGGCCGGCCGATGCCAAGCTCCGCGGCCCTCGAAGGATGTCGGCCGCGGCGCTGCTCGCTGTGCTCGCACCTCAGGGTGACGGATCACGAATTGCAGCTACACGGCGACAGCACCAATTCAACGCGTCGGTGCTCAATTATCGGAGCTGATATCCGAGCATGATCCCAAAAAGTGGGAACCGATTTTCGGAAAAGATCATGCTCCTAGGAAAGACGCCGCATGATCGGAAAAGATCAGGTGCGAATATGAGTCTGGAGCGGGTTCACGAACGTCGCCCCCAAAGCCGTCCGCTGTGAATACGCTCTGAATGGTGATGCCGCGACCCGCGACAGCCGTGACTTCATCATACTTTTAAGCGGCACTATTCCGCGGCGATGCGCTGCACCCGCCATTGCGTGATCAGGGCGCGCAGCGAAGCAGGCTTCAGCGGTTTGTTGAGCACATGCACGCCCTCGGCGCGTGCTTCTTCGCGCACTTGACGCGAGCGGTCGGCGGTGATCAGAATCGCCGGCAAAGGGAGGCCATCTTGGCGGCCGAGGCGGCGGCGCAGTTCGATGATGGCGCCGATGCCACTGACACCGGCGAACTGGCCGCCGTCGAGATGGTAGTCGACCAGAAGCCCGTCCGGCTCGAGCCCGCTGGTGTTGATGACCGCCAAAGCTTCGGTGAGGTCGGCTGCCGTCAGCGTGCGGCAGTGCCAGCCGTTCAGCAGCATCTCCATGCCGTCGAGAATGGCGCGCTCGTTGTCGATGCAGAGCACCACGATGCCGTCGAGCTGGCCGATATCAGGCCGCGGCACGGCGCGTAGCTTCGGCGCCGTGGCGCCGCCGGCCGCGCGCGGCACTGCGATGGCAAAGCGCGAGCCGCGTCCAGGGCCTTGGCCGGCATTCGAGCGCAGCGTGACTTCGCAATCGAGCACGCGCGCAATGCGCTCGACGATCGACAGGCCGAGGCCGACGCCGCGCGCGACACGCGCGCCCTGATCGAGCCGGTGGAATTCCTTGAACACCGCGCGGCGCTTGGCCTGCGGAATGCCGATGCCGGTGTCATAGACCTCGATGCGCAGCTTGTCGCCGCGGCGGCGGCAGCCGACCAGCACGCGGCCCTCGGGGGTGTATTTGATCGCGTTCGAGATCAGGTTTTGTAAGAGCCGCCGCAGCAGGCGACGGTCCGAACGCACGGTGAGGCAGCAAGGCATGAATTCGAGCTTCAAGCCTTTGCTGCGGGCAATGGGCGCGAACTCGACTTCGAGCCGGTGCAGCAGATCATCGATGCGGAAATTGGCGATCTCAGGCTTCATCGCGCCAGTATCGAGCCGGGATATTTCAAGGAGCGCCGTGAATATTTCCTCGACCGCTTCGAGCGACGCGTCGATGTTCTGCACCAGATCGGAGTCTTCTCCGGCGCGCTGCCGCTCGATCAGGCTCGTCACATAAAGCCGCGCCGCGTTGAGCGGCTGCAAGATGTCATGGCTTGCCGCCGCAACGAAGCGCGTCTTCGATACATTAGCCTCGTCGGCCTCGGCTTTGGCGCGTTCGAGCTCGGCATTGAGCAGGGTCAATTCGCCGGTGCGCTCGCGCACGCGGCGCTCCAGCGTGGCATTGGCGCGTTCCAGCGCCTCGGCGGCTTTCACGCTCGGGGTAATGTCGGTGAAGGTGGTCACGAGGCCGCCATGCGGCATGCGGTTGGTACGCACTTCGATGACGAGCCCGCGCTCGGCGAAGCGCTCGAGGAACGGCTCGTCTTCGGACGCGTAATTGGCGATGCGCTCGGCGATGAATTCCTCGGTGCTCTTGCCGTTGAGCTCGGCGCGCTGGGCGATATGGCGCAGGATTTCGGCAAGCGCGATGCCGACACGGGTCAAACCGTGCGGCAGATCGAAAATCTCGCCGAATTGCCGGTTCCAGCAGACCAGCGTCAGTTCCTTGTCGAAGACCGCGATGCCCTGGCGCACGTGATCGAGCGCGGTTTGCAAAATCTCGCGGTTGTAGTGGATCGCCGCATTAGCGTCGTCGAGCAGTTTCAGCGCGGCCTTGGTCGAGACGGTGCGCTTGCGCAGAAGCAGCGACAGCACGAGCCGCGACGACGCCGCGCCGATCGCCGATGCCAGGAGATATTCGGCATATTGCAGCAGTTGAAAGTCGGCTTCGGCCTGAAGTTCGAGGTCGATGCGGCGGCTAAAGGCAAAGCTTGCGAAGGATTCCCGGGTGCGCTCTTCGCCGAGATAGCGCGCGACGGTAGTGATCAATTCCTCGACGGTGACCGAGGCGCGGCGCAGCCGAAAGGTTGGCGCCATCGGCGCCAGCGACGACGGCACGAACAGGTCCGCCTGCATATGTTCGATGGCGGTCGGACGGCGAATGAACGAGCAACAAATATAGAGCGCCACATTGAAGCCGAGACTCATCAGCACGCCGTGCACCAGGGGCGGCAGGTCGACGCCGAACAGCGCCTGCGGCCGCAGCAAGGCGAGCCCCCAGGGTCCGTCGACCAGGATGCGGTGGCTGACGATGCCGGCTTCGGAAATGCTCGGCAGCAGCAGCGTATAGGCCCAGACCAGAATGCCCGCGCTCATGCCGGCAATGGCGCCGAGCGCGGTGCTGCGCCGCCAGATCAGCCCGCCGAACATTGCCGGCGCGAATTGCGCGACCGCGGCGAAGGACAATAGCCCGATCGCCGCGAGCTGGGCCTCGCCGGCCGACCGGTAATAGATGTAAGCGAGCAAGAGGATGACGAAGATGGCGATGCGGCGCGTAGTCAGAAGCTGCGCACCGGCGTCGCTCGGGCCGGTGTTGAGCGCGATGCGGCGCTTGAGCCCAAACGGAATGACAAGATCGTTCGACACCATGATGGCGAGCGCGACGGTTTCCACGATCACCATCGCGGTCGCCGCCGACAGGCCGCCGATGAATGCAATCAGCGTGATCAGTTCGGAATGCGCGGCAAGCGGCAGCGCCACGACGAACATGTCGCTGTCGACGCGGCCGGCCGGGAACGTCAGCAAGCCCGCCATCGCGATCGGCAGCACGAAGAGATTGATCAGCACCAGATAGAGCGGGAACATCCAGGCGGCGCGCCGGATTTCGGCCTCGCCGTGGTTCTCGACCACCGAGACGTGGAATTGCCGCGGCAACAGCACAATGGCGAAGAACGACAGCGCCGTCATGGCGGCGAACGGTGCGAATTGCGGCGCGCTGGTCAGCATGGTCGCGACATGCGGCTGCTGCATCGCGCGCGCGAACAGATCGAACGGACCCTGGAACATCACGAAGGTGACGAAAATGCCCACCGCAATGAATGCCATCAGCTTGACGATCGATTCGGTCGCGATCGCCAGCATCAGCCCGTCCTGATGTTCGGTGGCGTCGGTGTGCCGGGTGCCGAACAGAACGGCGAAGGTCGCCATGGCGAGCGCGACAAACAGCGTGACGTCGCCAAGCAGCGGGGTGCCGCCCGGGGTCGCGGCAAGAATGGTCGAGACCGACGCCGACACGGCTTTGAGCTGCAGCGCGATGTAGGGGATCATGCCGATAATGGCGATCAGCGCCACCGTGGCCGCCACCGCCGGGCTCTTGCCGTAGCGCGCGGCGACGAAGTCGGCGATCGAGGTGATGTTCTGTCCCTTCGCCAGCCGCACGATGCGGATGATCAGTGGATAGCCGAGCCCGATCATCAAGAGCGGGCCGATATAGATGGTGAGAAAGTCGAAGCCGGTGCGCGACGCGATGCCGACCGAGCCGAAAAACGTCCACGACGTGCAATAGACGGCCAGCGACAGCGGATAGATCAGGAGACGGGAGGAGGTGCCGCGGGTCAGGCCGCGCTTGCGGTCGCCATAACTCGCGACCAGAAACAACAGGCCGATATAGGCCAGCGCAATGGCGACGACGATCCACCCTTGCAGCATGGCCCGATCTCAAAACCTCCCGCCCAATGAGCCGCGGACCGCGTTGCCGGCCCCGATTTTATGCGCTTTCGCGCCCGATTTCAGGTCAGGTCACCACAGTTTGGCGGACCTGTCCATTGGCGGGGCGAGAGCCCATAAAGTCTCGGTAAATAAGCCGGCGGCGCGTTGACGGCCTTTGCCGCAACGGGCATTCAGGGCGCGTCAATGCGACCCATCCCTCTTCTGCAACAGCGCGTTCTGACCGAGACGGCCGAGACGCTGGCGATCGCAACAGCCGGCGCCGCGATCTTCGTGCTGCTCAATCTGCCGGCGGCGCTGATTTCCGGCTCGGTGGTCTTTGTCGCGACAGCAGCGCTGGCCGGACGGCCGATGCGGGTACCGCTGCCGCTGGCGCGCATCGGTTACGTCATCGTCGGCATACTCCTCGGTACCGTGGTGACGCCGGAGACATTGCACGGCATTACCGCCTGGCCCGGCAGCATTCTGCTCCTGATGCTGTGTTCTATCGTCATGATGGCCGCCACCATGGCCTATCTGCGCGTCGTCCATAACTGGGATCTGTTCTCAGCGTTGTTGGGGGCGAGCCCGGGCGCCATGGCGCAGGTGATCTCGCTATCGACCGAGCTTGGCGGCGACTTGCGCGCCATCGCCATCGTGCAGACCTTCCGTGTCCTGTTGCTCGTCCTCGGGCTGCCCAACGGATTGGCGCTGTTCGGGCTCGTCGTGCCGGCGATGCCGGCGCCGCGCGGTGAGGCGGATCTGGCGGTGCTCGGCCAGATGATCTTGCTGCTCGCGGTCGCAGTTGCTTTCGCCTTGGCTTTCGTGCGGCTGCGATTCCCCGGCGGGCTGATGTTCGGCGCCATGGCCGGATCGGGCCTGTTGCACGGCACCGAGCTTGTTCAGGCGGCTTTGCCCTGGTGGATCGGCTATTCTTCCATCATCACGCTTGGCGCGTTGATCGGCTCGCGTTTCGCCAATACGTCACTGCGCATGCTGGTCGGCTATCTCGGCGCGGCGCTCGGCTCGTTCACGGTGGCAATGACGGTCGCGACAATTTTCATTCTGATCGTCGCGCACTTCTTTCCGTTCTCGATCGCCAATATCGTTATCGCGTTCTCGCCGGGTGCGCAGGACACGATGATGGTGCTGGCGCTCGCGCTGCATCTCGACCCGGTTTACGTCGGGGCGCATCACCTGGCGCGCTTTCTGGTGGTGACGATCACTGTCGGCATTGCCGCGCGACGGCTGGCGCAGAAGCATCCGCCGCCGCAAAGATAAATCGAAGCTTGACCCTTATTCCGCCGCGAGCGGCCGCTCTCTGAGCGGCAGGCGGAGCCGCTGCCACACATCGACCAGAGCTTCGGCCAGTGCATCGATCAATCGGTCCTCGTGATACGGACTCGGTGTGATGCGCAGCCGCTCAGTGCCCTTTGGGACCGTCGGGTAGTTGATCGGCTGAATGTAGATGCCGTGATCGGTGAGCAGGAGATCGCTCGCCTGCTTGCACAATTCGGGGTCGCCGACAAAGACCGGCACGATATGGGTGCCGCTCATCATCACCGGCAGCGCCGAGGCCGACAGCACCGCCTTGGTCCGCGCGGCGCGATCCTGATGCCGTTCGCGCTCGAAGCTCGAGGACTTCAAGTGGCGGATGGCTGCAGTCGCCGCGGCGCAAACCGGCGGCGGCAGCGCTGTGGTGAAAATGAACCCCGGCGCATAGGAGCGCACCGCATCGATCAGCGCGGTTGAGCCCGCGATATAGCCGCCGAGACAGCCGAACGCCTTGGCGAGCGTGCCCTCGACTACGTCGATACGGTGAGCCGCGCCGTCGCGTTCGCTGATGCCGCCGCCGCGCGGACCATACATGCCCACTGCGTGCACTTCATCGATATAGGTCATCGCGCCATAGCGCTCGGCAAGGTCGCAGATGCGCTCGACCGGCGCGATGTCGCCGTCCATGGAATAGAGGCTCTCGAATACGATCAGCTTCGGCCGCGCCGGATCGGCCGCTGCCAGCAATTGCTCGAGATGCGCCATGTCGTTGTGGCGGAAGATCTGCTTCTCGCAATACGCCTGGCGCACGCCTTCGATCATCGAATTGTGATTCCAGGCGTCCGACAGGATCAGGCAATTCGGCATCAATTTCGCGAGCGTAGAAATGCCGGTCTCGTTGGACACATAGCCGGAGGTGAAAACCAGCGCCGCTTCCTTGCGGTGCAGATCGGCAAGCTCGCGTTCGAGCTCGACCAGCGGGTGATTGTTGCCGGCGATGTTGCGGGTGCCGCCGGCGCCGGTGCCCATGCGCGACGCCGTCTCGATCATGGCGCCGATTACTTTGGGATGCTGCCCCATGCCGAGATAGTCGTTCGAGCACCAGATCACGACGTCTTTCGGACCGGCTGGCGAATGCCATACCGCGTGTGGAAAGCGTCCGGCGATGCGTTCGAGATCGGCGAACACGCGATAACGCCGCTCGCCGTGCAGGCGCCCAAGCGCGTCGGAGAAAAAACCGCTATAATCCATGGTCTTAGGTCTTTTGCGAACTTGGTCCTTGGCGGAACTGGTCTCTATTGCCCAGCGCATTCAGTAGGAACATCTTTTTAGAGCGGTTCCAGTGAGCTTGTCGAGGTGGCTGTATGGGAAAATCGCCGCGCTGATATGCGCTGGATCAAATCCCGCGGTGTCGCCGTTTTTGCGCCCTCGGTCCTGGTCGGCGCGGTTTGACAAAAAGATGCATAATAAATATATGTTTTAACGGCGACGGCCGGTTTGTCGGCCAAGCCGCCAAGGGATTACGAAGAGATCGTCAAGAGAGTCAGTGGGAAAATGCGGCTCACCCTTCACTCCGATTACGCGCTGCGTGTCCTGATTCAGGTCGGGCTCACCGACGGCAAGCTCACGACGATCGACGGCATCGCGGCAAGTTTCGGGATTTCGCGACATCATCTGACGAAGGTGGTCAACGATCTCAGCCAAAAAGGTTATCTCGACACGGTGCGCGGCCGCCACGGCGGCATCCGGCTCAAGCGCGAGCCGGGCGAAATCAATATCGGTCAGGTGGTGCGCGACACCGAGGACAATCTCTGCGTTGTTGGCTGCCTGGAAAGTCGCGGCTATTGCCGAATCGAGCGTGCCTGCGTGCTGCGCGGCGTCTTGAGCGAGGCGACCGAGGCGTTTTTGGCGGTGCTCGACGCGCATACGCTGGCTGATCTGATCAAGCCGCGCAAATCGCTGTCGTCCCTGCTGCAGCTCGAGCAGAACGTCACGGCGCGCCCCAACTAGAGCATGATCCGAAAAGTGGACACCGGTTTTCGGAAAAGTCATGCTCCAACAAAGAACCTAACCAAATGAGCGCAAGTCACGAGGACGCCGAGGCTCGCCGCGATCTTCTGGTCGCCGGGATCGTCGAGCGCACCGGTATCGACGAAGCGATGATCGATCTGCTGGTGCGGAACTTCTATCAGCGGGCGCAGCGCGATCCGCTGATCGGCCCGGTCTTCGCGCGGCATGTCGCGGATTGGGAAGATCATTATGCGCGGCTCACCGACTTCTGGTCTTCGGTTGCGCTGATGAGCGGCCGTTATCGGCCGATGGCTAAGTATCTGCCGCTTGGAATAGACACACCGCATTTCAATCGCTGGCTGGAATTGTTCTGCGCGACGGCCCAGGAAGTCTGCCCGCCTGCGGCGGCCGCGTATTTCATCGACCGCGCGCATCGCATCGCCGACAGTCTGGAAATGGGCATTGCGACCCAGCGCGGCGAAATCAAGTCGCCGCCGCCGCGCCCGACGCACGCGCTGCTCAAGGAAACCCCTTAAAACGCCGGCGCGATTATCCGGCTGCGGCGTGCGGCAGCCGTGACGCGCCGAGCCGTGACGCATTGAGCCATGACGCGTTGAGCCATGGACTCCACGGCTCGGGCGGCACCAGCCCCTCGGTCACCGAAACCGGCAGGATGCGGCCGTCGTCGCCGATGCGGCCGATCATGACCGGCTTGAACAGATGATTGGTCTTTCCGTCCATCAGCACCGAGAAGCCGCTCGGCGCGGTGAAACGCCTGCCGCCGAGCGCGGCGCGCACTTTGTCGACGTCAGTGGTGCCCGCGGCTTCGACGGCGGCGACCCAGAGATGAAATCCGATCCAGGTCGCTTCCATCGGATCGTTGGTCACGGCATCTGGCCCGCCGGTGAAAGCGCCGCCAGTCGGCGATGAAGGCGCGGTTCTCCGGGGTATCGAAGGCGTGCAGATAATTCCACGCCACGAAATGTCCAGCGACGTTGGAGGGCAGCAAAGGCGGCAGCTCAGCTTCGGTGATCGACGCGACATGACCGGAATTTCGGCGGCCGTCACGTCCCGGTTCGCCAACTCGCGGAAAAAATGCACATTGGCGTCGCCGCTCACCGTGGCGATGACCGCGGTCTTGCTGCCGCCATTGCCGCCCTTAGCGAAACGACGGATGTCCTCGACCACTTCGCGCCAATCCGATTGGCCAAGCGCCCGCGTAACGCTCCGGGCATCGGGTGATGCCCTGGCTCGCCAGATAACCTTTGAGGACGGCGTTGGTCGTGCGCGGATAAATGTAATCGGTCCCGACTAGGAAGAAGCGGTTGATCCCCTGGGCGCGCAGGAAATTGACGGCTGGGATCGCCTGCTGCGGCGGCGTCGCGCCGGTATAGAAAATGTTGCGTGAGGTTACCTCGCCCTCGTATTGGCTCGGATAGAACAGCAGCGCGTTGTCCTTCTCAAGCCGCGCGACGCGTCCGCCACAGAGGCGACATCGCGGCTGGCGCAAGTCGCGGCATCGACCGCATGCGTGGTCCGTTGTGAAATGTCCTTGTTGCGCGCGCCGAGATTGGCGGTGGTGACACGGATCTCTTCGCCGGCGGTTTGAAACGCGACGGTGAGCTGGTCGATGGTGCCGCGAAAGCGCTGGGTGAAGAAGCCGCGATTGGCATGGCGCAGCCGGCTCTCTGCCTCGCGGCTCTTGTGATCGACCGCGAGCGCATCGGCATCGATCAGCGCTTGCCGCATGGTTTCTGCGGCGGCGACGCTCTCGGCAATGGCGCCGCCATAAGCCTGGAGCTGGACCCGGCTCGGCAGTGCGGCATAGCAGTCGCCGCGTGCGACCTGGGTGACCGCGCCGACGACGGCGCGCAGCGTGCGCTCGCACCACCAGGCCGCGGAGACGGCGCCGACAGCGGCTGGGGCCAGACCCAGAAGGACACTGCCCGTTCCCCACGTCGTCAGCACCGCCACTGTTGCGGCGAACAAAAACGGCAGCATGATCCAGGCCGGCAGCGGGCTCTTAACGGTGTCGGCGGCCATTTTCGGCAACGTTCCGCTGCGACGGGAAGGCACTGGAGAACGTTTCGAAACTGGGCATATTCGATTACTAAATCCTTTCGGGATGCTGCACCGCATCACTCGAATATTTGGCAATCGCGCCCAAATTATATGCGGTACTATTATGGCCCCGCGAACGAGCCAAACGCCGCTGTAAAATCAGGACAACAACGACCAATGACCGAACGCGCTACCGGCCTCAATGACGGCCTTACCGATTACGGCGACAAGGATTTCTCGCGCTATCTGCGCCGCTCCTTCGCGCTGTCGATGGGTTATTCGCGAGCGTTTCTCGATAAGCCGGTGGTCGGCATCGCGTTCACCGGCTCCGACTTCAACAATTGCCACCGCCATTTCCCCGAACTGTTGACGGCGGTGAAACGCGGCGTGCTGGCGGCGGGCGCGTTGCCGCTCGAATTTCCGACCATCTCGCTCGGCGAAGTCTTCCTCACGCCGACCAGCCTGAAATTCCGCAACCTGATGGCGATCGATACCGAGGAGATGATCCGCGCTCAGCCGATGGATGCGGTCGTCTTGATGGGCGGTTGCGACAAGACCGTGCCGGCGCAACTCATGGGTGCGGTCTCCGCCGACCGTCCCGCGATCTCGCTGATCGGCGGACCGATGATGACCGGGCGCCATCGCGGCGAGCGGCTCGGCGCCTGCACCGATTGCCGGCGCTTCTGGGCGCGCTATCGCGCCGGCGACATCGACGCCGATGAAATTTCCGAGGTCGAAGGCCAGCTCGCGGTGACGGCCGGCACCTGCGCGGTCATGGGCACCGCCTCGACAATGGCTTGCCTCACCGAGGCGCTTGGTCTGTGTCTGCCGGGCACGGCCACTATACCCGCCGTGCATGCCGGCCGGCTGCGCGCGGCGGAAGCAACCGGCGCGGCGGCCGTGAAGCTGATCGGCTCGAAGCTCAAGCCGACAACGATCGTCAACCAAAAATCCGTCGAGAATGCCTTGCGCGTCCTGTTGGCGCTCGGCGGCTCGACCAATGCGGTGATTCATCTCACCGCGATTGCCGGCCGCGCCGGCGTCAAAGTCTCGCTCGATCAGCTCAATAAGCTGTCGGACGAGACGCCGGTTCTGGTCAATCTCAAGCCGGTCGGCAACGGCTATATGGAAGACTTCTGCGCCGCCGGCGGCATGGGCGCGCTGCTGCGTGAATTAAAACCGCTGCTGCATCTCGGATGCATAACGGTGACCGGCGAGACGCTCGGCGAGCGGCTTGAAGATGGCGACAAGAGCTATGTCGACCGCACGATCATCGCGCCGCGCGACAAGCCGCTTGAGCCCGAGGGCGGCCTTGTCGCACTGTTCGGCAATCTGGCGCCGAAAGGCGCGATCCTCAAGCGCTCGGCGGCCGACCCGAAATTGTTCGAGCACGAAGGCCGCGCGGTGGTGTTCGCCTCGCTCGAAGATCTCGCCGCGCGCATCGACGATCCGGCGCTTGATGTCGAAGCCAACGATATTCTGGTTTTGCAAAACGCCGGTCCGCATGCGCCGGCCTGCATGCCGGAAGCGGGCTATCTGCCGATCCCGAAAAAACTCGCGCAGAAGGGCGTCAAGGACATGGTCCGCATTTCCGACGCGCGCATGAGCGGCACGGCTTTCGGCACCATCGTGCTGCATGTGACGCCGGACGCGGCGTCGGGCGGCCCGCTCGGATGGGTGCGAACCGGCGATCGCATCCGGCTTTCCGTCAAACAGCGCCGCATCGAGTTGCTGGTCGACGACGCCGAGCTGAAAAAGCGCGCCGCGGCGGCAAAGAGCGTCAAGGAGACGCCCGCGCGCGGCTACGCCAAGCTGTTCGCCGAGCAGATCCTCGGCGCCGACGAAGGCTGTGACTTCAAGTTTTTGGTCTGAGGTGCGGCCTTACCCTTTCGCCACCGCGATCTCGAGCGGGAAGTCGTCGACCACTTCGTGGCCTTTCTCGTTCACGATGAACGTGTGGCCTAAGAAAATCCCGAACAGCCCGTCCATCGTGATCGGATTGGGCTCGGCCATGATCACCATGCCGGGCTTGAGCACTTCCTCGAATTTCTCCGCCGTGACATGTTCGGCAACGACATGCGGCTTGTCGGTGACGAGATCGATGCCGTGGCATTGCGTCGGCCGCGACTGGTAGCCGTTGTTGCGGAAGAACTTGCTCGCCTCGCGCATCGCTTCGGCGGCTTTTCCCGGCGCGATCTCGGCGACGATCTTGTGATAGCCGGGCAGCGTGATCTCGTTCCAGAACTTCTTCACCATCTCGTTCGGCTCGCCGATGCAGATCGGTGAGCCGATCTGCGCGGTATAGCCGCGATAGCCGGCGGCCAATTCCATGTTGATGATATCGCCCTTCGCCAGCACGCGCGACGACGGCCGCGGATTGCCGAACACCTGCGCGGGATTATCCATCGGCGTCGAGCCGATGATGAGGAAGTCGATATCGCCGCCGCCTTCGAGAATGGCTGAGCCGGCAGCCGCGCGGAGCTCATATTCCTTCACGCCCGGCCGCGCCCGCTCAACCATTGCATTCATGGCGTCCTCGCAAAGCTTGCCGGCTTTGCGCACGCAATCGAGCTCTTCGGCGCTGTGGATCGAGAGCAGCTCGTGGAGGAAGCCTGTGGTGAAGACGAGCTCGGCGCCGGGCAGGTTGTCGCGCAGCACATTATATTGATTGACCGGCAGGTAATCGCCGTGCCGCGGATCGATCTCCATCAGCCCGATGCGGCCGCGCTCGAGTTTCAACTCGCGCAGCCGCTCCACCATGACGTCGGCATAACGGCCGCTGCGGCTGTGGCGCACGTCCTTGACCGCTACTTCAACCTGCCGGCGCACGGCTTCCGCGTGGGTGCCACCCATCGAATAGATCATGGTCGGCTCGCCTTCGAGCGGCACCAGCACGTAACTCGACAGCGCATGCCATTCCCAATGGCCGGTCAGCCACAACATGCCGCCGCCGAAGCTCCAATGGCTCGGTCCGCCGGGTACGATGACGGCGTCGAGCTTTTCCTCGCGCATCTTCGCCCGCAGCGCCTTGTAGCGGCGCTCGTATTCGGCCTTGGAAAACTGCTCCCACACGCAATCGCGGTAATACGGCGTGTCGCGCATATTGGCGAAAGGCAGCGACTGGTCGAGCTTGGTGCGGACAATGTCCCAAGGCTGCGGGCCGATGCGCGGCGGACGGATCTGGGTATTCATGGGTGTTTCCTCAGGACTTTCACGTTGCACAAAGGTCGTAACGCCATCGTGGGTTCTTTCTTCACGCGCCTGCTTTGACGCGTATGCCTTGGCGAACAAGGCGCGG
>JBAUCK010000170.1:0-50726 GCA_049677525.1 Xanthobacteraceae bacterium
TGCGTGCGGGTGCCGGTCTTCATCAGCCATTCCGAAGCCGTCAACGTCGAGTTCGAGGAGCCGATCACACCCGACGAGGCGCGCGACATTCTGCGCAATGCGCCGGGCTGCCTGGTGATCGATTCGTACGAGCCGGGCGGCTATGTCACGCCTTACGAGGCGGCCGGCGAGGACGCGACCTATATCAGCCGTATCCGCGAGGACGCGACCGTCGAGAACGGCCTGTCGATGTGGATCGTGTCCGACAATCTGCGCAAAGGCGCGGCGCTGAACACCATTCAGATCGCCGAGTGCCTGATCAACCGCAAGCTGATCACGGCGAAGCAGAAGGCGGCTTGACAGGTTCTCGGTTCGTTCTATCCTTCCGAAGCGTTGGTCGAACTTCTTCCGAAAGGAGGAAGCCGTGACCAAACTTTTGGTTTCCCCGAACTTGTGCACCGAGCCATTTCGGTGAAATTCGGATCACAGGGGATAGAGGAGCTAACGCCTAATAGGATGCGCGGTATGGCCGATGCCGTCAGGGATGACGATAACGTCGGCCAGAATTCGCAACCTACCAGCGGAGGAATGGCCTTCCCTGGTCCATGTTAGGATAACGCGGGGGAGCCGAGATCCGGCCGGGCCTGCATATCGGTGACATGCCAATGTGCCGCACTCCGATCACAAGATCGGCTCCCGCTCTGAAGATGCGATCTTTTAGAAAAGTGTTCGTTCGTAACAACCCGTCTACTTCGCGAATCTTTGGAAACAGTCCGAACGCCTGAATTGTAATCCGTCTGGAGGGGCTGGAAGTCGCCGCCGCGACATTGCAAGCGCGTTGGTGTGCTGCATATCTGGCAAGTTGAGTGGCGAAAGGACCCAATTCAGCAAATATCGCGCGTCGAGAGGGTATTGGAAAGACCGACCGCTTTAACTTTCCGAGTAGCGGTCGAATAACTTTCTCAGCAGTGCGTCCGCCATTTTCAGGGCAATCCAATCGGCGCGTCGACGGCAATGACCGACGGTCTCTCGGGCGTATGGAGGATGTCAACGAACTGAGAAAAGACGCGCGGCTCTCCTAATTCCCCCGAAGGTCGGATAAACGCTGCGATCCAACCAGCCGGACATCCATCCACGCCAGCGAGCCACATTTGCTGCAAAGTCTTGCTCATCCCGGTACACGCCGGCACGGCTTCTGCATCGTCGCTAGTGTAATAAACATGGAGAACAAGTCGTGACCGTTCGTCCGCGCCGCAGCGTGCTGTACATGCCCGGATCCAACGCCCGGGCGCTGGAAAAGGCGCGTGAGCTGCCGGCCGATTGCCTCATCCTCGATCTCGAAGACGCGGTGGCGCCGGACGCGAAAGCGCAAGCGCGCGATGCCATCGTCAAGGCGCTCGAGAACGGCTTCGGCGACCGCGAGGTCATGGTGCGGATCAACGGGCTCGATACCCGCTGGTGGGTCGACGATCTCAACACCGTTCTCGGCGGCCCGCGTAAGCCCGACGCGATCTTGGTGCCGAAAATCTCCGATCCCAATCAGCTCGAGGATCTGGCGGCGCGGTTTGTCGATCTCTACACCGATCCGCATGTGCGGGTCTGGGCGATGATGGAAACGCCGCTGGCGATGCTCAATGCGCAAAAGATCGCCGGCGCGGCGCTCGATACCGAAACGCGGCTCTCAGGCTTCGTCATGGGCACCAACGATCTTGCCAAGGATACCCGCGCCCGCCTTGTTCCCGGCCGCGCGCCGATGCTGCCATGGCTGATGACCTGCGTGGCCGCGGCGCGCGCTTACGGCCTGAGCATTCTCGATGGCGTCTATAACGACCTCGGCAATGCCGAAGGCTTCGTCGAGGAATGCAAACAGGCGCGCGATCTGGGCTTTGACGGCAAGACGCTCATCCATCCGCGCCAGATCGATCCGTGCAACGAGGCGTTCTCGCCCAGCGCCGACGAAGTCGCCATCGCTCGCAAGATGATCGCGGCATTCGACTTGCCGGAAAATGCCAACAAGGGCGTGGTGCAGATCGACGGCAAGATGGTCGAGCGCCTGCATGCCGAGATGGCGAAGCAGACGGTGGCGATCGCGGATGCGATCGAAAAGCGCAAGTCGGCTTGAAATAAGTCGCGCAATTTCACGCAACTTGGCCGAACCGCTGCGCGGTTAACGTTAGCGGGTTAGCTTAATTCCCGCTTCGCCTCGACGCCCGCGGGGGTCCTCCGCCAAATGGCGGACATGGAATCCGTGCAAGCCGTTTCGCGCAAGCCGACGTCCGCAGTTCCTCAAGATACGCAGCCGCGGCACGATCTTTACATCGGTGTGCAAATCCTTCGCGGGCTAGCCGCGCTTGTGGTCATGTTGCAGCATGACTCGGTGGCGATGGCGGAGCGCGCTTACGATTCGAGCCTCCGTTTCGATTGCGGTCAATGCGGCGTCGATATTTTCTTCGCCATCAGCGGGTTCGTCATGGTGGTCGTGACCGCGGGCATCTGGGGCTGGCCGGGCACGGCTGAGCCGTTTCTGGTGCGGCGGCTCATCCGCGTGGTGCCGCTCTATTGGCTGTTCACGGCCTTCAAGGTCTTGCTGCTGCTGGCCTTGCCGGCTTTGGCGGTCAGCACGGTGCTGACGCCCTGGCATGTGATCTCGTCGTTTCTGTTCATTCCGGACAGCACTTCGGACCCGTCGTGATGGTCGGCTGGACGCTGAGCTTCTGTTCTATGTCTTGTTCACCGGCGCGCTCTGTCTGCGTGTGCGGCAGCCGGTCCTGTGGCTGTCCGGCCTGCTGACGGCTTTGGTGCTTGTCGGCATGTTCCGCACCGAGTCGTGGAACGAGTCGTGGGCCGCCTCCTGGGCCGCGCCGACGAAATCGCTCGATCCGCTGCTCCTGGAATTTGTCTTGGGCATGTTGATCGGTGTCGCCGCACTCAACAGGTGGGTGATGCCGTTTCGGTTAGCATTCGCACTCGCCGTGCTGTGCGTCGTCGCGCTGCTGCTGCTGTCGGTTGCCTCGCTTGAAGATTGGCTACGGAGCCGGCCAGTCCAATGGCTGGTCGTGCTCGGCGCCTGGTCCTACAGCCTTTACCTGTCGCACGGCTTTGTCGTCGACTTCGCCTGGGTCGCCGCGGCCAAATTGCATCTGGCGCATGGCCTTTTGATTTATGTCATTTACGCCGCAGCGTCCTGCGCCTGCATCGCCGCGGCCGGCGTCATTCATCGCACGATCGAATTGCCGGTGACGCGGGCTTTGAATCGCAAATACCGCAAGGCTGCGGCGGCGCAAGATTCGCCGCAGCGCACGGTGGCAGCGCTCGCAATCAACTGACGCGTCACTGCCGCTCGATGGCGTTGTCGTCGACGACTTTGTTCCAGCGCGCGATTTCCGATTTCATCCGCGCGGCCAGCTCGGTGGCGCTCCCGGGCCAGGCCTCGATCCCGAGATCGTGAAATTTGTCGATGAGCTCCGGCTCGGCCAGAGCCGCGTGGAAGGCCTGCGTCAGCCGCTCGACAGCGGCGGCCGGCGTCCGCGCCGGCGCGAAAAGACCGTTCCACGACGACACTTCGAAATCGGCGATCCCGGCTTCCCGCGTCGTCGGCACATCGGGCAGGAACACGGTGCGGCTCGCCGTGGTAGCCGCGAGCGCGCGCAGCTTCTTGTCGGTCAGCGCCTCGCGGTAGCCGCCATAGGCGTTGATCGCGACGTCGATGTCGTTGCGCAGCAGCGCCACGGTCAGATCCGGCGCGCCCTTATAGGGCACGATCGCGAAGTCGAGACCGGCCGCCTTCTTGAACAGCAGCGCCGCCAGATAGGGCGTCGTGCCCGCCGCCGAGGTGCCGACGTTCAATTTTCCCGGCTGCGCTTTCGCCGCGGCAAGAAATTCCGCCATCGTGTGCAGGCCCGAGCCGTAATTGGTCAGAAACAGATAAGCAAAATCGCTCATGCCCGAGATCGGAACGAAATCGGTCAGCGGGTCGAACGGCATCTTTTGGTAAGTGGCGGCGCTGACCGCGGTCGCATTCGACAGCATGGCGAGCGTACAGCCGTCGGCCGTCGCCGATAGCGTCTCGTGCGCCGCGGTGACGCCGGCGGCGCTTGGCTGGTTTTGCACGATGATCTGGGTACCGAGCTCGGCGCCGGCGCGATCGGCGAGGATGCGCAGCGAAATGTCGGAAACCGCGCCCGGCGGAAACTGCGTGAGGATGCGGATCGGGCGATTTGGAAAATCCGACTGCGCCTGCGCGGACGCGCCGGCGGCTAGCGTGGCCATCACAAACAGCGCCGCCAGGGCCGCTTTGCAACGAAGGCGCGCGCGGTTCACAGCGAAGAAGCTCACGACGCTTCCGCCACGACGCGGTTGCGCAACACGCCGATGCCGGTGATTTCGATTTCAATAAGATCGCCGGGCTTCACCGCTTCGGGCACCTCGTCGGTGCCGAGCCAGACCACGTCGCCGGGCGACAGCGTGTTATAGCGCGACACGTCGCTGATCACTTCGCCCGGATTGAACAGCATGTTGGCGGTCGGAAACGAATGGGCGAGCCGGCCGTTGATCCGTACATTGGTCGTCATGTCGCGCAGGTCGACGCCGGTCACGATCCGCGGTCCCATCGGCTTGAACGTGTCGGCATTCTTGCCGCGCAGATTGGTCGGGTCCTTGGCCTGCCAATCGCGCTCGGTGAGGTCGTTGCCGATGGTCCAGCCGAAAATGCATTCGGCGGCTTCGCTGGGGCTGACTTGCTTCGCCGATTTGCCGATCACCGCTACGAGCTCGGCCTCATATTCGAAGCGCGGACCGGCGTCGGCTGGTTTGACGATATCGGCTTCGTGCGGCAGGAGCGCGCTATTGGCGCGGTAACCGACGCGCGGCGTCTTGTAGAAAATGGGCTCGCGGCCCTTCACCTTGGCGCGGCCGACTACGTGGTTGTGGTAGTTCGAGCCGATCGCGTAAAAGGTGCCGGGCAGCACCGGTACCAGAAGCTCGATGTCCTGCAGCGCAAAGCGCTCGCCGGCGAGCTTATATCCGGCGAACGGATCGCCCTCAATGGCGCGCACGACATCGCCCTCGACGATGCCATAAGACACGCGATTGGATTTTCGAAAGCGGCAAAAGATCATTGACCGGCCTCGCCCATTTTCGGACTAGAGCATGATCCCGAAAAGTGGAAACCGGGCTTTCGGAAAGGATCATGCTAAACGAAAAATCTGCCCATATTCGGGCGGCCGGACTTTACACGCGCAACGTCATGAAGCAACCGCAGGCGAAATGCGGCGCCTGCGTATCAGTGCCGCGCATCGCCTTTGGCGAAGGCCTCGTCGAAATGGGCCTGCGAGACGGTGCTGACCTCCCACCAGGTATTGTTGAGGTCGAGCAGCTTAAAGGCGCGATCGCGGCCTTTCTCCTCGACGTCGAGCACGCGCTTGATGCCGTAGTCATCCTTGTGCTTCAGCGCTGCCGCGTGCGCGGCATCGACGTCGGCCTTCGATGCGACCGAAAGCTTGAAATGGTTCTGCGGTCCCTGTTCCTTGGCGTCGCCATCCTGCACGCAGACGCAGACGACGGACCACGGTCCGCCCTTCCACATATATTGCGCTTCCTTCAGCGGCCGGACGATGTCGAGGCCGAGGAAGTCGACGAGAAAGCGCCGGGTGGCCGGCATGTTGTTGCACTCATAGGTGCCGTGCGAGAAGAACTCGTTCTGGACCAGCGGTTCCGCCATGGTCGCCTCCCTTAATTTGCGTGGTCTTGATGCGGTCGGGCTCGAAAATCAGTCTTGAAAATCAGTCCTGGAACTGGTCGCCTTTTTCGCGCAGCGCCGTGTAGATCAGATCCGGCGTGCGATACTCGACCTCCCACCAATTGGAATCCTTGTCGGTCATGTAGATGGCGTAGGAGCCGTTGCGGAAGAACGGCTTCTGCACGCGGGTGATGCCGTATTCCGCCTTGTTGGCCGTGACCTTGGCATAGGCCTCGTCGACCGCGGCCTGGCTCGGCGCTTCGAAGCCCCAGTGGTTCAGCATTTCCTGCGGCACGGCAACGTCCGGCTTTTCGCGCACTTCGAGCACCCAATAGGGCTGGCCGTGCTTGGCCTGACCCGGCCGGTGGCCTTTCTCGCGCACATACATCACGCCCTTGTCCGGCTCGACGCATTCCATGTCGAGCACTTCTTCATACATGCGGCGCGCGCGCTTGAGATCGGTTGTGACCAACGTGCCGCAGATCAGCGATTGCGTCTTCACATGTGGCGACGTTGCGCCCGGTTTGACCTGGATATTCATGGCGGAGCCTTTCCCAAGTGGCAGCTATAAATCGCGACCCTTACAGGTCGAGAACCAGCGTTTCGCCCGGCAGGGCGCGCGAAACGCAGACTTGCAGAAATTCCTGGCGCTCGTCGTCATCGAGAATGTCGTCGCGATGATCGATCTTGCCCGCCACATAGCCGACGCGGCAGGTGCCGCAGCGGCCGGCGGTGCAGAGCGTCTTGACCTTGAAGCCCTCGGCCTTGAGCACTTCGAGAATGGTCTTGTCGGCAGGGACGGTGAAGGTCCTGCCGGCTTTCTTCAGCACGATGTCGAACGGCTGGTTGGTGTTGACCGGCGCGAGATCGGCGGCGCTTCCCTTGAACAGCTCGTAGTGCACTGTGCCCTTCGGCCAGTCGGCCGCAGCGGTGACGACCGCGCGGATGAGTCCGAGCGGGCCGCAGACATAGACATGCATGCCGGGCAGGCGCGTGCCGAGGAGCGTCTTCACGTCGAGAGCGCGCGTGGGATCGCCGCCGTCGAAATGCGTGAGCAGCCGTTCGCCGTGCCGGGCGCGCAGTTCGGGAAGGAAAGCCGCTTCACCCGCCGACCGTGCGTAGTAATAGAGCGTGTAGCCACGACCGATTTCGGCAAGCCGCGCTGCCATCGCGATCAGCGGCGTGATGCCGATGCCGCCGGCGATCAATACATTGACCTCGCCGGCCTCGTAGAGCGCAAAATCATTGCTCGGCGGCGAAGCTTGCAACGTGTCGCCGATATTGAGCTGGTCGTGGATATAAGCGGACCCGCCAGTGCTCTCGGTTTCGCGCAAGACGCCGATCACGTAGCGTTGCGGTGAGCCTTGCTCGTTGAGCAGGGAGTAGGAGCGGGTCTCGCCGTTCGGCAATTCAACATCGATATGCGCGCCGGCGGTGAAGACCGGCAAAGCGCCGCCGTCGGCCGCCGACAATTCGATCCGGCGAATTCTGGGCGTTGCCGCTTCGATCCGGGCAACCTTGAGCAGCAACCCTGCCTCCCGATGCGCCCGCGCCGTTCGATCGGCGCGGTTGTTTTGGTAAGGATAGATACTATCGCATCTAGGCTACTTTTGCGCCATGGCTCTGTCCAGCGCTTGTCCGGATGCAAGCCGCCGGTCCGGTCGGAACCTTTCATTGATGAGGCAAAATGATTGACGCGCAACGATGCAGACGCTGCCGCTGGCGGGCGCCGGCTCAAATAGGCGAGCGTGCGGGATTCCGGAGGGAAGGCCGCCGCTTAGACCGCCGCCAGCTTTCTCTTGAACTGGGGCTTCACACCGCGGGCGAGCGGAACAAAGCGCGGGGCCGCTACCGGGCCGGCTTCGTCCATAACGCGCAAGGCGATTTCCAGACGCAGCAAAATGATTTCAGCCAACATCGACGCCTCCCAGCGTTCTTCATGATTTCGGCTGAACGCGAACATACCCGCGTGCACTTAAGATATTCTGAGGAGAGAAACTTCCTGTTTCGCGCCAGCTACTTGGCCGTAGGTCGTCGGGCTCGTAGCTCGCAGTTGAGGCGGCCTAATTCTTCAGCCGATAGCCGGTCTTGAAGAACCACCACACGATCGCGAGGCAAACCGCCAGGAAGAGAAGCGTCATCGCCAGGCTCACGGCGACATTGACATCGGCGATGCCGAAGAAGCTCCAGCGGAAGCCCGAGATCAGATAAACCAGCGGATTGAACAGCGTCACCGTGCGCCAGAACGGCGGCAACACACTGGTCGAATAGAACGTGCCGCCGAGAAACGTCAGCGGCGTGATGATCAGAAGCGGCACGATCTGCAATTGCTCGAAACCGCCGGCCCACAGGCCGAGGATGAAGCCCAGGAGGCTGAAGCTCAGTGCGGTCAGAACGAGGAACGCCAGCATCCAGAACGGGTGCTCGATATGCAGCGGCACGAACAGAAACGACGTGGCGAGGATGATGAGACCGAGAATGATCGACTTGGTAGCGGCGGCGCCGACATAGCCGAGCACGATTTCCAACGGTGAAATCGGCGCCGAAAGGATCTCGTAAATGGTGCCGACGAAGCGCGGAAAATAGATGCCGAACGAGGCGTTGGTCACGCTCTGCGTCAACAGCATCAGCATGATCAGGCCGGGCACGATGAAGGAGCCGTAGCCGACGCCCTCGATCTGGGTGATGCGCGAGCCGATCGCCGCGCCGAAGACGATGAAATAGAGCGAGGTCGAGATCACCGGCGAGACGATGCTCTGGAACAGCGTCCGCCCGGTGCGCGCCATTTCGTACATATAGATCGCGCGTACGCCATAGACGTTCATTTCGCGGCTCCCGATTGTTTCACGAGACCGACGAAAATGTCCTCGAGTGAGCTCTGTGTGGTCTGCAAATCCTGGAACTTGATGTCGGCATGGCGGAGGTCGTCGAGCAGCGCGGTGATGCCGGTATGCTCGCTCTTGGTGTCGTAGGTGTAGATCAGCTTCTGGCAGTCGTCGGTCAGCGTGAGATCGTAGCTCTTGAGCGACGCCGGCATCGCGCCGAGCGGCTCGCGCAGATCGAGCGTCAGGCGCTTCTTGCCGAGCTTGCGCATCAGCTCGGCTTTGTCCTCGACCAGGATGATCTCGCCGTGATTGATGACGCCGACGCGGTCGGCCATCTCCTCGGCTTCTTCGATGTAATGCGTGGTGAGAATGATGGTGACGCCGGAGGCGCGCAATTCGCGCACCAACTGCCACATGTCCTTGCGCAATTCGACATCGACGCCGGCGGTCGGCTCGTCGAGAAACAGGATCTGCGGCTCGTGCGCCAAAGCCTTGGCGATCATCAGCCGGCGCTTCATGCCGCCCGAGAGCATGCGGATTTTTGCTTCGCGCTTGTCCCACAGCGACAGCTGTTTCAGCACTTTCTCGATCAGCGCCGGGTTTGGCGGCTTGCCGAATAGGCCGCGGGAAAACCGCATGGTGGCGGGCGGCGTCTCGAAGGCGTCGGTGGTCAATTCCTGCGGCACGAGCCCGATCAGCGCGCGGGCGATGCGGTAGTCGGTCAGGATATTGTGGCCGTCGACCAGCACCGTGCCGCCGGTCGACTGCACGATGCCGCAAATCGTGGAGATCAGCGTGGTCTTGCCGGCGCCGTTCGGGCCGAGCAACGCGAAAATCTCGCCGTGCCGGATGTCCAAGTTGATGTCTTTCAAGGCCTGGAAGCCCGATGCGTAGGTCTTGTCGAGATGCGAAATCGAGATTGCTGACGTCATGCTGCCAGTTTGCCGGGTGGGACGGACTGAATGGGGAGGGCGGAAGCCGGCAAAGCCCCACACCCCGTCGGGACAAGCCGGCCGCAATATCGCATTAGCGATCCAGGTGCGAATCGGCAGCGGTCAAGTGTGGCCAGACATCATCCGGCGCTCACATCCAGGGCCGCTCGGCCTTGGCCTTGGCCTCGAAGCCGTCGATCTTGGCGTTCTTCTGCATCGTCAGCCCGATATCGTCGAGGCCTTCGAGCAGCGTCTTCTTGCGGTTCGGCTCGATGTCGAATTTCACCACGCCGCCGTCGGGGCCACGGATTTCCTGCTTCTCGAGATCGACGGTGAGCGTCGCGTTGGCGCCGCGCTCGGCGTCGTCGAACAGTTTTTCCAGATCCTCCGGCGATACTTTGATCGGCAGCACGCCGTTCTTGAAGCAGTTGTTGTAGAAAATATCGCCGAACGAAGTTGAGATCACGCAAGTAATGCCGAAATCGAGCAGCGCCCACGGCGCATGTTCGCGTGAGGAACCGCAGCCGAAATTGTCGCCAGCAACGAGAATCTTCGACTTGCGATAAGCCGGCTTGTTGAGGACGAAATCCTTGTTCTCGGAGCCGTCGTCGTTGAAGCGCTTCTCCGAAAACAGCCCAGCGCCAAGCCCGGTGCGCTTGATCGTTTTCAGATATTGCTTGGGGATGATCATATCGGTGTCGATATTGATCATGCGCAAGGGCGCCGCGACGCCTTCGAGAGTGGTGAACTTTTCCATTTTTTGGCCTGCCGAAGTTGAATTCCTGCCCGGGTAGGGGCGCATTTGCCGCGTTAATGGCGGTTTCGCGGGAGCCGGTCAAGACCGGCAAGATACGTTAAATGATACGTCAAGCTTTGGTCGCCACCTCGTCTTTGGCCCTGAATTTCGACTCGCGGTCGAGTGTGCAGACCTGCACGCTGTATTCGGTATAGTACTTCTGCCGCGCCATTTTCTGCGCCGCGATATGCTCGGCATTGGTTCGCCAGGTGCGCAGGCCCGCTTCGTTCTCGAACTCGACGATGGTGCAGCGCTCGCTATCCTCGGCATAAAAAGTCTTGTGCGAGATGTAGCCCGGCATGGTGCGCGCGAGCTCGTTCATGCGATCGACGGCGGCGGCATATTCGTCGCGCACGCCGTCCTTCAGGCGAGAGCGGAAAACGGTGATCAGCATGTGGGTCTCCTTGGACCTCTCCGCATCACGATTGCTTCTCGAACCGCGGCACGCTGCCGAGCTGCGGAAGCCAACTGCGCGCTGAGCGAGTCCAAATCTGCTTGCGCGGCGCAAACTGATCGCGCTGGCGCAGAATGCCGACGCGGAGCACGTACATTTGCTGCGCGCCCTCGCCGGGCGTCGTCGAATAGAGTGGCGTGCCGCAGGTGCCGCAAAAGCCTTGGAGGCGTGGATTGCCGCTGTCGGCGGTGGTCTTCAGGTAAGTCGCCGGTGTCCCGATGAGCTTCAGCGTCGCGCCCGGCACCGGCACCGACACGCGGAATGCGGTGCCGGTCGCTGTCTGGCAATCGGTGCAGTGGCAGAGTTGAGTTTTTTCCGGATCGGCCTCGGCCTCGATCTTGATCGCGCCGCAGGCACAGCCGCCATCGACTTTCATCGCATTTCTCCCTCTGTGCGCTTCTTTGATTTGCGCATGTCCTTGTCGGAAAACCGGGTCCCACTTTTCCGGGACATGCGCTAACCCGCCGCATCTTCGATCGCCGCCATGTCGCCGTCGGACAGGCCGAAATGATGCCCGATCTCGTGCACCAGAACATGCCTGATGATAGCACCGAGCGTCTCGTCGTGCTCGGCCCAATAATCCAGGATCGGGCGGCGATAGAGCCAGATCATGTTCGGCATCTGCACCGGCGCGCTCTCGTTGCGGAACGGCAGGCCGGTTCCCTGAAACAGGCCGAGCAGGTCGAATTCGCTCTCCGCCTGCATTTCCTCCAGTACTTCGCCGGACGGAAAATCGTCGACCTGGATGACGACATCGGTGGCGAGCTCGCGAAATTTCCTCGGCAAACGGCCGAAAAGCTCGCTCGCCAGAACATCGAGCTCGCCAAGCGAGGGCGCCTTGACCGGCTGCCAGTTCAGCGGATCGGATGCGAGATCGGCCATAATTGCATTATAGCGTCATTGCGAGAAGCGGTGCGTCGCTCGTAATCAGGCGGTGCGCATGTCAAAGAGGAAGGAATGTCTGCAAGGCCGTCAATAGGAATTGCTCTCGCCGCGCTCGCGTTGCTCGGCGCGACACCAGTTTTCGCGCAAGGCTCGCCGCTCGCCGGGCCGGCGCTCGCCAGTCCGCCGCCGCCGCGTTACGTGCGCCATCGCATCGAGATCTATCCGGGGCGGCTGCTCTACCGCCGCTGCGTCGATTGGTACGAATTGCAGAACCGGCCGAGCGGCACGGTGCTCTTCCCGCAAATGCGCTGCTGGTGGGTGCGGGGGTGAGGCTCGTGATTCCGGGGCTCGGGCATTTGCCCGCGAACCCGGAAAGAAGTTAGCTCAATGCCACTCGCGGATGTCGACGAAATGTCCGGCGATCGCGGCGGCAGCGGCCATGATCGGCGACACCAGATGGGTACGGCCCTTGTAGCCCTGGCGGCCTTCGAAATTGCGGTTCGAAGTTGAGGCGCAACGCTCGCCCGGCGCCAGTTTGTCCGGGTTCATCGCCAGGCACATCGAGCAGCCGGGGTCGCGCCATTCAAAGCCGGCCTTGACGAAGACCTTGTCGAGGCCTTCGGACTCGGCCTGTTCTTTGACGAGGCCCGAGCCCGGCACGATCATGGCATTGACCTTGCCGTTGACCGTCTTGCCATCGACGACCTTGGCCACTTCGCGCAGATCCTCGATCCGCGCATTGGTGCAGGAACCGATGAAGACGCGGTCGATGCCTATGTCGGAAATCTTCTCGCCGCCCTTGAACCCCATATAGCCGAGCGCACGCTCGATCGCCTCGTGCTTGTGCGGATCGGTAACGGCGTCGAGCGTCGGTACGCGCCCGGTGATCGACACGACCTGTTCGGGGCTCGTGCCCCAGGTCACGAGCGGCGGCAGTTTGGCGGCGTCGAGCCTGACCTCATGGTCGAAATGCGCGCCGTCGTCGGAGCACAGCGTCTCCCAGTAGCGCAGTGCCGCGTCCCAGTCCTTGCCTTCGGGCGCCTTGGGGCGGCCGTTGAGATAGGCATAGGTCTTGCCATCGGGCGCGATGAAGCCTGCTTTGGCGCCGGCCTCGACCGACATGTTGCAGACCGTCATGCGGCCTTCCATCGACAGCGCCGAGATCGCCTCGCCGGCATATTCCAGCGCATAGCCGGTGCCGCCGGCGGTACCGATCTCGCCAATGATGGCGAGGATGATGTCTTTGGCGGTCACGCCCGGCGGCAGCTTGCCGTCGACCACGGCGCGCATGTTCTTCGACTTATTCTGCACCAAGGTCTGCGTCGCCAGCACGTGCTCGACTTCCGACGTGCCGATGCCGTAGGCGAGCGCGCCGAACGCGCCATTGGTCGCGGTATGGCTGTCGCCGCACACCAAAGTGACGCCGGGCAGCGTGAAACCTTGCTCCGGTCCGATGATGTGGACGATGCCCTGCCGCTTATCGAACTCGTTGTAATATTCGAGATTGAAGAGCTTGGCGTTCTCGGCGAGATAAGCGATCTGCGCCGCGCTTTCCGGATCGGGATTGGGCAGATGCCGGTCCTTGGTCGGCACGTTGTGATCGACCACGAGCAGCGTCTTGTCCGGTGCGCGCACCTTGCGGCCGGCAAGGCGCAGGCCTTCGAAAGCCTGCGGGCTCGTCACCTCATGCACGATATGGCGATCGATATAGATGAGGGCGGCGCCGTCCGGCGTCTCCTCGATCAGATGATCATCCCAGATTTTATCGTAGAGGGTGCGCGCCTTGCTCATCGTTACCAAACTCCAGCCCCAACGCCTGCGCGCAATATAATCTCCACGCGCCGGATTGTTATGCTTTCGGTTTCGCCTTCGGCTTGGCTGCGGCCTTCGCCTTCGGCTTGGCATCGCCCTCGGCCTTCATGGCCTTGCTCGCAGCCTTGGCCGAGGCTCTGGCGGCCCCCTCGGAACCGAGGGCTGCCTCGCCGGCATGATCCTGCCGCTCGACGATACGCGCCGACTTGCCGCGCAGGCCACGCAGATAATAGAGCTTGGCGCGGCGGACCTTGCCGCGGCGGACCACGGTGATCGAGTCGATCATCGGCGCGTAAAGCGGGAAGACGCGCTCGACGCCTTCGCCGTAGGAAATCTTGCGCACGGTGAAATTCTCGTTGATGCCGCCGCCGGCACGGCCGATGCAGACGCCTTCATAGGCCTGCACACGGGTGCGCTCGCCTTCGACGATCTTGACGTTGACGACGAGCGTATCGCCGGGCTGGAAATCCGGAATTTCCTTGCCGGCGGCGAGCTTTGCGACCTGCTCGGCTTCGATCTCTTTGAGGACATTCATGGCAAGTTCTCCATCCGCTGCGCCCCTTGGCGCGCGCTGTTTTGGGCCGGTTCTACTCGGGTTGGGGCGAGCTTCTACGCTACCACGCGGGGTTTGTCACCCAGCCGTCACCCCGTTCTTGAGCCATTTCGCAAACGCCGCAAAAAGGCGTCCCAGAGGTCAGGCCGCCGCTCCCGGGTGAGCTTTTCGGCCTCTGCCCGGCGCCAAGCGGCGATTTTGCCGTGGTCGCCGGAGGTCAGGATTTCCGGGATCGGCCGGCCCTCCCAGACCTGGGGCCGGGTGTAGTTCGGATATTCCAAAAGCCCGTCGGTAAAGCTCTCCTCGGCCCCCGAATCAGCGGCCCCCATAACGCCGGGCAGGAGCCGTACGCAGGCATCGATCAGCGCCATGGCGGCGATCTCGCCGCCGGACAACACATAATCGCCGATCGAGACTTCTTCGAGCTGGCGCGCCGCGATCACCCGCTCGTCGACCCCTTCGAAACGGCCGCAGAGGAGGACAATGCCGGGGCCTTGGCTGAGGGCCTCGACGCGGGCCTGCGTCAGCGGGATGCCGCGCGGCGAGAGCAAGCAGCGCGGGCGGGTATCGGTCGCCGTCTGGGTCGCTGTGGCATCGATGGCGCGGCCGAGCACGTCGGCCTTCATCACCATGCCGGGCCCGCCGCCGGCCGGCGTGTCGTCGACGCTGCGGTGCTTGTCGGCGGCGAAGTCACGAATATCGGCAACTTCGAGCGCCCACGCGCCGGCGCTCAGCGCCTTGCCGGCAAGGCTCGCGCCCAGCGGTCCCGGAAACATGTCGGGAAAAATCGTCAGCACGCTCGCGCGCCACATCTCAGTCGCTCGCTATCATTCTTGCTCTACCGGCGGCACAACAATGATCTTGCCCGCGGCGATGTCCACTGTCGGCACATGGACTTCGTCGAACGGCAGCAATTCGGTTTTGCCGCCGCTTGCCGGATTCATCTCGATCAGATCGCCGGCGCCGAAATTGTGGATCGCGACCACGGTGCCGAGCTTCTCTCCGGCACGATCGACCACGGCGAGCCCGATCAGATCGGCATGATAAAATTCGTCGGGCTCGTCCGGCTTCGGCAGCCGCGCGCGCGGCACGTAGAGTTTCAGGTTCTTCAAGAGCTCGGCGGCATTGCGATCGGCGACGCCGGCGATTTTCGCGACCAAATGATCTTTCGCCGGCCGCATCGCTTCGATCTCAAAGACGTGTCCGTCCTCGCCCTCGAGCGGACCATAGCTCGTGATCGCCGCCGGATCGGCAGTGAAGGAGTGCAGGCGCACTTCGCCCTGCACGCCGTGGGGGGCGCCGAATTGTCCAAGACAGACTCGCCCGCCGCCCGCCATCGCAAGGACCTAAAGTCTCGCGGTCAGCTCGCCGGCGCGGCTGCCGGGGCCGGCGCTGCGGCCGGAGCCGCTGCCGCGGGCGTGGCGGCCGCTGCGGTCTTCGCCGCCTCGGCTTGTGCCTTGCGCTCTTTGCGCGGGATCGCCTTTTCGGGATTCTTCCGCGGCGTGCGCTTCATCACGCCGGCGGCATCGAGGAAACGCATGACGCGGTCGGACGGCTGTGCGCCCTTGGCGATCCAGGCCTTGGCCTTTTCGATGTCCCAGGTCAGCCGCTCGGTCTTGTCCTTCGGCAGCAGCGGATTGAAATAGCCGAGACGCTCGATGAAACGGCCGTCGCGCGGGCTGCGGCTGTCGGCGACGACGATGTGATAGAACGGCCGCTTCTTGGTGCCGGCACGGGCCATACGGATAACAAGCATTCAGTTTCCTTTCGTCACGTTGATTGCTTTGAACTTTGCGAACTTCACTTCTTCTTTCCCAATCCGGGCAGGCCGCCCGGAAATTTTGAACCGAGGCCGGGCAGCCCCGGAAAATTCGGCGGTAGTCCCCGCGGCAGACCCGGCATATCGGGCATTTGCGGGGGTAGACCCGGACCATTGCCGGGAGCATTGCCCGGCGCACCGGGTATTCCCGCCGGCAGGCCGCCCGGCAATTTCTCGGCAAGCTTCGCCATTTCTTCCGGGCTCGGCATGCCGCCGCCAAAGCCGAGCATATTGGCAAGGCCGGCCATCGGGCCGCGCTTAGCGCTCGCATTACGACCCATGACCTTCATCATGTCGGCCATGGTGCGGTGCATTTTCAGAAGCTTGTTGATGTCCTCGGGTTTGGTGCCGGAGCCCGCGGCGATGCGGCGCTTGCGGCTGGCTTTAAGCACATCTGGATTGCGCCGCTCGGCGGGGGTCATGGAATCGATGATCGCCATCTGCCGCTTGAGTACCGTCTCGTCGAGATTGCGCTCGGCCAGTTGGTTTTTCATTTTGGCGATGCCGGGCATCATCGACATCAATCCGGACATGCCGCCCATGCTCTTCATCTGCCCGAGCTGCTCGCGCAGGTCGGAAAGATCGAAGGCGCCCTTGCGCATCTTCTCGGCGACGCGCGCGGCCTTCTCGGCGTCGATCGTGGTCGCCGCCTTCTCGACCAGCGAAACGATGTCGCCCATCCCGAGAATGCGGTCGGCGATGCGCTGCGGATAAAAGTCCTCGATGGCGTCGATCTTTTCGCCGGTACCGATCAGCTTGATCGGCTTGCCGGTGACCGCGCGCATCGAAAGCGCGGCGCCGCCGCGGCCGTCGCCGTCGATGCGGGTGAGCACGATGCCGGTGAGGTCGAGCCGTTCGTTGAAGGCGCGGGCGAGTTTGACCGCGTCCTGGCCGGTCAGCGAGTCGGCGACGAGCAGCACTTCGTGGGGCGCCGCCACGCGGCGCACCTCGGCGGCCTCGCGCATCAGCTCTTCGTCGAGCGTGATGCGGCCCCCGGTATCGAGCATCACCACGTCGTAACCGCCAAGCCGGCCGGCTTCTCTGCCGCGGGTCGCGATCTGCACTGGCGTCTGGCCGGCGACGATCGGCAGCGTCTCGACGGCGACCTGCTTGCCGAGCACGGCGAGCTGCTCCATCGCGGCCGGGCGGCGCGTATCGAGCGAGGCCATCAGAACTTTGCGCTTCTGCACGTCGGTGAGGCGCTTGGCGATCTTTGCCGTGGTCGTGGTTTTGCCGGAGCCTTGCAGACCGACCATCATGATGACGACCGGCGCGGGCGCATTGAGATCGATCGGCTGCGCATCGGCGCCGAGCGTCTCGACCAGCGCATCGTGCACGATCTTGACGACCACCTGGCCGGGCGTGACGGATTTGATCACATCGACGCCGACCGCACGCGCTTTCACCTGTTCGGTAAAGGCGCGCGCGACGTCGAGCGCGACATCGGCCTCGAGCAACGCACGCCGCACTTCGCGCATCGCTTCCTCGACATCGGCCTCCGACAGCGCGCCGCGCCGTGTCAGGCGACCGAGGATTGAACCCAGCCGTTCCGACAGATTGTCGAACATCTTGCCCTTTCACCCCGCCCCGAAGGGCCAAGGAGAAAATACGCAGAAAACGCAAGGACGCCCGAGGGCGCATCGCGCTGTCGGGCGGTGACCTCCGGCCTCCAGGACCGGTCGGCGTACAAGAATTTCAGTCTCTTACGAGAGCGGGCGGAACCTAGTGACAGGCCGCCAGCCTGTCAACCGCGCCAAACAGGCCCGAAACTGGCCCGAAACTGGCCCGAAACCGGCCCCTAGTCCCAGTCCGGCCGGGAACCGGCCTCACCGGAACTCGCCCGGCCAGAACTATCCCGGCCAGAACTATCCCGGCGCCGTGGGAGCCTTGATCAGTACATAAACATTGATGAGGAGCTTGCTTGCGTCGGAATTCGTCGGATCGGTCACATATTCCTCGATGAAGAGGTCCTTGGCTTCGAGCTTCTTGTCGTCGAGATAATTGGTGATCGCCTCGTAGGTATTGTCGAGATCGTCATACGAGCCGCGATGGACGAATTTGAGCGCGGCGCCTTCGGGCGATTGGCCGACCGCCAAGTCGCCATGCGGCGGGTTCTTGGGCGTGTCGGCGATCGGAATGGCAGCCTCGTATTCGAAGCCGGTATCGTCGGTCGCCGTGAAAATGGTCATCGGCAGGCCGCTCGCCTTGATGCCTTCCTTGTCGAGATAGCCGTCGATCTTCTTGAACGCGCCCGTGATGGTCGCGAAGGCTTTGTCCCAGGTGCCCGAGCCTTTCAGATAGATGATGGTCTGGGCCTTCAGCGACGTGTTTTCGCCGAACACGTCACTGCTTTGGCTGGCATTCGGGGCCGGCGAGGTCTGGGCTGGCGCGGCCGGCGTTGCCGCTGGTGGCGTTTGCGCGGGAGATTGCGCTGGAGGAGATTGCGCCGGAGACGGGACGATGGCGACAAACGCAGCCACGAACAGGGCGACAGCCACCGCAGCACCGGTGCGAAGGCTCAAGCGAAACGGCATCAGGTTCTCCTTGCACACGCGAGCGGTGCCCGCGGCCGCACCGCCGTCCTAAATCCATTCGTCGCCCAAACGACTTTAGCACGGCCGGATACGGTGTGCCTTGGCGAATTTGTCTATTCAATTTGGATTGCCCAATTTGCCGTCGTTGCGCAACGGGCTTGCGGCGCAGCGGCCGTTCGTGGGCACTGGCGCATGGGACATGAGTCCTCATATAAGTCGCCGGTATTGTCGAGGATTTTCGGGCTTCGGCATTCTCCGTTTGGGCTTCCTTTAATGGGCGCGCTGGCGAACAAGGACTTCATCAAGATGAACGGTCTCGGCAACGAGATCGTCATCGTCGATCTGCGCGCGGCGCCGAGCGCCGCATCGAGCCAGGTTGCGGCCGCCGAAGCGCAGGCGGCCGCGCGGCAGGAGGCCTATGACCAACTCATGGTGCTTTATCCGCCGCGTGCTGCAACGGAAGGCAAGACCAGTGCCAAGACCAGCGCCATAATTCGCATTTATAACAATGACGGTTCGGAGGCCGGCGCCTGCGGCAACGGCATACGCTGCGTCGCGGCTCTTGTCAGCGAACAGACCGGCCAATCGGCCCTGACGTTCGAGACCCAAAGCGGATTGGTTCCGTGCTGGCGCACTAACGGCGGCCTCTACACCGTCGATATGGGCAAGCCGCGCCTGCGCTGGGACGAGATACCGCTCGCCGAACCGTTCGCCGATACGCGCGCCATCGAACTCGAGATCGGCCCGCCCGGCGCGCCGATCCTGCACTCGCCGTCGGTCGTGAGCATGGGCAATCCGCACGCGATCTTCTGGGTCGAGGATCCCGCCACTTACGATCTCGCCAAGATCGGCCCGCTTCTGGAAAATCATCCGCTGTTTCCCGAGCGCGCCAATATCACGCTCGCGGCGACGCCGACGCGCGACCACATCGTAATGCGGACCTGGGAGCGCGGCGCCGGCCTCACCAAGGCCTGCGGCTCGGCCGCTTGCGCCACCGCCGTCGCCGCGGCGCGGCTGCGCCGTGCCGGACGCAAGGTGCGGGTGTCGTTACCGGGGGGCGACCTCACCATCGAATGGCGGGAGAGCGACGATCACGTGCTGATGACCGGCCCGGTCGAGTACGAGCATAAGGGCCGCTTCGCTGCGAGCCTCATCGCCGCCGGAGCGGTTTGAGCCAATGAGTGCCCGAAGATGACCGTCGAGGTCGTCACGTTCGGCTGCCGGCTCAATGCCGCGGAATCGGAGGTCATCCGCCGCGAGGCGCAGCGCGCCGGCTTCACCGATACCGTCGTCGTCAATACCTGCGCGGTGACCGCGGAAGCGGTGCGGCAGGCGCGGCAAACCATCCGCGCGCTGCGCCGTGAGCGGCCCCAGACGAAGATCGTCGTGACCGGTTGCGCGGCGCAAACCGAGCCGCAGACATTTGTTGACATGCCGGAAGCGGATCGCGTGCTCGGCAATGCGGAGAAGTTGTCGGCGAACGGCTGGGTGCAAGCGCGCGCGGCTTTCGATGTCGGCGATGCACCGAAAGCCATCGTCAACGACATCATGGCGGCGCAGGAAACCGCGGCGCATCTCGTCGACAGTTTTTCCGGCCGCACGCGTGCCTTCGTGCAAGTCCAGAACGGCTGCGATCACCGCTGCACCTTCTGCATCATTCCCTATGGCCGCGGCAATTCGCGCTCGGTGCCGATGGGGTCTGTAGTTGAGGACGTGCGGCGTCTTGTTGCCAATGATTATCTCGAAGTGGTGCTGACCGGCGTCGACATTACGAGCTATGGCGCCGATCTGCCGGGCGCGCCGAAGCTCGGCACGCTGGTGAAGCAGATCATCAAACACGTGCCTGAGCTCAAGCGGCTGCGGCTGTCGTCCATCGATTCCATCGAGGCCGACCGCGACCTGCTCGATGCTCTTGGGAGCGACGCGCGGCTGATGCCGCATCTGCATCTGTCGCTGCAGTCCGGCGACGATCTCATCCTCAAGCGCATGAAGCGGCGGCATTCGCGCGCCGACGCGATTGCGTTTTGCGAGACGGTGCGGCGGCTTCGCCCGGATACGGTGTTCGGCGCCGATCTGATCGCAGGCTTCCCGACCGAAACCGAGGCCATGTTCCAGAACTCGCTGGCGCTCGTTGCGGAGTGCGGGCTGACGCATCTGCATGTGTTTCCGTTTTCGCCGCGCTCCGGCACGCCGGCTGCCCGCATGCCGCAGCTTTCTCGCCAAGTGGCGAAGGAGCGCGCGGCGCGGCTGCGCGAGCGCGGCGCCGCGGCGCTGACGTGGCATCTTGATGGTGAAATAGGCGCGACGCGCCGCGTCTTGATGGAATCGCACGATGCCGGCCATACCGAGCAGTTCACCAGAGTGCTGCTCCGGGCGCAGGTCGAGCCGGGCCAGATCGTCGATCTGAAAATCGCCGGACATGATGGCAGACAATTGCTGGCGGCTTGAGTAAACTCACCGCTTCGCTATGGCTGAGGTGGTGCGATGGACGTCAACCAAGATCATCTGATCAGGTCGACTGCGGAGCTGGAAAAGCTTTACAGCGATGCGCCCTACGGTCCCGCTGTTTTTAAAGAAGCCGATCGCATCACGCCGCAATATCGCAAGCTGATCGAAGCCACACCTTTCGCCGTGCTGGCGACGTGCGGTCCCGAAGGGCTCGATTGCTCGCCGCGCGGCGATCCGCCGGGCTTCCTGCGCGTCGCGGACGAGCACACGCTGCTCATCCCGGATCGGCGCGGCAATAACCGCATCGACAGTTTGCGCAACCTGGTGCGCGATCCGCGCGTCTCGCTGTTGTTCCTCATTCCCGGCGTCGGTGAGACCATGCGCGTCAATGGCCGCGCCGTCATCTCCACTGATCCGAAACTGACCGAGAGCTTTGTCTTCAACGGCAAGACGCCGAAATGCGTGCTCGTGGTCACCGTCGAGCGCGCCTATTTCCAATGCACCAAGGCGATCATCCGCTCGAAGCTGTGGGACCCGGCGACACGGGTCGATCGCAAGACGCTGCCGACACCGGGCTCGATCCTTGCCGAATTGACCGACGGCAAAATGGGCGGCCCGGAGCATGATCGGCTGGCGCCTGAGCGCATCAAACAGACGATTTACTGATTGCCGCCTCGAGCGAAGGGGCATTAGGCGCGCGTGTGATTTTCTGCTCTTCGCCCGGCCAGCCGCATTGTATGAGCCGCTCGCGCATATGCGCCGGCGCCGGCGCCGTCACCTTGATCGGGTCGCGGTTCTTGTAGAGCGGCACCACGATTTCGCGGGCCTGCAGATGCAGCACCGGGCCGTCGTGACGCGGCGCGTTGCCGTAAATGGTGTCGCCCAGGATCGGCCAGCCCATTTCCGCGCAGTGCACGCGTAATTGATGCGTCCGCCCGGTTTGCGGTTCGAGCGCGAGCCAGGCGAGCGCGTTCGCGGGATCGCGTCCCATCACTGTCCATTTGGTCACCGCCGGCTGCCCGTTGGGATCGTGCTTCATCCACCAGCCGCGCGTGACGTCGAGCCGGCCGAGCGCCAGCTCGATGACGCCTTCGTCGGTCTCCGGCGCGCCTTCGACGACCGCCCAATAAGTCTTGCCGATTTCGCCGTTCTTGAAGCGCTTGCCGAGCGCCGCCAGCGCCTTGCGGTGGCGGCCGAGCACCAGGCAGCCCGAAGTGTCGCGGTCGAGCCGGTGCGCCAGCGAGGGCGACCGAGGCATTCCGAACCGCAAGGCATCGAAATGGTCCTGCAGGCTGACCCCGCCTTTGGGGCCGTTATGCACGGCAAAACCGGCCGGTTTATCGATGACCAGCATCAGTCCGTCGCGATACAGCAGCCGCGACACCATCTCTTCCGGGGTCATATCTTTCGGCATTGTGCCGAAACCGCTATCACGGGCACCATATGCAAGACAGTCCGACCGATAGTCCGACCGCCGGCGCGGCGGAAACAGCCGAAACCAGCCCGGAAAATAAGGGCGCCTGGTGGAAGCGGCTCACCGGCGGCCTCAAGCGCAGTTCCACGGCGCTCGGCGCCATCACCGACCTCGTCGCCAAGCGCAAGCTCGATACTGCGACGCTTGATGAGATCGACGATGCGCTGCTCCGCGCCGATCTCGGGCTTGAAACCTCGAACCGCATCGTGACCGCGCTCAGCGAGGGCCGCCACAATGCCGAGATCACGCCGGACGAAGTGAAAGCCGTGGTCGCGACGGAAGTCGAGAAGGCGCTCGCGCCGGTGGCGCAGCCGCTCGTCATCGACACGAGCAAAAAGCCGTTCATCGTTCTGGTCGCCGGCGTCAACGGATCCGGCAAGACGACGACCATCGGCAAGCTCGCGGCGAAGTTTCGCGCCGAAGGCCGTTCGGTGATGCTGGCGGCCGGCGATACGTTCCGCGCCGCGGCGATCGAGCAGCTTAAAATCTGGTCGGAGCGTACCGGCGCGGCCTTCATGGCGCGCCAAGCGGGCGCCGACGCCGCCGGGCTCGCCTTCGACGCCGTTGCCGCGGCGAAGGAACGTGGCACCGACATTCTGCTCATCGATACCGCGGGGCGCCTGCAGAACCGCACCGAATTGATGGACGAATTGCACAAGATCGTGCGCGTCGTCAAAAAGCTGGATGCCGACGCGCCGCATGCCGTGCTTCTGATGCTCGACGCCACCGTCGGGCAGAACGCGCTGTCGCAGGTCGAGATTTTCAAGAAGGCCGTCGGCGTCACCGGGCTTGTGATGACCAAGCTCGACGGCACGGCGCGCGGCGGCATCCTCGTAGCGCTCGCGGCGAAATTCGCGGTGCCTGTGCATTTCATCGGCGTCGGCGAAGGCGTCGACGATCTTTCGCCGTTTTCGGCGCGCGATTTCGCCCGCGCCATTGCCGGACTTGAGTCATGACGCCGACAGCGAAGCCGCAGCTCAACCCGTTCTTGAAACTCGCGCTCGATCTCGGGCCGCTTCTCTTGTTTTTCTACGCCAATTCGCATTACGGCATTTTCGTCGCCACCGGCACTTTCATGGTCGCGATTCTCGCCGCCATGGCGGTGTCCTACGCGCTGACGCGGCATTTCCCGATCCTGACAATCGTCACCGCGATCGTTGTCGTCGTGTTCGGCGGCCTGACGCTGATCCTGCACGATGCGACCTTCATCAAGGTCAAACCGACCATCATCTATGCGCTGTTCGGCGCCATCCTGATCGGCGGGCTTGTCTTCAACAAACCACTGCTCGGCATCGTGTTCGACTCGCTGTTTCATCTGACGGAAGAAGGCTGGCGCAAGCTCACGCTGCGCTGGGCAATCTTCTTCCTAGTGCTCGCCGTGCTCAACGAGATTGTCTGGCGCAACACGTCGACCGATATCTGGGTCGATTTCAAAGTCTTCGCCGTGATGCCGCTGACGCTTCTGTTCGGCGCACTGCAATTGCCGCTGCTGAAGAAATATTCGGTCGAGCCGGCGGAGTAAGTCAGGACGCCGCCGCCAGCGCCTTGTCGATCTGCGGCTTCAACACGGAATTCATATTGTCTTCGGTGATCGGCCCGACGAGCTTATAGGCGATCTTGCCGTCGCGGCCGACGATAAATGTCTCAGGCACGCCATAGACGCCCCATTCGATGCCGGCGCGGCCGCTGTCGTCGGCGCCCGCGGCAGCAAAGGGATTGCCGAAATGGGCGAGGAAGCGCTGCGCATTGTCGGCGTTGTCCTTGTAATTGATGCCGACCAGGCGGAAGCGGTTGTCCTGCGACAATTGCAGTAAAAGCGGCGCTTCGTCGCGGCATGGCACGCACCATGACGCCCAGACATTCACCACCGTCACTGCGCCCTTGAAATCTGCCGGATTAAGGCCCGGCAGCGGCGCGCCGTTGCGCTCAAGGCCAGTGACCGGCGGCAGCGTCGTTTGCGGCGCCGGGCGTCCGATCAGCGGCGAAGGGATCAGCGACGGATCGCCGGCAAAGAGGCGGACCAGAAACAAGCCGGCGAGCCCGAGAAACAGGGCGAGCGGAGTAAGGACGAGGGCCCGGCGCGGCCGGCTGCTGTCGCCCGCCGTCATGCTCATGCCTGTTCCTTTGCCGCTTCTTTGGCGTCCGCGGCGCGCTCCGTCCGCGGCATGCCGGAGCTGCGGGTGAACCCCTGCAGTTCGAGATCGGCGAGCGTGCGCCGTTGTGCGCGATAATCGAGCGATACCCAGGCGACCAGCACCCCGATCACGAGGGCGGCGGCGGCATAGGACGCGGCGATGAAGTCGATATGCGCGGGGGTTTCCATTATCAGTTCACGTTTATTGTCGCCTTGCCTGCATATCAGCTCACGGCGCTCGCTTGCAAAAGATGCAAGGTGCGCACGCGTCGGCGCAAGATTTCGTTACGCATCGCCGCCAACAGCAGCGTCACGAACAACAGCGTGAATGCGCCGGCCATGATGAAGAGCGGAACGAGAATGGTCGGATCGATCGTCGAGCCGCCGAGGCGAAACACCGACGCGCCCTGGTGTAAGGTGTTCCACCAATCGACCGAGAATTTGATGAGGGGCAGATCGATGGCGCCGACCAGCGTCAGCACGGCGGCGGCGCGAGCGGCGCGCGACGGATCTTCGACGGTCGTCCACAGCGCGATAACGCCGAGATACAGCAATAGCAGAATTAGTTCCGAGGTCAGCCGCGCGTCCCAGACCCAATAGGTGCCCCATTCCGGTCGGCCCCATAGCGAGCCGGTAACGAGACAGAGCAGCGTGAAGGCGGCGCCGATCGGCGCCGCCGCTTTCGCCGTCACGTCGGCGAGCGGATGCCGCCACACCAGCGTGCCGAGCGCCGCCACCGTCATTACGCCCCAGGCCAGCATGCCGAGCCATGCCGACGGCACGTGCAGGAACATGATCTTGACGGTCGCGCCTTGCTGATAGTCGTCCGGCGCGACCATCGCCTGGTCGACGCCGAAAGCGAAGGCGAGCACCGTCACCCCGCCCAGCCACGGAATGGTGGTGTTGGCGAGTCTGAGGAATCGCGAAGGATTGGCGAAGTCGGTAATGGCCATCGGCAACGTCCTGCGGGCGCCTTCCTGTTGCGTCTATAGTTGCGCTTCCTATTCAAGCGCGGTTTCAAGCACAATGACGCTGTGGCTGCCGGCTCTCACTTTTGCATGAGCCTTGCAAGAGCGCGGTTTTTGCATAGCGATCATTTGAATAAGAATCATGGCTATTTGATTTATCCATTACTCCATTTCCTGCCGCAATGCGGCCGCCGCGGCAAAGGGTCCGACGACGAGACTGGCGAGCGTCAGCGCGCAAAGGATCGTAAACGGCGTGCCGAACGGCACCGGGCCGATGACCGCGGCATTGGCCGCGGCGACGCCGAAGATCAGGATCGGCACCGTGAGCGGCAGCACGATGACGGCGAGCAACAAGCCCCCGCGCCGCAGCGTGACCGCGATCGCGGCGCCGATCATGCCGATAAAGGTCAATGCCGGCGTGCCGACGAGCAGCGTCAGCAGCAGGGCGCCTTCGGCGTCGGCATCGATGTCGAGGAACAGGCCGATCAGCGGCGCGGCGATGACGAGTGGCAAGCCGGTGGTAAGCCAGTGTGCCAGGCCTTTCATGGCGACCACGAGTTCGAGGGGCGCACGGCCCATGAGAATGAGATCGAGCGAACCGTCCTCGTGATCGTTGCTGAACAGCCGGTCGAGCGCCAACAGGCTTGCCAGCAAGGCCGCAAGCCACAGGATCGCCGGCCCGATGCGCTTGAGCAGCGCAAGGTCGGGCCCGACGGCAAACGGCACCAGCGTCACCACGACCACAAAGAACAGCACGCCCATCAGCGCACCGCCGCCGACGCGCACCGCAATCCGCATATCGCGAATGAGCATGCCGGTAAGCGCGCTCATGCCAAAGCCTCTGCCGGAACAGGCGAGGGCGCGGCTTGGTCGAGCCGCAGTTCCAGTGTCCGGTCGAGACCGATCGGACCGTGGGTTGCGGCGATGATCAGACCGCCGGTCGCAAGATGCGCCCGCATCAGTTCGCTAAGGCGGCTCTGCGCCGCGGCATCGAGCGCGCTGGTCGGTTCGTCGAGCAGCCAGATCGGGCGCTTGGCCGCAACAAGCCGCGCAATCGAGAGCCGCCGGCGTTGCCCGGCCGACAGATAGGCCGCGGGAAGTGCGGCCAGCGTATCGAGCCCGACCGCGGCGAGCGGCTTTGCCGTGTCATCAGATTGGGCGCCGAAAAACTCCGCCCAAAAGCGCAAGTTCTCGGCGACCGAGAGCGACGGCTTAATCGCATCCTGGTGGCCGACATAGTGGGACTGTTCGCCGATGCTCATTTCGGGGTCGCCGCCGTCGAGCGTAAGCCCGCCCTGCGCGCTGCGCAGAAGTCCGGCGATGGTGCGCAGCAGGGACGATTTTCCTGCCCCGTTGCGGCCGGTGACGACCAAGGCCTCGCCGGACGACACCGCAAAGCTCACGCCGGTGAAGACGGTGCGCCCGCCGCGATGACAGGAAAGTTCAACAGCGGAAAGCCGCATCAGCCTGACCTAGAGAGGAACCCCGAATAAACCGAGCCGCATCGGCCGAAAACACCGGCCGTTCCGATCAAACGCGCATGTTATCGGACAATTCGTTGCCGAACTGGCACTAGTTTAGAAAAGACCTTATAAGCCGGAAGTCGGATCGCGGCGCGCCGGTGACGCCTGCCACATTCGATTTCCCCTTCCTTTTCTCCCTCGCGTGCGGGGGAGGGCAGGGCGGGGTCTACGGCCCCTTCGGCAATCCTTTGCCATGGTCCCCGCTCTCTGGTTTTTGCACCGGCGCCCGGCCGGCAGCTTGGGAAAAAAGTCATGACTTCGCTCGACAGCTTTAAATGCCTTCGTCCGCTCAAAGTCGGTTCCAAGACCTATGCCTATTACAGCCTACCAGTTGCGGAAAAGAACGGCCTGAAGGGGATTTCGCGGCTGCCATTCTCGCTGAAGGTGCTGTTGGAGAATCTGCTGCGCAACGAGGATGGTCGCACCGTCACCAAGGATGACATTCTCGCCGTCGCCCAATGGCTCAAGACCAAGACGTCGGACCGCGAGATCGCTTTTCGCCCGGCGCGGGTCCTGATGCAGGACTTCACCGGCGTGCCCGCCGTCGTCGATCTCGCCGCCATGCGCGACGCCATGGATCATCTCGGCGGCGACGCCAAGAAGATCAATCCTCTGGTCCCGGTCGATCTCGTCATCGACCATTCCGTGGCGGTGAATTTCTTCGGCCACAAGGACTCGTTCAAGAAGAACGTCGAAGAGGAATACAAGCAGAACCAGGAGCGCTACCGCTTCCTGAAATGGGCGCAGGGCTCGTTCAAGGATTTTCGCGTGGTGCCGCCCGGCACCGGCATCTGCCACCAGGTCAATCTTGAATATCTGTCGCAGACGGTGTGGACCTCGAAGACCAAGACGGTCTTCCCGGACAAGACCGTTGCCAGCGAGCTTGCCTATCCCGACACGCTGGTCGGCACCGATTCGCACACCACGATGGTCAACGGCCTCTCCGTGCTCGGCTGGGGCGTCGGCGGCATCGAGGCCGAAGCCGCGATGTTGGGCCAGCCCTATTCGATGCTGTTGCCGGAAGTGATCGGCGTGCGGCTCAATGGCAAGCTCAAGGAAGGCGTCACCGCGACCGATCTCGTGCTCACCGTGACGCAGATGCTGCGCAAGCGCGGCGTCGTCGGCAAATTCGTCGAATATTTCGGCCCGGGTCTTGCGGACCTGACGATCGCCGACCGCGCCACCCTCGGCAATATGTCGCCGGAATACGGCGCCACCTGCGGCTTCTTCCCGATCGACGACGATACCATCCGCTATCTGCGTGAAACCGCGCGCTCGGCGGACCGCATCGCGCTCGTGCTCGCCTATGCCAAGGCGCAGGGCATGTACCGCACCAAGGCGTCGCAGGATCCGGTCTTCACCGAAGTGATCAAGCTTGAACTGTCCTCGGTCGAGCCGTCGCTCGCCGGACCGAAGCGCCCGCAGGATCGCGTCGCGCTCAAGGAGGTCAAGAACGGCTTTGCCCAGTCGATGGACAAGGAATTCGGCAAGGCGTCCGAAATGGACAAGCGCGTGCCGGTCGACGGCAAGAAGTTCACGCTCGGCAACGGCGACGTGGTGATCGCGGCGATCACGTCATGCACCAACACGTCGAATCCGAGCGTCATGGTCGCGGCCGGTCTGGTCGCGCGCAAGGCGGCGGCGAAAGGGCTCACCGTGAAGCCGTGGGTGAAGACGTCGCTCGCGCCCGGTTCGCAGGTCGTCGCCGAATATCTCGGCAAATCCGGCCTGCAGAAGGATCTCGACACGCTCGGCTTCAATCTAGTCGGCTTCGGCTGCACCACCTGCATCGGCAATTCCGGCCCGCTGCCGGAAGAGATTTCGGAAGCAATCAACACCAACGATCTGGTGGCGGCCGCGGTGCTTTCCGGCAATCGTAACTTCGAAGGCCGCGTCAATGCCGACGTGCGCGCGAACTATCTTGCCTCGCCGCCGCTCGTGGTCGCCTATGCCATCGCCGGCTCGATGCAGATCGACGTCGCCAAACAGCCGCTCGGCACCGACCAGAAGGGCCGCAAGGTCCATCTGCGCGACATCTGGCCGACGACGCGCGAGATCGCCGACGTGATGCGCAAGAACATCAACAAGGCGATGTTCAGCAGGAAATACGGCAACGTGTTCAAGGGCGATGCCAATTGGCGCAAGATCGCGGTCAAGGGCGGCCTCACCTACAAGTGGGACGACCGTTCCACTTACGTGCAGAACCCGCCCTATTTCGACGGCATGGAAAAGCGCAGCCAGCCGATCGAAGACATCGTCGACGCGCGCGTGCTGGGCCTGTTCCTCGATTCGATCACCACCGACCACATCTCGCCGGCGGGATCGATCAAAGAGGAAAGCCCGGCCGGCGAATATCTGCGCGACCATCAGGTGCGCCCGAAGGACTTCAATCAATACGGCACAAGGCGCGGCAATCATCAGGTGATGATGCGCGGCACCTTCGCCAATATCCGCATCAAGAATCAGATGCTGCCCGGCGTCGAAGGTGGCTACACCACGCATTACCCGTCGAAGCAGCGCATGACGATCTATGACGCGGCGATGCGCTACAAGTCCGAGCATGTGCCGCTCGTCGTCTTCGCCGGCAAGGAATACGGCACCGGCTCGTCCCGCGACTGGGCGGCCAAGGGCACCGTGCTGCTCGGCGTGCGCGCCGTGATCGCGCAGAGCTTCGAGCGCATTCACCGCTCGAACCTGGTCGGCATGGGCGTCATTCCCCTGGTCTTCGAGGAAAACACGTCCTGGCAGACGCTGGGCTTGAAGGGCGACGAGCAGGTCACGATCCGCGGCCTGCACGGCGATCTCAAGCCGCATCAGAAGCTGCAGGGCGAGATCATAGCGTCGGACGGCGGGCTCAAGCGCGTGCCGCTGATCTGCCGCATCGATACGCTCGAAGAATTGGACTATTTCCGGAACGGCGGCATCCTGCAGTACGTTCTGCGCCATCTCGCGGCGTAAACTTCGGTAACGCGGCGGAATTTGTCGACTTAGGGCACCATTGGGAAACGATTGTGCTCTAAGTTCGCGCATGCTCTGCTGCGCCCTCTTCCCGCCTCACCGCGATGTGAGTGGTAGGTGACTGCCGCCGCCCTTACTAAAGGACGGCGTCACGACGGGGTCATCGGGACGGATCGTCGTTGGGGTGGTGGTGGAGGTTGTTGCAATGGTACGTCGCCGCCTCGCGTCGGCACCGCTGATTGCCGGTTTATTGCTCGCGACTTTCGCCACAATGCAGGCAGGCTTGGCCCAGGCCGGCGAGCCGCGCGCCCTCATCGAGCTCTTCACCAGCCAAGGCTGCTCGTCCTGTCCTCCCGCCGATAAGCTTGTCGGCGAACTCTCCGCCGATCCGTCGCTCGTCGCGCTCAGCATGCCGATCGACTATTGGGATTATCTCGGCTGGAAGGACACGCTCGCCAATCCGGCGCATTCGGCGCGGCAGCGCGCTTATGCCCATCTGCGCGGCGACCGTCAGGTCTATACGCCGCAGATCGTGGTCAACGGCGCGACGCATGTGCTCGGCAGCGATCGTTCGGCGGTCGATCGCGCGATCGCGCAGACCGATCAGAAGCCGGGCGTGATGTCGTTGCCGGTCCTGATCTCGATGGGCGGCAGCGGGCTCGACGTGCAGGTCGATAGCGCCAAGACCGATCACGCCTCCGGTGAAGTTTGGATGTGTCCGCTGATGAAGGCGGTTCAGGTTTCCATTGAGCGCGGCGAAAATCACGGCCGCACTGTCACCTACCACAACGTCGTTCGGAGTTGGGTCAAGCTCGGCGATTGGACCGGCACCAAGATCAATTGGAACGTGCCGCTCTCGGAGATCGAAGCCAGCGAGGGCGATGCCGCGGCCGTACTGGTGCAAGAAGGCACGCCCGAGAAGCCGGGCATCATCCTCGGCGCGGCCTATTATGCGCTTGGTCAACAGGCGACCGTGGACGGCGGATTGACGTCGCAAGCGCGATAGCGCCTGCGACAAGCCTGAATACAACAGAATGGTTGCGTCAGTGACGGCGATGGGCCTCGCCGGCGTGCCGGATGATATAGGCCCCCATCATCGCTTCGCTGTTGTCCGACGAGTACCGCGGCTGTGAGCGCGCGCCATAAGACGCCGAACAAAAAAGGAAGGCCGGCAACTTGCCGGCCTTTTGGCACTTGTCACGTGGCACTTGTTACGGCACTTCGAACAAGTTGTTCGAACAACTTGGGGGGTCAACTTAACTGGCCCGGTCCGACCGCGCCCCGGGGGGCTGGGGGGCTGAGGAATCCGGAACACAACCGAACCGGGCCCTGAGGCAACAGGCGCTTCACTCGCAGTCCAGCTAGGCACGTGGTTGGCCGAATTAGGGCCGCAATATGATTCACTTAACGAGTCCGTGATTCCAACTGTCCAAAACGCCGCGGCGTCAGCGGGTTATCATTCCAACCGCGCAATCACGCGATTGCCTGCGTGAGAATTTGACGCAGCTATCGGGCCGCCTATTTCGCGTGCAGCCTTCGTGCAGAAGAGGGGCTTGCCGCGGGGCGGTTCTGGGGTGATCATGAAGCTTCAACGACGCGGTTCAATTGATGGGGCGGGGGCACGGAGGCCTGAACAAAAAGTCCTGGGACAGCGCGCCTGAGACGCAGGCCCTTGGCAGCAAGTTCAACAATGGAGGCGCCGTATGGATTTCGGCGAGACCGAACCAAGCATGTGGCGCGGGGGCGAGCAGCGCTCTTCCGCCCCCGCAGCAAAAGTCACTTTCAACCGGCGCGAGCTCGATCGCATTCTGGGTCTCTATGGCCGCAAGGTCGCCGCCGGCGAATGGCGTGATTACGCAATCGATTTCCTCAAAGACCGCGCGGTGTTTTCGGTTTTCCGCCGCGCCTCGGAAATCCCGATCTACCGCATCGAGAAGAACCCCAAGCTCGAACGCCGCCAGGGCGCCTATAGCGTGATTTCGGCGACCGGCCACATCTTGCGCCGCGGCCACGATCTCGACCGCGTGCTCAGCGCGCTTGACCGTTCGCTGCACGTGGTGGCGGGTTAGAGCACGATCCCGAAAAGTGGCACCGGTTTTCGGAAAAGATCGCGCTCAAACGAAAGAGCGCGATCCCGGAAAAGATCATGCTCAAACGGAAGATCTAAGCGGGGTCACGGCGGCGCCGTGTCGCTCTTGCCGAGCGCAAGCTGCATCAGCGGCGTGTCGAGCCACTTGCCGTGTTTGAAGCCGACCGCGCGCAGCGTGCCGATAGGCGTAAAGCCTGCCGCCGCATGCAGCGCAATCGAGGGTGTCTGCGCCGAATCGCCGATCACCGCGATCATCTGGCGAAAGCCGCGCGCTTCGGTTTCGGCGATCAGCCGCTTGAGCAGCAGGAGCCCGATGCCGCGGCGGTGAAAATCCGGCGCGACATAGATCGAGTTCTCGACGGTCCATTTGTAAGCCGGTCGCGCGCGGTAGGGTCCGGCATAGGCATAGGCCGCCAGTGAACCTGAAAGTTCGGCGATGAGATAAGGATAGCCGGTACTGACCAGCGTCTCGTAGCGCCGCGTCATTTCCGCTTGGTCAGGCGCGGTAAGCTCGAACGACGCCGTGCCACGCGTCACGGCGTCCGCATAGATCCGCGTGATCGCCGGAATGTCGCCGGCTTTGGCCGATCGAAGCGTCGCGCCGCTCGGCGTTTTGCTGTCTTTCATCGTCGGTGCCTCAAACTTATACCCGGTTGCTACTCCTCAAGCATGATCCGGAAAGGTGGGAACCGGTTTTCCGAAAAGGTCATGCACAATCAAAACGCTGGAGCGCATTTCGCTTGAGCATGATCCGGAAAAGTGGGAACGGATTTCCGAAAAGATCACGCACAATCAAAATGCTGGAGCGCATTTCGGTCCAGCGCCAATTTTTGCAAAACTCGGGCCCGGGAGGGAAACGGTTTGAGCGCGGAGCCACCATGAGCGCGGAAACCGAGAATGAGCCGCATTCCCGGTCGCGCCGCGTCGTAGTCACCGCGCTCGGCGTCTCGCAGACGCTGGCCTGGGCCTCGAGCTATTACCTGCCGGCGATCCTCGCTGATCCGATCGGCGCGAGCCTCAATGTGCCGCGGTCGTGGATCTTCGGCGCATTTTCCATGGCGCTGTTGATCGCGGCCTGCGCCGGCCCCGCCGTCGGCCGTTTCATCGATTGCTATGGCGGACGCGGCGTATTGGCCTTGTCCAATATCGTGCTCGCCGCCGGATTGGCCGCGCTCGCCGCCGCCAACGGCATCGCGATGCTGTTTGCCGCCTGGGCGGTCCTCGGCCTCGGCATGGCGCTTGGGCTCTATGACGCGGGCTTTGCCGCGCTGGCCGCGCTCTATGGGCAGAATGCGCGCGGCCCGATCACCGGCGTCACGCTATTCGCGGGCTTCGCCTCGACGGTGAGCTGGCCGGTCTCGACGGTTCTCAACGATGCTTTCGGCTGGCGGGAGACCGTGCTGGTCTGGGCCGCTCTCAACATCGTTCTCGGCTTGCCGCTCAATCGTTTCGTGCTGCCGCTGCCGGCGCGGCCGGTGCATTTCGCGCGCCCCGCGTCGGCCAAGGTCGGTTGGGAGCCGCGCAAGGAAATGGTCCTGCTCGCTTTCGTCTTCGCCGCCGCCTGGTTCGTCACCGGCGCGATGGCGACGCAACTGCCGGCGCTGCTCGAACGCGCCGGCTCGACCCCGGTGCAGGCCGTCGCCGCCGCCTCTTTGGTCGGGCCGGCGCAGGTGATGGCCCGGGCCGCCGAGTTCGTCGTCCTGCGCCGCATCCATCCTCTCGTCTCGGCGCGGATCGCGGCTTCCCTGCATCCGCTTGGCGCCGCTTTGTTCGTCGTTATCGGCACGCCCGCGGCCGCGGTCTTCACGGTGTTCTACGGCGCCGGCAACGGCCTTCTCACTATTGCGCGCGGCGCCGTGCCGCTCGCGGTGTTTGGTCCAATGGGTTACGGCGAACGCACCGGCCTCCTCGGCGCGCCGGCGCGTGCGGCGCAAGCCTTCGCGCCTTTGCTGTTCGGATTGCTGCTCGACACTATAGGGCTTTGGAGCATCGCCGTTTCGGTCGCGCTCTGTCTCGCCGCTTTGGCGGCGTTGCTTTGCTTGTCGGCGAAGAAAGCTTGATCGTAAAACAAAACGCCCCGGGTTTTTGGCCCGGGGCGTCGATGTCGAAACTGCCCGCGCTGATTAGCGGCGGTCGCCCATCAGGCGCAGCAGCATCAGGAACAGGTTGATGAAGTCGAGATAGAGCGACAGGGCGCCCATCACCGCCTTGCGGCCGGTGACGGTGCCGTCGTCCTGCGCGCTATACATCTCCTTGATACGCTGCGTGTCCCAAGCCGTGAGGCCGGCGAACACGATCACGCCGATGATCGAAATCGCCCAATCAAGGCCGGTCGACTTCAGGAAGACGTTGACCAGGCTGGCGATGACGATGCCGATCAGGCCCATGAACATAAACGAGCCCATGCTGCTGAGATCGCGCTGCGTGGTATAGCCCCACAAGCTCAGCGCGCCGAACGTGGCGGCCGAGATGAAGAACACGCGGGTGACCGACGCGCCGGTATAGATCAGGAAGATCGACGCCAGCGACAAGCCGAGCAGGCCGGCATAGACGAAGAACAGCATCAGCGCTGTTCCCGGCTGCAGCCGGTTGATGCCGAACGAGATGGCGAAGACCAAAGCCAGCGGCGCCAGAACCAGGACCCACATCAGCGGGCTCTGGAAGATCAGGTGACCGAACGACGTCAGCGCTAGTCCTGAGCCGGTGTCGGTGACGGCCGCCGAGAAGGTGAACCACGCCACCAGTCCGGTCAGCCCGACGCCGGCGGCCATATAGTTGTAGACGCGGATCATATAGGCGCGCAGCCCCGCGTCGATCGTGACCTGGTCCGTGCCATAGCCGGTCCTGGCGGCCGCGAAATTCCGATCGAAGTCGGACATGGAATTAACCCCTGGGTTGTCCCGGTAACTTACCGGGCTAGGCGCTCGACGAGCGCCACGTGGCGAGAATCTAGTGCGAAAGCCGCTTCCGCGCCAGATGGGTGCGACCCCGGCAACCGGCCGTTACAAACATTTCATGGTGCTTAACGGCGGCGGTCATAACCGGCCGAATCCGCATGCATTTTCAAAGATTTCGCAGCACGGCCGCGGGTTTACGGCCGAGCGCGGAAAATGTTCCGGCAAGTCCTACCACGACCGTAACCATAAGCGCACTTAGCGCTGCCCCTGCGGCCGTGCCCGCCACGAAGACAAAGGGGAAGTCCATCACCTTGGTGACGATGAGAAAAGCGGCGACGGAGCCCGCGGCGACGCCGAACACAGCCGCCGCCAAGCCGATCAAGAGATATTCGAGCGCATAGGCGGCGGTCAGCCGCGGCCGCGTCGCGCCGAAAGTTTTCAGTATCACGGCGTCGTAGATGCGAAAACGCTGGCTCGCCGCGAGTGCGCCGCCGAGCACGAGAGCGCCGGCAATCAGCGTGATCGAGCTTGCCCCGCGCAGCGCCAGCACCAGGCTGCCGATCAGGCTGTCGACGGCGTCCAGCGCGTCTTTCACCCGCACCGCGGTTACGGTCGAAAAAGCATCCCCCAGCGCCTTGACGATTTTTGTTTCCTCCGCAGGCGTCCCGCCATCGGCAAACGTCAGCGTGGCGATATCGGTATGCGGCGCGCCTTCAAACAGGCCGGGCGAGAACACCAGCACGAAATTGATGCCGAGATTCTCCCATTCCACGGCGCGCAGATTGGCGATCCGCGCCGTGATGTTGCGGCCGAGCACATTGACCGTGATCGTATCGCCGATCTTGAGGTCGAGATCGTGCGCAGTGCGGCTCTCGAGCGACACCAGCGGCGCGCCGGAATAATCGGCGCTCCACCACTGGCCCTCGACGATGCGCGAGCCGGCCGGCACGTCGCGCGCGTAAGTGATGCCGCGATCGCCGCGCAGCACCCAGCGCGAGCCTTCGGCGGCTTTCAGGTCGTCGGCCTTGATGCCTTTGGCGGAGACAATGCGGCCGCGCAGCATCGGCACCTGCTCCATTTTCGAACCCGGCGCCTCATCGTGGGCAAAAGCATCGAAGCGCGCGGCGTCGGCCGCCGGGACGTCGAGAAAAAAGAACGTCGGCGCGTGCTCTGGGAGCGCCGCGGCGAATTCGCGATGCAGATTGCCGTCGATTTCGATCACGGTGACGAGCAGCGCGAGCCCCAGGCCAAGGGACAAAACGACGCTCGGCGTCAGCGCGCCGGGGCGATGAATATTGCCGATGGCCAGCCGCAAGATCGTCGAGCGCACGCGCGGCGCGCGGCGTGCAAGCGCCATCGTGAGTTGTCCGATCAGCCGTAGCAGCAAGAACACCAGACCCGCGGCGACGACGAAATAGACGGCGACGCGCGGGTCATAGCTCGTGACGACGGCGAGCGCGGCAAGGAGCGCGGCGATGGCCGCCGTCGCAACCACATAGCGGCGGCGCGGCCAATTGCGTTCGGCGGCGATCTGGTCGCGAAACAGCATGGTTACCGAAATATCGTGGGCGCGCCCGAGCGGCCACAGCGCAAAGGCAAGCGCGGTGAGGAGGCCATAGACGATCGATAATGCAAGCACGGCCGGATGCAGCGCCGGTACGACCGGCAGCGGGATGATGTCGCCGAAACCCCAGGCGATGGCGAAGGGCAACATCGCGCCGAGCGCGGCGCCGATCAGCGTTGCGAACAGCGCCACCAGCAGAGTCTCGCTGCAATAGACCGCGAATACGTCGCCGCTCGTTGCGCCGAGCGCCTTCATGGTTCCGATCACATCGCGCTTGCGTGCCAAGTGGCTCGCCACCGCATTGGCGACGCCGACGCCGCCGACGAGGAGCGTGGTCAGACCGACCAGCGTCAGGAACTGCGTGAAGCGGTCGACGCTGCGTTCGAGCTGCGGCGAGGCCTTGCTGCGGGTGCGGATATCCCAGCCGGCGTCGGGAAGATCCTGCTGCACCTGTTTCTGCAACCCCGTTACCGCGCGGTCGCTGGCATCGGTCTGCGGCAGGCGCAATCGGTACTGCCAGCGCACGAGACTGCCGGGCTGCAGCAGGCCGGAGGCGCGCAGGGCCGCTTCGTTCATCAGGACGCGCGGGCCGAGGCCGATCGCGCCGCCGATCTTGTCCGGCTCGCTCTTCAGCGCCGCGCGCAGTTCGACCGTGATATTACCGATGGTGATACGGTCGCCGGTTTTCAGATCGAGCCGTGCCAACAGCGCCGGATCGACCGCCGCGCCATAGGCGCCGCCGCTCTGCGCGAAAAGCTCGGGAAGCGGCATGGCTGGATCAGTCACCACCGCGTCGACCAGCGGATAATTGCCGTCGACGGCTTTGGCCTCGATCAGGTTGGAACGGCCGTCGCGGGTGCGCGCCATGGCGCGCAGCGTCGCCACAGCTGACACGGTGCCATGGGCATCGAGGAAGCTCCGCTCGGGCGCGCTCGCCTCGCGCTGAATGAGTGAAAAATCGAGATCGCCGCCGAGAATGCTGCGGCCGGCGTTGGCGAGACCGTCGTTGAGACTTGCCGCCACCGAGCCGACGCCGGCAATCGCCATCACGCCGAGCGCGATACAAGCGATGAACACGCCGAAGCCGTGCAGACCGCCGCGCAACTCGCGCCAGGCAAAGCGCAGCGCGGTGCGCAGCCGCATATAACGCGCTGGCTTGGCCGAAGGCGCGAGCATCAGGCGGCCTCCGCGAGCTTGCGCTCATGCGCGCTCGGTGCGACGCGCGCCAGAACTAAGTGAGTGGGTACATAAACCAGAAGCGGCAAGCCGATCAGCAATCCAGCGAACCAGAGATAGGCCGGCACCAAAGCCTGCTTGGCGAAGTCGCTGGTGCCCCAGACATAGTTGATGTTGACGGGTATCAGCCCCGGATGCGCCGTCGGCGGCGGCATCAGGAAGAAACAGATCGGCAGCACGATCCAGGCGAGCACGGTCCAGGACGGTAGCGCGCGCCGGTCATAGCCGGTTCTCCAGACCAGATAGACGAGGAGGATCGGCAGCCAGCCGTGAAACAGCGACAGCCCGCGCAGAAACAGCGAATGATTGGTGTCGAACATATAGTCGGTCATGCCGGTGAGCGGCACGCCGGCGAGATTGCTGCCGAAGTCGGCAAGCCAGACGAATTGCGGCACCAGGATCCCGATGCAGCATTTGGAGATCAGGAGCGCATTCTCGGGCCAGATCCCGATCAAGGTGATGATCAGCGCGAGGTCGCAGAAATACAGAAAGTTGGTCGGGCCGTAATAGTGCCAATAGACCGGAATGAGCACCGCCACATAACCGGTATAGGCGAGCTTGAGGCTCAGCGGCACGCGGGATGCAGCCGGCGTCCGACTCTTGATCATGTGATTTTCATCATGCGAGATTCATCACGCCGGCGCGGCCGCGCTGACGCGACCCTCGATCTGGCCGGAGCGCAAGCAGACCACGCGGTCGCAACGCGCCGCGAGCGCGTTGTCGTGCGTGACCAGAACCAGCGTCGTGCCGCGCTCCGCATGGCCGCGAAACAAAAGCTCGACGATGTCGCGGCCGGTCGCCTCGTCGAGATTGCCGGTCGGTTCGTCCGCCACAAGGATGGCGGGACTGGGCGCGAGCGCGCGTGCCAGCGCGACGCGCTGCTGTTCGCCGCCGGACAGTTCGGCGGGGTAGTGATGCAGGCGTTCGGCCAAGCCGACGGCGCCAAGCTCTTGTGCCGCGCGGTCGAGCGCGTCCGAAATGCCGGCAAACTCGAGTGGTACGGCGACGTTTTCGAGCGCCGTCATGGTCGGGATCAGATGAAAGGCCTGAAACACGATGCCGACATTTTTGCCGCGAAAGCGTGCCAGCCCATCCTCGTCGAGCCGCTGCAGCTCTTCGCCGCCGACCAGCACCGAGCCGGTATCCGGCCGTTCGAGCCCGGTCATCACCATCAGCAAGGTCGATTTGCCGGAGCCCGACGGGCCCAACAAGCCAACGGCTTCGCCTCGCCTTATTTGAAGGTTGATATCGCGCAGAATATGGACGCGGGCGGCGCCGCGACCGAGTGACAGATTGACCCCGCTCAGCGCGATGGCGTCGTTGGCGAAAGGAAAAGCCGAAATGTCGTTCATGCGAATCTTGCTGGTCCCTGTGACCGGTCCAAATCCTTTGTCCGCCTTGCGCGTCCGCTCATATGGGCGGCGGTGCTTCGTGCGCCACATCGCAATTGCGGCGATTTGTACCTTGTCGCTGTGTTTTTGGACAATTACGCGTCCGGCCGACGCACAAACGCCGATGAAAATCGTCGCATTGGGCGATTCTTTGACGGCGGGATATGGTCTTCCCGACCAAGACGGCTTTGTGCCGCGCCTGCAAGCCGCGCTTGTCGGCAAAGGCGTCGCCGCGACCATCGGCAATGCCGGCGTCTCCGGCGATACCGCTACCGACGGTCTGGCGCGGCTCGATTGGTCGGTGCCTGAAGGCACCCAAGCGGTCGTCGTCGAGCTTGGCGCCAACGACATGTTGCGCGGTGTCAAGCCGGAACTGACGCGTGACGCGCTCGACAAGATTTTGCAGCGCCTCACTGCGCGTCACATCATCGTCATGTTGTGCGGCATGCGCGCGGCGCCGAATCTCGGGGCCGATTACGGTCAGGCCTTCGAGCGAATCTATCCGGAGCTTGCGGCCAAATATGGCACGCTGCTCTATCCGTTTTTCCTCGACGGCGTTGCCGGCGACCTGAAACTTACCCAACAGGACGGCATGCACCCCAATGCCGCAGGCGTGGGTGTCGTTGTCGCGCGCATTTTGCCGGACGTTTTGCGGCTTGTTGACCAAATCCATACCCAACATCCGTCATAATGGGTTGCGCAGGATCGCCGTTCATCCCATTCTAAGAATGCGGCGAATCGCTAACACGAGCTGGAGTTTGTCATGCCCCGCTTGTTCACCGGTCTCGAAATTCCGCCGCTGGTTGCCCAAACGCTCTCCATGATGCGCGGCGGTTTGCCAGGCGCCCGCTGGATCGATCCTGAAAATTATCATTTAACACTGCGCTTCATCGGCGACATCGATGACGCGCTGGCGAACGAAATCGCAGGCCTCCTCGGCCGCGTCCATCGCCGCCCGTTCGAGTTGCGGCTCGACGGGCTGTTGTCCTTCGGCGGCCGCAAGCCCCGCGCGGTGGTGGCCTCGGCCGCGCAGGTCGCGCCGCTGATGGAACTGCAGGCGGAGCATGATCGCATGCTGCAACGGCTTGGGCTTGAACCCGAGGGGCGCAAATACACGCCGCATGTCACGCTGGCGCGCTTGCGCGATTCGTCGAGCCATCAGGTCGCCGATTATCTCGCCGCACGCGGCCATTTTCGCTCGATGTCGTTTGAAGTCTCGCGCTTCGTGCTGTTCTCGTCGCGCGCCTCGGTCGGCGGCGGCCCCTATATCGTCGAGGAGGCCTATCCGCTCGCCACCGACGAGATGCGCTGGGCGCGGCGCGCGAGCTGAAAAGCCCTCCCCCTCTCGGGGGAGGGTGAGGATCTTACACTCGCAATATTCTCGATTGCAGATCGAGCATCGCGGTGGCGAAGCCGTGGCTGTCCGACATCAATTCGCGCATCAGCGACATCGGCGTCGGCCGCGACGATTCGACTTCGCCGACGACGCACTCGAAGTCGAAAGTCAGTTCGGCGTCGAATTTGCGCGCGAGCTGCTGCATGCGGCGGTTCTCGGCCATGCAGGCCATGCGCAGATGCCGGTAGCCGCGATTGCGCGCGGTCAATAGCACGCGCGCCAACAGCGCGGAGCCGACGCCGTGCGATTGCCAGTGCTTCTCGACGCTGATCGCCGCTTCCGCCTCGCGCGCGAAGCGCAGTCCGAGCGGCCGCAATTCGGCGGCGCCGCGCATCACGTCGCCGATAAAGAATCCATAGACAACCGCGCCGAGCGAATTGGCGAGCTCGACATATTTGCAGACGAAATCGTCGGATACGCCGCCCGCGAATCTGTTGCGCCGGCTTTCGGGATCGAGGCGAAGGATATGGTCGCGGTACTTCGCCGCTTCGCCGGCCCACAATTTGCGGATCACGCCGTCTTCGGGAAGGACTTCTTGCATTCCAAAAGCTCCTGCTGACTTTACGTCGCCAAAAGCCCTCGCTTAAGCCTTCCTCCCAGAAAGCAGAAACGGGCCAGGCGAATGAACTCGCGGGGCCCGCCGAATCGAAAGCATCATGTTGTGTGGCGGGGAAATTTGGCAAGGCGAAGGATTGAGCAACATGCCTACATTCCCTATACGCATGGCTCGCTAAGACTTTGCGACCATTTGACGACAATGAAACGCATCGCGCATAGACATAAAGGCAATTTGATACGCAGCCTGCACGTCTTCTCGCCACGTTTGACCCACAACGATTAATGCCCGTTAACGCCTCATGCCGAGCTCGGTCACAGCACAATATGCGGAAGCCGTCGCCGCCGGCCGGATAGAAGAAGATCAGGCGCAGCTTTCCGTCGTCAGCCTGATGGCGCAGCTTGAAGCGCGCCTCGTCGAACATCGCCTGGCGCGCAAATCCTCGGCGCTCGGCTGGTTGTTCGCGAGCCGCGCGCGCGAGCAGCCGGCCATCAAGGGTCTCTACATCTACGGCGCGGTCGGCCGCGGTAAGACCATGCTGATGGATTTCTTCTTCGAAGCGAGCCCGGTGGTGCGCAAGCGCCGCGCCCATTTTCATGAATTCATGATCGACGTGCACGAGCGCGTTCACGCCATCCGGCAGAAGATGAGGCTCGGCGAATGCCAGGGCGAGGATCCGATCAAGATCGTCGCCGATGCGCTTGCCGAGGAAGCCTGGCTGCTCTGCTTCGACGAGTTTCACGTCACCGACATTGCCGACGCCATGATCCTCGGCCGGCTGTTCACGCATCTGTTCGCGCAAGGCATCGTCATGGTCGCGACCTCGAACGTGGCGCCGGAGGATCTTTATAAGGACGGCCTCAACCGCGCTCTGTTCGTGCCGTTCATCGAACTGCTGCAGCAGCGCATGGATGTGGTGTGGCTCGATGCGCGCACCGATTTCCGGCTGGAAAAGCTCGGTGGCAAGGCGGTGTGGTACGTGCCGGCAGATGCCTCAGCCGGCAAGGCGCTCGATGCGGCCTGGGCGCGGCTCGCCGGCGGCCATCGGGGCGCGCCGCAGGATTTGCCGCTGCACGGCAGGAGCGTCCATGTGCCGCGCGCCTTCATGGGCGTGGCGCGATTCAATTTCCACGATCTCTGCGAAGAGCCGCTCGCCGCCGGCGACTATCTGCACCTCGCGCACGAATATCACACCCTCATTCTCGACCATGTGCCGACAATGACCTATGACAACCGCAACGCCGCGAAGCGCTTCATTATCCTGATCGACACGCTCTACGACATGAACGTGAAGCTGATCGCGTCGGCGGCCGCGGAGCCCGACGGGCTCTACAAGGCCGATCAAGGCTATGAGGCGCTGGAATTCAACCGCACCGCCTCGCGGCTTATTGAAATGCGCTCGGACGGCTATCTGGGGCGGCCGCACGGCGCGGCGCATGGATGAACCTCCGGCTCTTCGGAAGGCATTGTTGAGACGTAGGAGCATGATCCCGAAAAGTGGGAACCGGTTTTCGGAAGAAGATCATGCGCAAAAATGTTATCCCGTGACGCTTGTCGTCAGCATTGCGGCGACGACAACGGCCATCAGCGCCGTCGCGCTCCAACCGAAAATCATTAGCAGGCGTGAAGCGGCAAACTTGCCCATGACCTTGCGGCTGCCGACGACAAGCATCATGGCGACCATCAGCGGCACGGCGACGATGCCGTTGACGACTGCACTCCAGAACAGCATGCGGATCGGATCGAGCGGGGTGAGCGCTGCGCCCAATCCGGCAAGCGTCGCCGCGGCGACGACGAGATAGAAGCCCGGTGCGCCGCGCGCCGGCATTTCGAGGCTGCCTTCCCAGCCGAATGTCTCCGCCACCGCATAGCCGGCGGAACCCGCGAGCACGGGGACCGCGAGGAGGCCGGTGCCGATGATGCCGGTCGAAAACAAAAAGAACGCGAACGGGCCGGCAAGCGGCCGCAACGCTTCGGCGGCCTGGCTGGCGGTGCCGATTTGCGTGATGCCATGGGCATGCAGAGTCGCCGCCGTGGTGATGATGATGAAGTAGCCGATCAGATTAGACAGCAGCATGCCGGTGATGGTGTCTAGTTTTATGCGAACGGAATCTCGCTGCGCCAGCTGATTGCGCAGCGCGGCCGCGGCCGCGGCATCCTTCGCATGACTGCGCAGTTTGCGCCCCTCCGCTTCGAGCGAAGCCTGCCAGAAGAACATGTAGGGGCTGATCGTGGTTCCGAAGATCGCCACCAGCATCAAAGTGAAATCGCGATCAAAGGACAGGTGCGGCACGAAGGTCGCGCTCAAAACCTCGCCCCATGGAATCTTCACGCTGAACGCCGTGGCGACATAGGCGAACAGCACGAGCGTCAAGGTTTTCAGGTATCCCGAATAGGAATGGTAGGGGATCAGTATTTCGGCGGTGAGGCAGCCGATGCCGAACAGCGCGATGTAGAGCAGAATCGGGCCGCCGGCGACGAGCTGCAATGCAGCGCCCATCGCGGCGATGTCGGCCGCGATATTGAGCGTGTTGGCGATGAGTAAGAGGCCGACGATCGCGTGGAGCAGAAAACGCGGCAGCGCCTTGGCCAGATTAGCCGCGAGCCCCTCTCCGGTCACGGCACCGAGACGGGCGCTGACCAACTGGATCGCGATCATAAACGGCGCGGTGAGAAACATGGTCCAGCCCAGCGCGTAGCCGAACTGGGCGCCGCCCTGGGAATAGGTGGCGATACCGCTGGGATCGTCGTCGGCCGCGCCGGTGACGAGGCCCGGTCCGAGCATGCGAAGAAACCCCTTGGCTGGCCGGGTCTTGGTCTTCGCAGCCGTCATTTCGTACGCTCTTCTTGCCGCCGTGCCGCGCGGAGCGGTCAGTCAAGCATAGCAGGACTGCTTTCGTTCCCATCCGGCGAAATCGCCGTGCGATCCAACTTGAACGCACGCGCCGAAAGAGTTAATGACCGCCCCTGCTGGGCCTTATCCCCGTCAATCAAGGAATTTTCTTCATGGCGCGAAATAAGATTGCGTTGATAGGCTCGGGTCAAATCGGCGGTACGCTCGCCCTTCTGATCGGTTTGAAGGAGCTGGGCGATGTCGTCATGTTCGACGTCGCCGAAGGCGTTCCCCAGGGCAAATCGCTCGATCTTGTGCAGGCCTCGCCGGTCGAAGGTTTCGACGCCAAGTTTGCCGGCGCCAATTCCTATGAAGCGACCGAAGGCGCCTCGGTCTGCATCGTCACCGCCGGCGTGCCGCGCAAGCCGGGCATGAGCCGCGACGATCTGCTCAGCATTAATTTGAAAGTTATGGAGCAGGTCGGCGCCGGCTTGAAGAAATACGCGCCGAACGCTTTCGTCATCTGCATCACCAATCCGCTCGATGCCATGGTCTGGGCGCTGCAGAAATGCTGCGGGCTGCCGAAGAACATGGTGGTCGGCATGGCCGGCGTGCTCGACTCGGCGCGCTTCCGCTATTTCCTCGCCGACGAATTCAACGTGTCGGTCGAGGACGTCACGGGGTTTGTGCTCGGCGGCCACGGCGACACCATGGTGCCTTTGGTGCGCTATTCAACGGTGGCCGGCATTCCGCTGCCCGATCTCGTGAAAATGGGCTGGACCACGCAGGCCCGCATCGAGCAGATCGTCGACCGCACCCGCAACGGCGGCGGCGAGATCGTGAGCTTGTTGAAAACCGGCTCCGCCTTCTACGCGCCGGCGTCGTCCGCCATCGCCATGGCTGAGAGCTTTCTGCGCGACAAGAAGCGCGTGCTGCCCTGCGCCGCATGGCTCAACGGCGAATACAATGTCAAAGACCTTTATGTCGGCGTGCCTGTTGTGATCGGCGCCAAGGGCGTCGAGCGCGTTGTCGAGGTCGAGTTCAATAGCGCCGAGCGCGGCATGTTCGAGAAATCGGTCCAGTCCGTCGAAGGTCTGGTCGATGCATGCAAGAAGATCGCGCCGGATCTGGGAAAGTAACGCCATCCGTCGCCCGGCGGCGGCCGCAATAGCGGTCATCGAAGGGCTTTCGCGCCGCGGCCGTTATCCTTCGCGGCGCGCTTGTCTTCGGTCCGGCGCACCGGAGCCGTTGGCTCGCACCTCATAAGGATGACGAAAATTTTTTGCGGCTGGATCAGGCATCCTCATGGACATTCACGAATATCAAGCCAAAGCGGTGCTGCGCGATTTCGGCGTGCCGGTGCCGCGCGGCATTCCGATCTTCTCCGTCGCCGAAGCGGAAACGGCGGCCAACACACTCGGCGGACCTGTCTGGGTGGTGAAGGCGCAGATTCATGCCGGCGGCCGTGGCAAAGCGGGCGGCGTCAAGGTGGTCAAGGAAGTCGCCGAGGTGAAGCGCGAGGCCACGCGGCTGCTCGGCTCGACCTTGGTGACGCATCAGACCGGGCCGCAAGGCAAGGAAGTGCACCGCCTCTATATCGAGGAAGGCTCCGCCATCGACCGCGAATATTATCTCTCGGCGCTGGTCGACCGCGTCACCTCGCGCGTCGCTTTCGTTGTCTCGACGGAAGGCGGCATGGACATCGAAGAGGTCGCGCACAAGACGCCGGACAAGATCGTGAGCTTCTCCATCGATCCCGCGACCGGCTTCATGCCGCATCACGCGCGCTATGTGTCGCAGGTGCTCGGCTTCAACCGCGACGTCGCCAAACAGGCCGAGAACATGCTGCCGAAGCTCTATCAGGCCTTCGTCGCCAAGGACATGAGCCTGCTTGAGATCAATCCGCTGGTGGTCACCAAATCCGGCGACCTGATCTGCCTCGACGCCCAGATCGGCTTCGACGACAACGCGCTCTATCGCCATCCCGACATCGTGGCGCTGCGCGATGTCACCGAAGAGGACACCAAGGAGATCGAAGCGTCGCGCTACGATCTCAACTATGTCGCGCTCGACGGCACCATCGGCTGTATGGTCAACGGCGCCGGCCTTGCTATGGCGACCATGGACATCATCAAGCTCTACGGCGAGACGCCGGCGAACTTCCTCGATGTCGGCGGCAGCGCCACGAAAGAGAAAGTCGCGGCCGCGTTCAAGATCATCACCTCAGACCACAACGTGAAGGGCATCCTGGTCAACATCTTCGGCGGCATCATGAAATGCGATGTCATCGCCGAAGGCGTGGTTGCAGCGGTGAAAGAAGCCGGCCTGCGCGTGCCGCTGGTGGTGCGGCTCGAAGGCACCAACGTGGCGCTCGGCAAGGAAATCATCGCCAAGTCCAATCTCAACGTGACGTCCGGCGACGATCTCGATGATGCCGCGCAGAAGATTGTCAAAGCGGTGAGGGAGGCCGCGTAATGTCCATCCTCATCAACAAGAATACCAAGGTCATCTGCCAGGGCTTTACCGGCAAGAACGGCACCTTCCATTCCGAACAGGCGATCGCCTACGGCACCAAGATGGTCGGCGGCACATCGCCGGGCAAAGGCGGCACTCTCCATCTCGGCCTGCCGGTGTTCGAGACGGTCGCGCAAGCGCGCGACAAGACCGGCTGCGACGCCAGCGTCATCTACGTGCCGCCGCCCGGCGCGGCGGACGCGATCTGCGAAGCGATCCAGGCCGAAATTCCGCTGATCATCTGTATCACCGAAGGCATTCCGGTCGCCGACATGGTGAAGGCGAAGCGTTCGCTCTGCGGATCGAAGTCGCGCCTGATCGGGCCGAATTGCCCGGGCGTGATGACGGCGGGCGAATGCAAGATCGGCATCATGCCGGCGAGCATCTTCAAGCCTGGCAAGGTCGGCATCGTGTCGCGCTCCGGCACGCTCACCTACGAGGCGGTGTTTCAGACGACGAATGAAGGCCTCGGCCAGACCACGGCCGTCGGCATCGGCGGCGATCCGGTCAAAGGCACCGACTTCGTCGAAATGCTGGAAATGTTCCTGGCCGATAAGGCGACCGAGTCGATCATCATGATCGGCGAGATCGGCGGCTCGTCGGAAGAGGACGCCGCGCAGTTTCTCAAGGACGAAGCCAAGCGCGGCCGCAAGAAGCCGATGGTCGGATTCATTGCCGGGCGCACGGCTCCGCCGGGCCGGCGCATGGGCCATGCCGGCGCCATCATCGCCGGCGGCAAGGGCGACGCGGAATCCAAGATCGCGGCGATGGAATCGGCTGGAATAAAAGTTTCACCTTCGCCGGCGCGGCTTGGGAAGACGTTAGCGGAAGTTCTGAAATCCTAATTCACTTCTATCGTCTTTTCCGTGCCGCATCCGATGACTAAATAGGGTAAAAGAGAGTTCCCGAGCGCCGGGTCGGGCCGATTCGCTGCCTTTCGCAGCCATTGGGTCTGTTGCGCTTCGCTCCCAAACCACCCGTTCGGGGATTCGCCAAGGATCGAACCATGTCTCGCCAAGACGCGAACGCTGCCTTCGCCCTCACATCCTTTCTCTACGGCGGTAACGCCGACTACATCGACGACCTCTACGCCCGCTACGAGACCGATCCCAAGGCGGTTGAAGCCGAATGGCAGTCGTTCTTCCAGAGCCTGAAGGATGACGCGCGCGATGTGGTGAAGAACGCGACCGGACCGTCCTGGGCGCGGCCCGGCTGGCCGCAGCCTGAGCGCAACGACCTGATTTCTGCGCTTGACGGCAATTGGGGTGAAGTCGGCAAGGCCTTCGGCGGCAAGGTGAAAGGCGAGGCGCAGGCTCGCGGCGTCGATCTGTCCTCCGCCGATGTCGAGCGCGCCACCCGCGATTCGATCCGCGCCTTGATGCTGATCCGCGCCTATCGCGCGCGCGGCCACTATTACGCCAATCTCGATCCGCTGGCGCTCGAGCCGCCCAAGCCCGAAGACGAACTCGATCCGCGCACCTATGGCTTCACCGAAGCCGATCTCGATCGTCCGATCTTCCTCGACAAGGTGCTCGGCCTCCAATTCGGCACCATCCATCAGATCGTCGCCATTCTGCGCCGCACCTATTGCCAGACGCTCGGCGTCGAATTCCTACACATTTCGAACGGCGCGCAAAAAGGCTGGATCCAGGAACGCATCGAGGGGCCCGATAAGGAGATCACCTTCACCCGCGAGGGCAAGCGCGCCATCCTCAACAAGCTCGTCGAAGCCGAAGGCTTCGAGAAATTCTGCGACGTCAAATTCACCGGCACCAAGCGCTTCGGCTTGGACGGCGGCGAGTCGATGATTCCGGCGCTGGAACAGATCATCAAGCGCGGCGGCGCGCTCGGTGTCCGCGAGATCGTCATCGGCATGGCGCATCGCGGCCGACTCAACGTGCTGGCGCAGGTGATGGCCAAGCCGCAGCGCGCCATCTTCCACGAATTCAAGGGCGGCTCGTCGACGCCGGACGCGGTCGAAGGCTCCGGCGACGTGAAATATCACCTCGGCGCCTCATCGGACCGCGAGTTCGATCAGAACAAGGTGCATCTGTCGCTCACCGCCAATCCGTCGCATCTGGAAATTGTCGATCCCGTGGTGCTCGGCAAGGTGCGCGCCAAGCAGGATCAGCTCGGCGCCACGCCGGATGACCGCACCATGGTGATGCCGCTGCTCATCCATGGCGACGCCTCGTTCGCCGGCCAGGGCGTGATCGCCGAATGCTTCGGGCTGTCCGGATTGCGCGGCCATCGCACCGGCGGCTCGGTGCATTTCATCGTCAACAACCAGATCGGATTCACCACCAATCCGCGCTTCTCGCGCTCGTCGCCCTATCCGTCCGATGTCGCCAAGATGATCGACGCGCCGATCTTCCACGTCAACGGCGACGATCCGGAAGCCGTCGTGTTCGGCGCCAAGATCGCCACCGAGTTCCGGCAGAAATTCCAGAAGCCTGTCGTCATCGACATGTTTTGCTATCGCCGTCACGGCCACAACGAAGGCGACGAGCCGTCGTTCACCCAGCCGCTGATGTACAAGGCGATCGCCACCCATCCGTCCACGCTGCAAATCTACGGCGACAAGCTCGTCGCCGAAGGCGTCGTCAGCGCGGCCGAAGTCGAGAAGATGAAGGCCGATTGGCGCGGGCACCTCGACGGGGAGCTCGATGCCGTGCTCGGCTACCGCGCTAACAAGGCCGATTGGCTCGATGGCCGCTGGTCCGGGTTCAAGTCGTCGGCCGACGCCGACGATCCGCGCCGCGGCAAGACCGGCGTCGATCTCGCGGAGCTGAAGGAGATCGGCGAGAAGATCACGACGCTGCCGCAGGGTTTTCATCTGCACAAGACGCTTAACCGTTTCCTCGACAGCCGGCGCAGATCGATCGAGACCGGTGACGGCATCGATTGGTCGACCGGCGAGGCGCTGGCCTTCTGTACGCTGCTGCTCGAGGGTCATCGCGTGCGGCTGTCGGGTCAGGATTCCGAGCGCGGCACGTTCTCGCAGCGCCATTCGGTGCTGATCGATCAGGAGAACGAGCAGCGCTGCACGCCGTTCAATGAGCTCGCTCCGAACCAGGCGCGCTACGAAGTCATCAATTCGATGCTCTCGGAAGAGGCCGTGCTCGGCTTCGAATACGGCTATTCGCTTGCCGAGCCGAGCGCGCTGACTTTGTGGGAAGCGCAGTTCGGCGACTTCGCCAACGGCGCCCAGGTCGTGTTCGATCAGTTCATCTCATCGGGCGAACGCAAATGGCTGCGCATGTCGGGCCTCGTCTGCCTGTTGCCGCACGGCTATGAAGGGCAGGGGCCGGAACACTCCTCGGCGCGGCTCGAACGCTATCTGCAGATGTGCGCCGAAGACAATATGCAGGTCGCCAACTGCACGACGCCGGCCAACTATTTCCACATCCTGCGCCGTCAGATTCAGCGCGACTTCCGCAAGCCCCTGATCCTGATGACGCCGAAGTCGCTGCTGCGCCACAAGCGCGCGGTGTCGAAGCTCGAAGATATGGGGCCGAATACCTCGTTCCATCGCTTGTTGTGGGATGACGCGCAGACTTTATCCGGCGAGAAGATCAAGCTTGTGCCCGACGCCAAAATCCGCCGCGTCGTCATCTCTTCCGGCAAGGTCTATTACGATCTCTACGAGGAGCGCGAGAAGCGCGGCATCGACGATATTTATCTTCTGCGCATCGAGCAGCTCTATCCGTTCCCGACCAAGGCGCTGATGACGGAATTGTCCCGCTTCAAGGACGCCGAGATCGTCTGGTGCCAGGAGGAGCCGCGCAATATGGGCGGCTGGGTGTTCGTCGACATCTTCCTCGAATGGGTGCTCAACCAGATCGGTGCCAAACACCGCCGCGCGCGCTATGCCGGCCGGCCGGCTTCGGCGTCGACCGCGGTTGGGCAAATGTTGCTGCATCTGGCGCAGCTCAAGAATTTCTTGGAAGACGCTCTGGGGTAATTTCTTGCGCCGTCATGTTCGGCCATGTGTCGGGCATCCACGTCTTGACGGTGTGAGACAAACAAAGACGTGGATGGCCGCAACGAAGGCGAGCGCAGCGACGCCGTCCTTTTGCCGGCTATGCGCGGCCGTGACGAAGAGGGATTTATGGCAGAGATACGCGTGCCGACGCTCGGTGAATCGGTAACCGAGGCGACCATCGGCAAATGGTTCAAGAAGGCGGGCGAAGCGGTCGCGGTGGATGAGCCGTTGGTCGAACTCGAGACGGATAAAGTTACGATCGAGGTGCCGGCGCCGGCCGCCGGCGTCCTGAGCGAGATCGCCGCGAAAGACGGCGAAACCGTCGCAGTCGGCGCCATCCTCGGCCAGATCAAGGAAGGCGCGGGCGCGGCCCCCGCTGCGAAAGCGGCTCCCGCCGCTGCGCCGGCCGCCGCGAAAGCCACGCCGGCTCCCGT
>JBAUCK010000171.1:0-18640 GCA_049677525.1 Xanthobacteraceae bacterium
GAGATGTTCCGACATCTCCAGGAAGAGCCGCGGTGGAACGCCGACAGGCGAGCGTGCTCCGCAGAGCACGCTGCCGCATCCGTAAGATGCGGAGGAAAGGATACGCGTCTGTCGGCGTTCCGCTTCCTCTTTTCTTCGATGCTTTCTTCGTGTTGTTGTCAGCGGCGCGGGTCCATCCCTGCCGTTACGAAGCGCTATAAAGCCCAGGAAATCTCGATGGTTAATCGGGTCTTAACCTCGCCGCACCTATGGTGTGCCGTGTTTGGAGCGGCGGGGGTACCCGCTGTTCATGATGTACCGGATGAGTAACGAGACAAATTCGTTTCGCGCGCCCAATGCGCGCTCGCCGTTTGTGCGTTTGCGTGAGTTGCTTGGCGATACCCCGCCGGGCAAGCCCGCGATCGGCCTTGCGGTGGGCGAGCCGCAGCATGCCATCCCGTCTTTCGTCGGCCCGGTGATCGCCGCGCATGTCAACGAATTCGGCCGCTATCCGATGAACAAAGGCCTCGATGCTTTCAGCGAAGCGGTGGCGCAGTGGCTGAACAAGCGCTTTGCGCTTGAGCGGCCGGTCGATCCTTTGCACGAAGTGCTGGTGCTCAATGGCACCCGCGAAGGACTTTTTCTCGCCGCGCTCGCCGCAAAAAATTATGTACCGCCATGCGCCGGCAAGCCCGCGGTGCTGATTCCCAATCCGTTCTATGCCGCCTATTCCGCCGGCGCGATCGCGGCCGATTGCGAGCCGGTCTATCTGCCGGCGACCAAAGCCACGGGGTTCCTGCCCGATCTCGATGAACTCACTGACGAATTGCTGGCGCGCACGGTCGCGGTCTATCTCGCCTCGCCGTCCAATCCGCAAGGCGCGGTCGCCGATCTTTCTTATCTCGAAAAACTCGCCGCGCTGGCGCGCCGCTTCGGCTTCATCGTTCTCGCCGACGAATGCTATTGCGAGATTTACGGCAAAGACGCGCCGCGCGGCATGCTCGAAGCCGCGGGTCAGGATTTCCGGAACGTCGTCGTGTTCCACTCGCTGTCGAAGCGATCGAATCTGCCGGGGCTGCGCATCGGCTTTGCCGCGGGCGATCGCAAATTCCTCGCCGCTTATCTCGAATTGCGCAATGTCGCGGCGCCGCAAGTGCCGACGCCGATGCAGCATGTCGCCATCGCCGCCTATAACGACGAGAAACACGTCGAGGAGAACCGGCGGCTCTATCGCGAGAAATTCGACCTCGCCGATCAGATCATCGGCGATCGTTACGGCTATCGCCGGCCGCCCGGCGGATTTTTTCTCTGGCTCGACGTCGCGGCTTACGGTGGCAGCGAGAAAGCGGCGGAGCTGCTGTGGCGCGAGGCGGGCCTGCGCGTCGTGCCCGGCCGGTATTTGGCGCGCGAACAGTCTGACGGCAGCAATCCCGGCGCGGATTATATCCGCGTCGCCATGGTGCAGAACAACGAGATCACCGCCGAGGCGATGCATCGCCTCCTGGCGGTGCTGGGTTAGAGCAACTGCGATGAGATTCATTCGTCATTTCGGGCGAATCGAAGCAATGATGTCGATAATTTACTCCCACGCCGGAGTGCAGCGATGTCGATGATCGACCGCAGCCTTGACGGCATGGCCGCTTTGTCCGGCCATCTCGGCGTCGCGTTGCGCCGGCGGTTGCGCGAGCTTGTCGGCATTGCGCTGATCAGCCTCGCCATGATGGCGGGGCTTTCGCTCGCGAGCTGGTCGGTGCAGGACCCCTCGCTGAGCCACGCCACCGACGCGCCGGTGCATAATCTCCTCGGTGTGCCGGGTGCGATTGCCGCCGATCTGATAATGCAGCTTCTCGGGCTCGGCTCTGTGGCGCTGCTGTTGCCGGTCGCGGTGTGGGGCTATCGGCTGCTCGGCCATCGCCGATTGTGCCACGAGCGGCTGCGCGTGCTGGTGTGGATGTTGGGCGCGGTGCTCAGCGCAGCCTTCGTGTCCTGCTTGCCGCGCACCGCACAATGGCCGCTACCGTCAGGACTTGGCGGCGTCGTCGGCGACGCCATGTTGCGGCTGCCTCTGGTGCTTTTCCACATCCAGCTGGTCGGAACGACGCGGCTTGTCTTTGCGCTCGGGCTTGGCTTTGCCGCGCTGGTCGCCTTCGGCACCGCGGCGGGCATGATCTTCGGCGGCGAGGCTGAGGATTATGACGACTACGAAGAGGAAGACGAGGATGAAGCGGACGGCGATGAAGACAGAGCGGCCGGCGACAGCGCCTGGATCTCGCTCGGCTTTATCGAGCATCACCTCCTGAGCTTCCGCGCTTGGCTGGGTCGGCTGTTCTTGCGTCGCGAGCGGATGCCGTTGGCGTCGCGCGATAATCCCGCGATCCCACGCCGCCGCGTCGAGCCGCGTTTCGAAGGCTCCGCCCGTTCTGCGGCGGACGATACCGAGGATGACGGCGAAGAGGATTACGAGGAGTCCGCACCGCGGGCGCGCAAGCCGCGCGCCGCGAAGCCGGTCCGCCGCTCGTCAAGCGGTTTCCAGGTTCCTTCGCTCAATCTTCTCGCCGCACCCCGCGCCAGCGAGCGTTCGACTTTAAGTTCCGACGAGATCCAGGAAAATGCCACGCGGCTCGAAGTCGTGCTGGGCGATTTCGGCGTGCGCGGCGAAATCATCAATGCGCGGCCGGGCCCAGTGGTCACGCTTTACGAGCTTGAACCCGCACCCGGCATCAAATCCTCGCGCGTCATCAGTCTTGCCGACGATATTGCGCGCTCGATGAGCGCGCTATCGGCGCGCGTCGCCGTCGTTTCCGGGCGCAATGCCATCGGCATCGAATTGCCCAATCCGGTGCGCGAGAAAGTTTATCTGCGCGAGCTTCTGGCCTCGCGCGATTATGTGGAGACGGGCTTCCGCCTGCCGTTGTGTCTCGGCAAAGCGATCGGCGGCGAAGCCGTGATGGTCGATCTCGCGCGCATGCCGCATCTGCTCATCGCCGGCACCACCGGCTCGGGTAAATCGGTCGCCATCAATACGATGATCTTGAGCCTGCTCTATCGGCTGCATCCCGATCAGTGCCGGCTGATCATGGTCGATCCGAAAATGCTCGAACTCTCCGTCTATGACGGCATTCCGCATCTGCTCACGCCGGTCGTCACCGATCCGAAGAAAGCGGTGGTGGCGCTGAAATGGGCGGTGCGCGAAATGGAAGAGCGCTACAAGAAAATGTCGAAGCTCGGCGTGCGCAATATCGACGGCTATAACGCGCGCGTCGCCGAGGCCAACAAGAAGGGCGAGAAGCTCAACCGCACCGTCCATACCGGCTACAATCGCGACACCGGCCAAGCGATCTACGAGAACGAAGAACTCGATCTCGAGCCGCTGCCCTATATCGTCGTCATCGTCGACGAAATGGCCGACCTGATGATGGTTGCCGGCAAGGACATCGAAGGCGCGGTGCAGCGGCTGGCGCAAATGGCGCGCGCCGCCGGCCTGCATGTCGTCCTGGCGACGCAGCGGCCGTCGGTCGACGTCATCACCGGCACGATCAAGGCGAACTTCCCGACCCGCATTTCCTTCCAGGTCACCTCCAAGATCGACAGCCGCACCATTTTGGGCGAGCAGGGCGCCGAACAGCTGCTCGGCCAAGGTGATATGCTCTACATGGCGGGCGGCGGCCGCATCAGCCGCGTGCACGGGCCTTTTGTTTCCGACGAGGAAGTCGAAAAGGTCGTCCGCCATCTCAAATTGCAGGGCCAGCCGGAATATCTCGAGGCTGTCACTGCCGAGGAGCCGACCGACGAGGACGGCAATCCGGTATTCGATGCCACCGCGATGGGCGGCGAAGGCGGCGACCTCTATTCACAGGCGGTGGCGATCGTCACCCGCGACCGTAAGGCGTCGACCAGTTATATCCAGCGCCGGCTGCAGATCGGCTACAATCGCGCGGCTTCGCTGATGGAGCGCATGGAACAGGAAGGGGTCGTCGGCCAGCCCAATCACGCCGGCAAACGGCAAATTCTCGTCGAAGGCCCGGAAGAAAGTCCGTTCTGAGGTGGGCACAGCAACAATACGGCCTATTGGGAAGCGGCCTATTGAGAATCGAGGCTTTCGCCTTTAATTCTAGCCGCGAATTCGCCATACCGCTCCGTTAGCAGATTGGGTTGTCGCGGGCGTCACAAGTCTTAGTACCGAAGTTCTTGCACCGAAGTGTTCAGCAGGGCGTGTCAGCGGGAGAGCGATATGGCGGCACCACGTGCTGCAAAAGCCGGTTTTGCGAAATTTTACGCGGCAATAGTTCTCGCGGCTGCATGCGGCGGTCTTGCGCTCGCGCCGGCTTTTGCCGAAAGCGTGCCGCTGCCGACGCCGGCGCCGCAGCAGAAAAGCGGTTCCACGCCCGCCTCGACGGGGACCGCCCCGGCCGCCGCCAGCGACAGCCAGCAGAAGCCGCCGAGCTTCTTTCCGTTCTCGTTGCCGTTCGGCAAGGATTCTTCGGGCGGCTCAGGCTCGTCGAGCCAGCAGGCCACCGCCTTCGACACCAAACAGCGCGCGCTCCTCGACAAGGTCAGCGCCTATCTGAGCGGCGTGCAGACCATGGTCGGAAATTTCGTGCAGATCGGTCCGGACGGCGGGCGTACCGAGGGCACGTTCTATATCCAGAAGCCGGGCCGGGTGCGCTTCACCTATAACGCGCCGAGCCCGATCGACATCGTCGCCGACGGCTCTTCCGTCGTGGTGCGCGACCGCAAGCTCGCCACCCAGGATCTCTATCCGCTGTCGCAGACGCCGCTGCGTTATCTGCTCGCCGACCGCATCGATCTGTTGAAGGACACCGACGTCGTCAGCGTAACCACCGACGACACCTTCACCACCGTCGTCATCGAGCAAAAACAGGTGATGATCGGCACCAGCCGGCTGATGATGATGTTCGATGCCAAAGACACCAGTCTGAAGCAATGGACCGTCACCGATCCGCAGGGTTTCGATACGACGGTCGCGGTCTATAATCTCGACACCGCCAAAAAGCCTGATCCGAACCTGTTCGTCATCAATTACGCGCGCGACGGCGGCAGCATCAGCAATCAGTAAAAATAGGCCCAGGAAGCAGTGGGCAAAGCCCTGAAATCGGTTGGCGAAGACGCCGGCTGATCATTATATGCGGTTTAACGATTTTCCGGCCGCTGCTGCCAATTCCGCCAATCCCGCCCGCTGGTCCCTGTGAAACTTTCCGTCACAACCTGGAATATCAATTCGGTGCGGCTGCGCATCGATCTGATCGCCAAATTCATCAAATCGGCGCGGCCCGATATTCTGTGCCTGCAAGAGACGAAGTGCCCGGACGACGCCTTTCCGTTGAAGCGTTTCAAGCGGCTCGGCTACGAGAATGTCGCGCTCAACGGCCAGAAGGGCTATCACGGCGTCACCGTGATTTCGCGGCTGCCGTTCGAGCGCACGAGCATCCAAAATTTCTGCGGCAAGACCGATTGCCGCCATGTCTCGGCGGTGTTCGGCGAACGCGCGGGCCTGCGCGACCCCATCACGGTGCATAATTTCTACGTGCCGGCCGGCGGCGACTTTGCGGATCCGCAAGTCAATCCGAAATTCGCGCATAAGCTCGGCTTTCTCGACGAGATGCGCGAAAGCGCCGCGATCCGGCCGGAAAAATCGGAGCGCGCCATTCTGGTCGGCGACCTTAACGTTGCGCCGCTCGAGCACGATGTGTGGAGCCACAAGCAGATGATCCGCGTCGTGTCGCACTCGCCGGTCGAATGCGAGAAGCTCACGGCCGCGCGCAATGCCGGCGGCTGGATCGACAGCATGCGTGAACTGACGCCGGAACCGGCAAAGCTCTATACGTGGTGGAGCTACCGCTCGCCGGATTGGGCGACCGCCGATAAAGGCCGCCGCCTCGATCACATCTGGACATCGCCGCAGCTTGCCGACCGCGTCGGCACGATCGCCATCGCCAAGAATTATCGCGGCGCCGAGAGGCCGTCCGACCATGTTCCGGTGACGGCGACGATCGAAGTCTAATGATTGCCGCTGCGGGCGATTATCGCTGTTGCGGACCTGTGCCGCGCGCCAAAGCCGAGCGGACATTTTCCATTTCGCGCGCCCATTGATCGGCGCGGGTGGCGATCAATTCGCGCAGGCGCTGCGCGGCGTCGGGGTAGCTTTCCAGCATTTTGAGAAACATGGCGCGGGAAATGCGCAGCACCAAAGCCGACTCGCGCGCCACCGCAGTCACCGGCCGCACGGTCTCCGCAAGCAAAGCCGATTCGCCGAGCAAAGTGCCGGATTCGGCAATCTTCTCGTCCTCGTTGAGCCGTCCGGAAAAGAGGCTGAACGAGCCCTCCTGCACCACGTAGGCGCAGTCGGCGGGATCGCCGGCGTTGAACAGCACCTGGCCTTCTTCGACGGTATAACTCTCGGTGCTGATGGCAAGAACGCGCAACGCTCCGGCGCCGAGACGGCGGAGAATGGGAACGCGCTCAAGGAACGCGATGTCGTTCTCGATCGTCATGCCGCTCCGCGATTAGCGCATGATCCGGAAAAGTGGAAACCGGTTTTCCGAAAAGATCATGCTTAATCTAAGGGACCAGTTTGTAGCCGCCGGCTTCAGTAACCAGAATGGCGGGCGCCGATGCATCTCTCTCGATCTTCTGCCGCAACCGATAGATGTGGGTTTCCAGCGTGTGCGTGGTGACGCCGGAATTGTAACCCCAGACTTCCTGCAGCAAGGTCTCGCGCGATACCGGCTTCTGCCCGGCGCGATAGAGATAACGCAGGATCGAGGTTTCCTTCTCGGTCAGCCTGACTTTACTGCCTTTGGGGTTAAGGAGGAGCTTCGAGCTCGGCCGGAACGTGTAAGGCCCGATGGTGAAAACCGCATCCTCGCTCGCCTCGTGTTGGCGCAATTGCGCGCGGATGCGCGCCAAGAGCACGGCAAAGCGGAACGGCTTGGTCACATAGTCGTTGGCGCCGGATTCAAGGCCGAGGATCGTGTCGGAATCGGTGTCGTGGCCGGTCAGCATGATGATCGGCGCCTTGAAGCCGTTTTTGCGCAGGATGCGCACGGCTTCGCGGCCATCGATATCGGGCAGGCCGACATCCATGATGACGAGGTCGATCTGCCCGGTTTTGGCGGCCTGCACGCCCTTGCTGCCGTTTTCGGCGGCGATGGCCTCGAATTCCTCGTGCAGCGACAACTGCTCGGTCAGCGCCTCGCGCAGCTCGGTGTCGTCGTCGACGATCAAAATGGTGCGCGTATTCGGCATTACTCCGGCCCCTGCCGCTTTGCTGCCCGGTCGGGCGAAGTAGAACGGTACAGGATACAAGAGCAAGCGGCGACTGGGAATCCGGACACGAAACGATGGGGAAGATCGGGCGGAACACTTGGAGAAAGGGTAAAACTTCGCAAAAGCCCTTGCTGAATAGGACTGCGCTGAGCTTGATTCGCGTCAGGTCCCGTCCGGGTCTGCGCGCGCAAGGCTGGCTGAATGCTGGCGATAAAACGCTCCGCGTCGCGCTCGGCCGCGGCGGCATCCGGGCGCTCAAGCGCGAAGGCGACGGCGGCACGCCGGTTGGAACTTTCCGCCCCGTTCGCCTGTGGTGGCGCGCCGACCGCCTGCAAAGGCCGCGGACGCTTTTGCCGGTGCGCCGAATCGGCCCGGACGATGCCTGGTGCGAGGCGCCCTCAGATCGCCGCTATAATCGGGTTTTCAAGCGCTCGGCCAATGAACCAGGCGACCGGCTACGCCGCAAGGACGGCCTCTACGATCTCATTATCGAGATCGACCACAATACGCGCCCGCGCGTCGCCGGGCTCGGCAGCGCCGTCTTCATTCACGTTGCCCGCGACACATTTGGACCGACCGCGGGCTGTGTCGCCCTGCGCCTGGACGACCTGCGCAAGCTCTTGTCACGCATTGGGCCAAGAACAAGAATAAAGATTCACTCTTAGGCTGTGGGTTTAGCCGACGGCACGCGGTCGAGAGCCGAAAATGGCGCTCCCGACCCGCACATGCGTCGCGCCAAAGGCGATTGCGGTCTGGAAATCAGCGCTCATGCCCATCGACAGCAATTTCAGCCCGTTGCGGCGGGCGATCTTGGCGGTCAGGGCAAAGTGCGGGGCCGGGGCTTCGTCGTGCGGCGGGATGCACATCAACCCGGAGATTTCGAGCCCGTAAGTGTCGCGGCAGTGCGCGACAAAGGCATCCGTTTCCTGCGGCAGTACGCCGGCCTTTTGCGGTTCGGCGCCGGTATTGATCTCGACGAACAGCACCGGACGGCGGCCCTGCCTTTCGATTTCCTTGCTCAGCGCCTCGGCTAGGCTTTCGCGATCGAGCGAATGCACGGCGTCGAACAAGGCCACCACCTCGCGTGCTTTGTTGGATTGCAGCGGTCCGATTAGGTGCAGTTCGACGCCCGGATTTTGCGCAATCAGCGGCGGCCACTTGGCCTTGGCCGCCTGCACCCTGTTCTCCCCGAAAACGCGCTGGCCCGCGGTGATGACCGGCGTAATCGCCTCGGCACTAAAGGTTTTTGAAACCGCAACAAGCGTGACGCTTGATGGGTCGCGCCCGGCCTCGCGGCAGACCGACGCGATCTCTTCGCGCACCGCGGCAAGGCCGATTTCGGCGCTGCCCTGCCGCTCTATGATTTCCATATCGTCAACGCCCTTCGCAAATTTTAGCTTCTTTTTACGGGTCTTTTGTAGCTTACCAAACCGGGGCGGGGGAGTGCGGAATGCCTGACGGCGACCCAAAATCCAAAAAAACATCGGCGCCGAGTAAGCCGATGCTCAGCATCCGCGCGCGCTTGATCGTTCTCGCTCTCCTCGCGATCGCTCCCTTGATGATCGAACGCGTGCATGGGCTGGAAGAAGCCCGCGCCATCCGCACCGAACGCGCCAACAACGATGTGATCGAACTTGCTCGCCGCGGCGCCGAATCGCAGCGCCAGATCATCTATTCGGTGCGCCCGCTGTTGCAAATCGTGTCGCGCGTCTATGCCAAGATGCCGCTCGATTCCAGCACCTGCAATCGGCACCTAGCCGATCTGATGACGTACATTCCGTGGATCCGCGACCTCTCGATCGCCAGCGACGACGGCCGCATCAAGTGCTCCACTCAGCCGCTCGCCCTCGGACTCAATGTGTCGGACCGATCGCACTTTCAGAGCGTGGTGACATCGCGCGAATTTGCGCTCAGCGATTACATGATCAGCCGCGCCAACGATGTGCCGAGCGTCGTCGCGAGCTATCCGATCGTCAAGGATGACGGCGCGCTCGGTGGCGTCGTGATGGCGGTGATCAATCTGCAATGGATCGGCGATCTCGCCGCGACGGCCGCCCAGCATTCCGGCGCTGCGGTCCTGCTGCTCGACAGCGCGGGCACGCTCGTCGCCGGCTCGGCCGATCAGCAGGCCTATATCGGCAAGCGCTTCGCCAACAGCGAATTGGCGCGGGAAATGCTCGCTAATGACAGCGGCACCGTCACGGTTGCGGATCTCGACGGCATCCAGCGAATTTTTCGCTTATGTGCGCGTGCCGTGGACACAGGCGCGGCTTGCCGTCGGCCTCGACGAAAGTGCGGTCCATGCCGGTATCGACCACGAGATCGGCGTCGCCTATCTGCAGCTAATTGCCTTCGGGCTTTTCGTGCTTCTGATCGCCTGGTTCGGCGGCGAGCAGTTGGTGGTGCGGCCGATCCGCTCGCCTGGTGCGTACCGCGACGCGCTTCGGCCGCGGCGACCTCCACGTCCGCGCCACGCAAGAGCCCTGGGTCGCCGAATTCGCACCGCTTGCCGCAGCCCTCGACGACATGGCGGCCAAGCTTGCCGCGCGCGAAGAAGAATTGCAGATCGCCAATCGTCATCTCGACGAACTCGCGAGCCTCGACGGACTCAGCGGGCTTGCCAACCGGCGCGGCTTCGACCGCGAGATCGAGCGCGAATGGCAGAAGGCCGCCGAGGGCCACAAGCCACTGGCGCTAATGATGGTCGATATCGATCACTTCAAGCTGTTCAACGATCGCTACGGCCACGTCTCCGGCGACACCTGCTTGCGCGCTGTCGGCGAGACGCTGTCGCTCGTCACATTGGAAGAGGCCGTGCTCGTGGCCCGCGGCGAGGAATTCGCGCTGCTGTTGCCGGGGCTCGATATCAATCGCGCCGCTGCGCTTGCGGAGGAGGCGCGGCAGTCCATCGAGGATCTGATGATCAATCACTCGGAATCGCCTATGGGCCACGTCACTATCAGCGTCGGCGTCGACTCGATGGTTCCGGAAAAATTCCAGAGCTACGCCAATCTGATCGAAGCGGCGGACGGCGCCCTCTATGCCGCCAAGCGCCGCGGCCGGAACGCGGTCGTCGCACAGATCGCGATGCCGCTGCGCGCCGCGTCCTGAGCGCCGGCGCGCTCAGCGCGCGGTCTTCCGCTTTCGCACCGATGCCGTCTTGCGCTTGGCTTTTCGCCTGGCCGGTTTTTCCGGCGGCGCCCAGATCATGCCTTCGAGTTTCATGCCGTCTGGATCGGTGAAATAGACCGCGTAATAATTGCGTTCGTAATATTCTCCCGGCGGATCGGCCACGTTCATGTCGTTGCCGACAAGGAAGGCGCCGAGCAAGTCGACATCCTTGCGGCTCGCGAGCTCGAACGCATAGTGATGAAAGCCGATATCGCCTTTGCGGTATTTGCGCTTGCGGCCTTCGTTGTCCGCGGCGGCGATCCAAAACAGCGTCTTGCCGTTGCTCCAACCGGCCATGTCGGCATAGTCGTACTTGAACTTGAAGCCGAGGAACCCGAGAAGCTTGCCGTAAAACGCCTTGGAGCGCTCGAAATCGCCGACGCTGAGAACCAGATGATCGATGCCGACAACCTGGGGCATGGGCCAACTCCGATCCTTTGCTATGCATGTTGCGCGATACGACTGCGCGCGCTCGACGGCTTGCCTTGTGCTTGAGCGGCGCCCAAAATACACGGCAAAGAAGCGCGAATTAGGGCCTGCATATACGCGCCCCATATTGGCAGGAACACATCGGTAGAACCACAATGCCGCGCACGCTGTTCGACAAAACCTGGGATTTTCATCGGATCGGACAACGCGGCGACGGCCGTGATCTGCTCTATATCGATCGCCACGTGCTTCACGAACTGCACGCCCATCACGCCTTTGCGCAGCTCGAAAAGCAGGGGCGCCCGGTGCGCCGCGCCGATATCACCTTCGCCGTGCAGGATCACACCGTCGCGACCAAGCCCGGCCGCGATGAGAACACCAATCCCGGAGGAACCGCCTTCATCAAAGCGATGCGCGAAGGCTGCCGCAGGAACGGCATCCGGCTGTTCGACGTTGACGATCGCGAGCAGGGCATCTGCCATGTCGTCGCGCCGGAAATGGGCCTCGTGCTGCCGGGAGCGACGCACGCGGTCCCCGACAGTCATGCCAGCACGGTCGGCGGGCTCGGCGCGCTTGCGTTCGGCTGCGGCACGACCGAGCTCGGGCATATTCTAGCGACGCAAGTGATGGCGATGAAGCGGCCGAAGAGCATGCGGGTGCGGCTCCACGGCAGGCTTGGCGCCCATGTCAGCGCCAAGGATATCGCGCTGCGCCTGATTGCCGATCTCGGCGTTGCGGGCGCGCGCGGTTATGCGGTGGAATATGCCGGCGCCGCCATCGCTGAGATGCCGATCGAACAGCGCATGACGCTGTGCAATCTCAATATCGAGATGGGCGGCCGCTCCGGTTTTGTCGCGCCCGACGACAAGACCTTCGCCTGGCTCGGAGGCCGTCCCTATGTGCCGCGGGACCAGATGTGGGATCGCGCGCTCGCGCATTGGCGCACGCTCACGACCGACGACGGCGCGGTTTTCGATCGCGAGGTGACGCTCGACTGCGGCGGGCTCGAGCCGCAGATCACCTGGGGCACCGATCCGAGCCAGGTCGTCGGCATTTCCGGCAAGGTTCCAGAAGCGGCCGCGATCCATGCGAGCCGGCGCGCCGCCGCCGAAAGCGCGTTCGCTTATATGGGGCTAGAGCCCGGGACGCCGCTGATGGGGCTTCCGGTGCACCGTGTCTTCATCGGCTCCTGCACCAACAGCCGGCTTCCCGATCTCGAAGTCGCCGCCACGATCGTCAAAGGCAGGCGCGTCGCCGACGGGGTGTTCGCCATGGTCGTGCCTGGCTCGTCGGGCGTGAAACGCGAGGCGGAAGCGGTTGGGCTCGACCGCGTATTCCGTGATGCCGGCTTTTTCTGGGGCGAATCCGGCTGCTCGATGTGTGCCGGCGGCAACGGCGATCGCGCCGAGCCCGGCCAGCGCGTGGTTTCGACGACCAATCGCAATTTCGAAAACCGTCAGGGGCCGAAGGTGCGGACGCATTTGGCGAGCCCGGCGACCGCCGCAGCGAGCGCGATCACCGGCCGCATCGCCGATGTGCGGCGATTGGTCGGGAGCCATTGAAGGCAGGGACGATGCAGCCATTCAGCACCCATAGCGGCATCGCCGCCCCGCTTCTGGTCGACGACATGAACACCGACCAGATCGCGCCGTTCTTGCCGTCGCGCAGCCTCAAGGACGATTACAAGGTGATGCTGTTCAACCGCCAACGATTTCGCGAGGACGGCGGTGAAATTCCGGACTTCGTGCTCAACAAGCCGCAATTCCGCAGCGCCGGGATTCTGGTTACCGGCAACAATTTCGGCGCCGGGTCGTCGCGCGAATCCGCGGTTTGGAGCATGCTTGCCAACAATATCCGCGTCATCGTCGCCAAAAGCTTTGCCGACATCTATCGCGAGAATTGCCTGCAGAACGGCTTATTGCCGATCGTGCTTGATGCCGGCGTCGCGGACGCGTTTATCGCCCGCGTCGTCGCGGCTGACGGCGCCACGCCGTTCACCGTCGATCTGGTGACGCAGCGCATCAGCGGACCGGGCGGTCCGGATATCAGTTTTGAAATTCCGGGTGCCGATCGCACGCGCCTTCTTGAAGGCCTCGACGATATCGGCATGACGATGAAACACGTTGATGAGATCGTGAGTTGGGAACGAGAGGCGGCCGAGGCGCAGCCCTGGCTGCAGCAAGCGGCGGATCACCGGCGTTGGACTATCCCGCCGGGCACTTCTGGAAATAACGATAGGTCTCAGGCGCCTGCATCCACATCACCTGATGGGTCAGGCCGCCATGCTTGTCGATCCAAGCCTTGATGTCGTCCGGATAGACTTCCAACAATTGCCTGGTGGCAAATGACACGGTGGCGAGATGGAAGCCCAGAACGCCTTTATCGGTCATGCAGATGTTCTTGCGCGGAATATATCCCAACAGCACGGTACATGCGGACAGACAAACGCCTGTTATCCGAACGTTGGGATGTTGCGCGGCGAGTTTCTGCCATTTCATCAGATAGAGGAAAACGAAGCCGCCGCGATCTTCGTTGATTTCGATCGTCTCCGCGCGTGCCGCGAAAGTGGCAAGCGTGAAAGTGATAGCCAAGAGGATACGCCAGGTTTTCGCAGCGGTTCTCATAGCGGTCTCGTTCTCAATTCCGTGCCGCACCGTGGCATGCGCAGGCGCAAAGCGGCCGAGTGTTCAAGCGGCTGCCAGTCGCATAAAATGCGCTGTGCGAGCCGCCAAACAATGCGACTTGCGATGCGATTTGGAAATTACGCCCCATCAGCCATCAAGTATGATCGCCCGCCCGTAATTTACCACGTTCCCCGCCGGTGACCAAAGAGGTTGCGGCGGGGGCGATTGCAATGGAGGAGACCGGACAATGAGTGTGCGCAAAAAGCTGCGGGCGATCATGTCAGGCAAGCGGCTCGTTCTCATGCCTGGCGCCTATGACGGCCTATCAGCGCGTATCATCGAAGCCGAGGGTTTCGAGGCGATCTGCGCCGGCGGCAATGCCGGCATCGGCTCGATGCTGGCGCAGCCGGATACCGGCCAGTCGAATATGCGCGACTATGCCGATCATTACGCGCGTATCTGTGGCGCGGTGAATGTGCCGGTTTATGTCGACGCCGATACCGGCTTCGGCGGCGTCAATAATGTCCGGCAGATGATCCGCGGCTTCGAGGCCGCGGGCGCCGCCGGGGTCTTCATCAGCGATCAGGTGTTCCCCAATCGCTGCGGTTATCTGCCGGGCAAGCAGATCATCCCGATCGAACAGGCCCTGGCCAAGCTCAAAGCTGCACTGGACGCGCGCACCGATCCCGATTTCTTCATCTGCGGCCGTTCCGACGCGATGGGCGTCGAAGGCCTCAATGCCGCGATCGAGCGGAGCCGGCTGTTCATGGAAGCCGGCGCCGACATGGCGAAGCCGATCGGCGTCGATAATATCGCCGACATCAAGCGGGTCATCCGTGAAGTGCCGGGCCCGCATATGGCGACGCTGTCGCAGGCGGCCGGCCGCAAGGAACGCAGCCTCGAGGAACTGGCATCAGCCGGCGTCGTTGCGGCGACGTTTCCATCGCTCCCGATCTTCGCCGCCGCGCATGCGGTGCGGAACGTGCTGCGTATTCTCAAGCGCGAAAATTCGATGACGCCGGCCTTCGATCAACTGCTGACGCTCGATGAGTATTACGACCTGGTCGACCTGAAGGACCAGATGGCGCGGGAAGAGGGCTACGACAAAGCGGCAGCCGCGCTCGTGCTAAAACGCGCGGCCGAGTAGTCGGATTGTTCGGGGACGGAAAATTGGGCGGAAATACTGGGTTGCTCGCCGACATTTGCGAACAGGGGGTCGCCAAAAAGAAAGGGGCCGGCACAAGGCCGGCCCTCCCCCCATACAATTGCTGTACAGCAACTTACCCCTTGGTAACGACCGGCGGCGGGGCCTTACCCTTGCCGACTTGAGCGCAGCCAGCGATGCTCAGGAGAGCCAACACCGCGGCCGTTGCTAGAGCGAGCTTTTTCATGAAGAGAACTCCCCCTTGTCATGACACGCCTAACCATACAGGGGGCCCCCTCGGTTCTCTAGTGCTCAAAAGACACAGTCTCGATCTGATTGCACTGCAGCTTGGGTTCCAGGCCTCTGTTTCACCCCCAAGACGGTAGGAAAGCGGCGGCGCACGCCCAAGACTGGGCCGGTAGCCCAGGTCTCTTCAGGGAACGGCCGATCGACGCCACCGCCGAGCTCTGCGGCTTTCGGAAATTTACACAATTTCATGTGAATTGAAGTTCTCGGCCTGGAAGCGTTGCAAATATGACGCACAGCACAATTCTGTTGGGGGCTGCCGAACATTTGCCATCGGGGGAGAGGCAATTAGCGATACCGTTAAGGCAACGGACGCGATCGACTGTGGCCCCTTCTGCTGAAGGGACATGAGGGTCAATCGCCGGGTCAAGCACCGAGGCCGTGACCTCAGATGGCTCGTGATGGGTCACGTGGAGGGGATCATGCGACACAAGCTAATCGACCGATTCCGTACTGTGCGGCTGACGGGCGTGGTCGCCGTGGCAGCCCTTGTGAGCTTCGGCTTTCATCCAGCGGTTGCGCAGAATATTGCGCAAACCAGCGGCGCCAAGCCGCCGCAAATCGTGCGGCAGCCCGGCGTGGGCGCGCCGCTGTATACCAGCGGCTCGGGTCCTTATTACATTGAATTCCGCTCACGCTTTTCCTGGGATTATGGCCACACCTATATCGTGCATGGCCGTGTCGGCGAGGCGCCGACCCACGCCAGCGTCGCCGGTCTTTCACCTGTCGGCGATGACTCGACCGCCTGGGTGATCGGGCATTATGTGCCGGTGCCCGCCGAGACCGGCTGGACCGACGGCGACCTCGAAGACAAATATGTCACCGCGCGCTACCGCGTGCTGATGAGCAAAGACCAATATGATCGCGTGATGGCCTATGTCCGCGACTTGCAAGGGCGTTCGCACACCTGGAGCGCCGAGCTTTACAATTGCAACGCCTTCGTCGCCGACATCGCTCACCAGATGGGCCTGAAGGCGCCGGCTTCGACGCTGATCTATCCGAAGATCTTCATCAGCCACCTGCGTATGATGAACACGTCGAATCCGAACGCCGACGAGACGCTGGTGAGCGATAACGTCAAGGAAATGAGCAGTCCCACGCGCGACGGCCGGGCGATGATCGTGAGCGGCGTTCACACCATTCGTCCGGACGGCACCCCGGTCACGGATGTCGCTGCCGCGACGCCGCCGAAGCCCTCGGTCACGCCGAAGGTCAGTGTCGGCGCCGTGCGGGTATCGAGCAAAACCACGAGCACGGATGCCGCATCCGCGCCTTCGCACTAACGACGGAACACGCGTGAAAGAATCAAGCTTTACGGCGTTTGCCGCGCTGGCGGCCGGCCTTTTTGTTTCGGCTTGCGCAACGTCTCCGGTAAGGACAGCAGCGTCCTCATCTTCGCCTGCGAATCCCATGTCGGGTCAGATGCCTGCGGCAACGCCATCCGGCGTGGCGCAGCGCGACCTGACGCCGCAAGAAAAGAAGGCGATCATCGACGCAATTTCGCCGTCGCTGCGCAATCCGAATTCGGCAAGATACAAATGGGCAAAGTTTCCGGCTGTCGTGAGCGAGGATTCGGTGAATTACTGCGGCGTTGTTGACGCCCAGAGCCCATACCCCGCCTATAACGGCGCGCAGGCCTATATCGTCGAGGCCAATGTCTCGGGCGGTCATGTTACCGGTGCGGTGATGGGCTTGATTGCCGGCGGCAAGGACTTCGCGATCGTCACCAAGATGTGCGCGAAATACGGCCTCGATCCGAAAAGCGCCAGCTAGACGCTTCGAATACGCTCATTCCCGCGCGAGCGGAAGTCCAGGCGGGGTTGTTGCTTTTGCGGAGGCCAGCGGGCGTTGCGTCGCTACGCCCGCGGTGACCATTCCTCGGCGCTGGCGCCAGCAAGCGACTGCACGCGCGCCTCGTCGGCGGCGAGATCGTGGGCGGTCCCTGAATAAACTACCTGGCCGTCGTCGAGCACATAAGCGTGGTCGGCGACTTCAAGGCTCATGCGCACATTCTGCTCGACCAGCAGGACCGAAATGCCTTCGGCGCGCATCTTGGTCACGATGCGAAACACTTCGCGCACGATCAGCGGCGCCAGCCCCTGCGACGGCTCGTCGAGAATGAGCAGCTTCGGATTAAGCAGCAGTGCGCGCGCGATCGACAGCATTTCCTGCTCGCCGCCGGAGAGCTGTCGCCCCTTGTTGGACTTGCGCTCCTCGAGGCGAGGGAAGAGTTGATAGATGCTCGCCAGCGTCCACGGGCCTGAGCGCTCCAGCGGCACCAGGAGGTTTTCCTCGACCGTGAGGTTCGGGAAAATCTTGCGGCCCTCAGGCACATAACCGACGCCAAGCGCGGCGACGCGAAACGACGGCCAGCCCGTCGTCTCGGCGCCGAAAATCTTGATGTGGCCTTCGCGCGGCGGTGTGAGCCCCATCAGGCTGCGCAAGGTCGTCGTCTTGCCGGCGCCGTTGCGACCAAGGAGCGCCGTCACCTGGCCCTCGGCGGCTTCGAGGCTGACGCCGTGCAGGATATGGCTCTTGCCGTAGTAAGTGTGGAGGCCGTCGGCAATCAAAGCTGCGGTCATGCTGCGATACTCATGTTGCAATCTTTACGCCGCATCGTCACGCCGCCTGTCCGAGATAGGCGGTCTGCACCGCCTTGTTGGCGGCGATTTCCGGCGGCGTGCCTTCGGCAAGGAATTTACCCTGATCGAGCACCATGATGCGGTCGGCGAGATGGAACACCACGCGCATATCGTGCTCGATCAGCACGATCGTCAGCTTGCCGTCCTTGTGCAGGCGGCGAATGAGCTGGGTAATGTCGTAGGTTTCCTGATCCCCCATGCCGGCCGTCGGCTCGTCGAGCAGCAATAGCCGCGGTTTCAGTGCCAGCGCCATCATGATCTCGGTGGCGCGCTGATCGCCGTGGGACAGTTCGCCGACCGGGCGCTCGGCCTTGTCGGTGAGACTGCCCATGGCGAGCAGTTCGGTTACGCGCTCGCGGATTTTCACGTCGTCGGTTTGCGATAGCCAGGCGCGCAGGCGCAGCCCCGAGGCGACCTCGACCGGGATGCGCAGATTCTCTCGCACCGTCAGTTCGGGGAAGATCTCGGTGACCTGGAAGGTGCGTGCCATGCCGCACCAGACGCGCCGCGCGGGCAACAGGTGGGTGACGTCCTGTCCGTCGAAAACGATGCTGCCCGATGTCGGCGTGAAGAAGCCGGTGATCAAATTGAAGAACGTGGTCTTGCCGGCGCCGTTCGGGCCGATAATGGCACGCAGCTCGCCCGGTTCCACCGTCATCGAAATATTGTTGACGGCAATCAGGCTGCCGAAGTGTTTCGAGACGTTTTTGACCTGGAGCAGGCTCATCACGCCACCTTACGCCGGATCGCGCCAAGAATGCCGCGCGGGAAGAACAGGACCACCAGCACGAAGAACAGGCCAACGAACGACATCCAGTTCTGGGTCTGGCTCGATAAATAATCCTGGAGCAGAACGAAGATCGTCGCACCGAGCAACGGGCCCCAGAACGAGCGCATGCCGCCGAGCACCGCCATGATGACGAAATCGCCGGACTGCGTCCAATAGAGCGCGCGGGGATCGACGAAATTGTTCAGCAGCGCATAGAGCGCACCGGCGACGCTGACGAAGCAGCAGGAGATTACCCACGAGATCCAGATGTGCCGGTCCACCGGGATGC